>JBAZDY010000032.1:0-15670 GCA_041654215.1 Candidatus Omnitrophota bacterium
TAATATCATTCCGCAAGAAACGTCGAAATCCGGAGTCCGTCTATCGGCGTCTCTCCCTGAATAAGAAACCAACAACTCCTCCATCTTTCGCAAATCCCCCGTTTGCGAAAGTGATATCTCCGCCTCGATGAAGTCATTTTCCGGCAGTAACTGATGGGAAACAACCAAAACTTCTTCATTAAGATACCTTCGGGCATCACCGTTCGGGAGGATGCGCTTTAAACGCACCTGCCTGCCGATCTCCCCTTCATATTCCATCCCAATATGGCTCAGCTCTATCCGGTCAAAGCCAAGGCTGAACCAGCGTTTGATGGTCTCTCTCAGGCGGAGTTCTTCCGTGCATATCCCGGAGGTGCTCATTTCATCTATCCGCTCAAAGGCGTGAAAACGGGGATTGTACAATATCTCCTCCAGGGCGAACGCGAATATTTTCCTGCCGAAACCGCTCTCTGCCCATCGTTCCTTGCGCATGGATATTTTTTCCAACGCGTAAGTATTTCTCCCTTGACCGTCATTAGAAACCGACACTTCAAAAGTCATCCCCCCGCGTCCGTCATCCGCAGCCGCCCTGTATATATACAACCCTCCCCCGGCCGGCCTCAGATACGACACATTCTGCTCCGATATGCGCATCCCGTCCCTGTAAACGGCCGCCGGTCCGGTCCCGCCGTCATGAATATCTTCCGCGAGGATCCCCGGTACCGATATCAAATCCTGAATTCCCGATACATCTTTAGCCCGCGCCAGGCGCGCTGCCTCCCGCCACTGCTCATCCGGTATTGCCGGCAGAGGCGTTTTCATCTCTTCAACGTAACCGGGCAAGCCCGCTTTCATGACTTTACCGAATATAAGCTTTCGATCCTCTACGCGCGCGCTGTTACATCTGAGTGTCGCGAGGCGGCTGCGGATAATCTTCCATAATTCTCTGCTGTCGATACAAACTCCTGCCATCTCAAAATAACCGACAGCAGGGAATGTATCCATGATATGAACAAAAACAGCGCTTAATAACATCCCCGCAGAGCCAGAAGACGCGCCAATGCCTTTATAGATCGACAAATCCATCATTGTTCCCGCGTTGGCCTCGAAATAGAATTCCACTGTTCCCCATTTGCAGCCGCAGATAACGTATTCTCTCCCCTCTTTCAAAAGAATACGAGTTACACGCAGGCCGGAATCTTCAAAACCAGAATTCTCCCGGGCCGACCTGCCGCCGTCGGATAAAGAGATAGAATGATCCCCTCTATAAGCCCGGTTTAAGAAATTATTCCGTTGGTCACGTAATTTATTCAGCTTGTCTTCTCCGGATTCTCCCGGGCACAAGAGATTGAGAATCATATAATATAGGCTTTCTCCGTTACGCCCGGCGGCATCAAGGACCACTCCACTGCCGGAAATTTCCTCCATAAGAGGCTCCATCAATAAATAGCCCGGCCTCAGTGTTTCATCCGATAAAATACGGTAAAGCCCACCAGGGACTCTTTGTGAAGACACAAATTGCTTTAACCTCGGCAGATCATCCCAAGGACAGGCGAATAAAATATCTATCCCGTCTGTTTGCTCAAGGCGGCCCTCAGCGGCATTATATTTCATTTGATCCATCTGCATACGGACGGCAAAATATGTATCTCCTCCTGTTTCTACGCGTAATATCCTCACTCTTTCCAATATGTTTTCTTTATAAAAATAACGCATCGGCAGACCTAAATCGAGATCTCCGACACAAACAGTGGTAACACCTGACAAATCATTTATCTTCCCGGTTTCTCGGAAAACTATTTCGCCGTTGGGCAAATTACCGCATTTCCCGCAGCTTATTTCCTTACAGATAAAATCAGCGTAGTATTCGCTTAAACTTCTCTTCTTATTAAGATTAACCGCGGCCAACTCTTCCGGTTCTGCTGAACAGCGGACAATTCCCCGTTTTCCTAAGATCATTGCATCATACGGGCTGAATCCGGCAAGGTAATTCCGCCCTTTAAACCCGAAGCCTGCCATAGTATGCGGAATCAACACACGGCCTTTTCCATACGGCAGCAACAACGAAAGAACTCTAAAATGGTCAACAGTGATATGCAATTTCTTCATCCCTTCTATTAAAAAATGCGGCATAAGGCAGCAATCGCCATACCCGCAGCTCAAAACCTCTGGAGGAGAGAAAACATCAACTATTCGCTCGATAACACCATATTTAATATATTCCCCGTAACCGTATTTATCCCAGCCCAATTCTTTACTCATTAGTTCCGACAACTCCCGCAGCGCTATTGGTAAAGCTGTTTTCTTTCGGCCGCCGTCCCCTTTTTGTCTATTTGCTTTTTCCGCAAGCAAGGCAAAATTATCCTTTATCCTGCCTTCCGTCGAGGAATCGATATCTTTTAAAGCATCAGCAAACGCCTTTTCATTCAATGCCCCGATGATTGCCTCCGGAATACCGCTGAAAGATGAATCCCGTTTTAATATCCCGATTATCGTAAATGCTTCTTTAATTCTTCCGTCTCCAGCATTTTGCAACGCGGCTGTCCGTAAAAGACGCGCCACGGTATTCCCGCCTAAATCAGTCACCAGATATCCGCCTTTTGTAATTCTTTCCCGCAACGCATCTAACTCTTCGGCAGTATAAACAATGCCGAAAAGCCCCCGCACAACGGACATTCCCTTCCCGGAAACGCTCATCGGCGATTCCGTAAGCAAACCGTCCCGAATAAGCTCGGCTAACGCCTTTCTGGTATCGCCTTTTTCGGCTCTCAGTTTCCGCGTGCATCCCTTGTCCTCAATAACAAAACATTCCAGCAGCCGGCAGTATATTTCATCTTTATTAAGCGCCGCCATCAGCCTGCCGGTAAAACGCTGATATTCCGCAGGCAAAGCGGTAATGGCGGTTAGAACCATCTGCACTGGATTTTTCAGATGTAAATCAGGAATTTCCGCCAAAAGTTCCTCTATCTTTTTCTTCAGCGCTCTCTCATCAATTTTATGACTGACGTATTTTAAACATGTTATACATTCAATAATCTCTTCGGGGATGAGCGTGGTTTGAACGGTATTCCCTGAACGCTCTATCCCGCATCTCCATCCTTCTTCGGTCCTGCGTATTTTTGCCTCAAGAACACGGTTTACATCCTTAAGACTCCCGACCCTGTCGAACAAATCCATCCTGAAAAACACATCGCCCTTTCTTTGATAAGTAATCTCAACTCCTCCCGACATTCCCGCGTACCAGGAATAAAACACTCCGTTTTCATGCAAATTCCCCAATATATTTGCCGCGATATACATCTTAGTCTCATCGCCGGCATACGGCCTGCCGCCGGCAGTATCCCCGCTTAAAGTCCCGATAGAATACGCCAGAGACACATCTCCATAAGGAATACCTAAAATCCTGTCCCGCAGAAAATTACCTCTAAGCATTCTCAAATTCATATTTTTACTTATATACACGGCAACCTCAGGGTGAATATGCCAAAAAATATACGCTGTGCCTCCATGCGGTAAGACGTACCATTGCTGTTGGATACCTGTGGAATATACTGCCGCACCCTTCTTTTCAACATCGTGCTCCTGCTGGAGAGAACGTATATCCTCCTTTAATATTCCCATCTCGTTCGCTTCCGCGTGGACGGGCTGCTGCAATGCCGTATCGGCATCGAATAAAAACCATTTCCCGTTTTTCTCAACCACCCAATAATAATAGGTGTAATCCACGCTGAATACCGTATACCGCGAATCCAAAGTCTCAGCCAGCTTCATTGCCGCCTTTCCGTCAGCCCCTCCGAATTCAACCACGTTAATATGTTTTTTCTTAAGGGCCAAATATAACTTCAGCATACTGCTTATACGGGAGACATACATATCCATATACGCGTATGATCCCCCCTGGGCCACGGATCCTTCCGCTCCGGGGATGGATACGCTCATTGAGCCGTGCAAAGCTTCCCATCTTTTGACGATAATTTCTTTTAGCTCCCGGTTCTGTGTCTGGAAATAAGCGTGCTGAAGAAGAGGCATGTAAATATGCGGGAAGATTTCTTTTCGAGCAGACAGTTCTTCGAAAAACGCGAACGTCTCCCCGATCAGAACGGTATAATAGTCGTCTTCGGAAAGTTCGGGAGGTTTATTTTCGGATATGAATTTTTTTATCAGAGAGGAAACACGGCGGTTTTTCTGAAAATACGCGGACAGAAAATGATACAATAGATAGTAAATGATATGCGAATTGCTGATGCGCAAAGATGAGAGGAAGGATACGGCAGTGCCGACAGGAAACGCGGAAATGCTGCTTTCCGGAGGGCCGGTTTTACTCTCCAGGTAAAGTCCGAATAAGGATACGGCTAAAATACCGGTTTCGTTCCGCAGGGCACTCTCGGCAGCAATATAATCTTTCAATTTTCCAAACTCAGCCGCGGATTCAGGCCGGCTCTCCCGAACGAAACGCGAGAAATCATCCGCGCTCAACCCTTCCGGATTCCCTCGGGGGATAATCGCGTCTATTCTGCGTGCGCATTCCTCAACAGCCCCGCCATCATGAATATCTTCTGCGGGGATCCCCGGTACCGATATCAAATCCTGAATTCCCGATATATCTTTAGCCGGCGCCTGGCGCGCTGCCTCCCGCCACTGCTCATCCGGCACTGCCGGCAGACGCGTTTTTATTTCTTTAACGCAGCCGGGCAAGCCCGCTTTCATAACTTTACCTGATATAAGCTTCCGGTCCTCTACGCGCGCGCTGTTACATCTTAGTGTCGCGAGGCGGCTGCGGATAATCTTCCATAATTCTCTGCTGTCGATACAAACTCCTGCCATCTCAAAATAACCGGCAGCCGGGAATGTATCCATGAGATGAACAAAAACAGCGCTTAATAACATCCCCGCAGAGCCAGAAGGCGCGCCAATGCCTTTATAGATCGATAGATCCATCATTTTTATCTCCTTCGGTGGCGGGAAGTTACAACAGAACTGCCCCAAATTACTCAATTCTCTTTTTTGAGGGACAGTTCTGGCAAAACCCTTTACTCCTCCGTCTGTTAGATGGAGACGGTCCACGAATATGCATCCTCCATCAAGACTGTTTCTGCGGCTGGACGGCAGAGGCGCAATATCCTGCTCTACTATCGGCGCAGAAAACTGCCATTGCGCTTCTTTAGGATATTTCGTTAAGGAAAAATATGCGGAAATAAGCTGCTCCAGATATGTTGATTGCGGCCCTTTTATCTGTGCCATATCCTGCAGTACCGGGTAATCGGGAACAGAGAAACAAAGATACGCGGAAATGACATCACCCGGGACTGCAACCTTCAACCGTTCGCATGCTTCCTGCTCTTGCCCCAAATCGGAAGGACTGGCCACCAACACATAATTACCCATGACTGAGCCGTCACTCGCTCCTTCAACTTCAATCCCGCGGATTCTGACAACATGGAACTGTTTTTCTTCCCGCACGATATTGTTTAAATCTCCGGCGCACCTGACTATAAGCTCGCCTAAATCCACTCTGACTTTATCATGGTTATAAAGAGGCTGTATGCAGAAAATATTGCCGGCATAATAGAATGCCGTCCACACGTGCACAGCAACATTCTGGTTCCAGACCACGGCGTTCCCCTGTGGACTTACAACATTACGAAGACCCCGCGCAAAACGTTTAAGACCCTCCCCCCCATAATCTCCGTCGTGGATACTTTCCAGGCCTATCCCGTCTTTAGAACAACGATACATGGTGAGTATCCTGTCTTGATGAGCGTTATATACCCTTGTCGTGGGGGCATTAAAGAGCACCCGGTCAAAAAGCGTTCTAAACCGAGGCTGTCCTTCCAGAGAAACGATGTTATCCCCCAGTATGGCATGTATCCGAAACCCCTTTTCAAGCCTCGGAATAAGAGTGGAACTCAAAACCTCAAACGGATTTTTGCCGATGGCATACACGGGGACGCCGGTCAGCAAAGCAGCAATTCGCAATTCCAGCCCGGAACCCGGACCGACAACCAGGACTTTATGACCTTTCGACAACTGTCTGAGTACTGCTGAATAATACACCTTGTCGGCTTCGTAATTAATGTAGGGGTCATACACGGTCGGTAACAAAGGAAGGATAAATGCGGCGGAACGTCCGCTTTCAGATAAAACATCGGCAGTGATCTCACCCAGTTCAAAATACCCGGTTTCTACACGGTACAATACCGGCTTTATGTAATGCGTCTTCCCGATTAAATCTATTGACGCGCGCACATACAGATTCCGGTTCATCTGCGTATCCAGCAAGTTATAAAAACGGGATGTTGATTCGGCATAGTGATACAATGCCCGCATATCCCGATTTAGCCGCTGAACGAATTGCTCCCAGCGCTCATTTTCCTCCGGGCTGCCGATCGCGGGTATATCGAAATAGAACGGTTCGAGATTCAACCAGCGCAAGGTTATATCCGCCTCCATTGCATCTTCACAAATTTTAGCCAGGAGTTCCTCCTGTTCCTCGGAAATAGCGGGAAATATACCGACAGGATATCCCTTTTCATTATATGCAAAATCAAACTGTGTTCCCGGACGGTCGATTGCGTCCAAATACATACCCCGATTAATGAGCACTTTCTTGAGCAGCCCCAATCCTCTCATCGGGTAACCCGGCAATTGCTCAGCGGCGGGAAGTTCCAGTCTGCGAAAACGCAGATGTCCGGATTCAAACTCGTCCACGAGTTTTACTCCCGGGACGCACGAAGGAGCCAATAGATCAAGCAACGACAAAACCTCGCGGGCTAAAAACGGTATATCTTCTATTCTCTCCCCGTCTTCCCACATCCCCGGTTTGATCCCTCCGTCCGCGCATGAAAATCGTTCCAGTTCTTCGGGATTATCCATAATGAACCGATATGTCTCTCCGCCGTCATACGATTCGTTGACACAGCCGGGAATTCTGATATTCCTCAGCCGGGCGGCGACGCCGCCGGAAAACATGTTTCTTTCCGAATCTTCAACCAATGCCTCCAATAAACCCGCCGCCCGCTCCTGCGCCATCAGCGCTTCCCGCGGCATTCCCCCTTCGGCAAAATTCAGGATCGCGAAACGAAACTGCCTTTCGAATTTCTCCGTTTCATTCAGCCTTAACCAATATCCCGCCGATTTCTCGTTGTACTGAGCGGCCAATAAATATTCCCCGGCGTGAAAATACCACGATGCTATACCTTGCGCCGCGATCGCGCATTTCCAGAAATCCCCGAACTTTTCCCATATCACAAACGCAAGAGAGACTTTTTCGACTATCGTATCGCTGAATCTGTCGCTCGAAAACAGGTCTCTCCAGGCGATATTTACGCATCTCAGCGCGAATTCCATTTCTTTATCTTCGCATCCCGCTTCATCTCTCCGATTCGCTAATTCGGCTGCGCGCAGATTATATTCGGCGGATTTAAGAAAATTGCCAAGTTCACGGTGTATCCGCGCCGCGAATATCAGGGATTTAATGGTTTGCGCGCTGTCTCCGGAGGCGGCGTCCAATTCCAAAGATATCTCCGCGCATTCAATCTCCTTTCTCGAATCGCCGGCATTGCGATAATCGCGCGAGGCAAACGCATAAAGCCGAGCCGCTTCCCGGTTATTTTTTGGGGTATATATCCCGCGCAAGGAACCGGAACCGAGAACCTCGGCTATACACCCACGCAACTCGGTGAGCCGGCCGGCGAGCCAGAACATTTCGTCCGCTTCGGCCCTGAAAATGTGCGGCACCAGCGCGTAATTAATCCCCAAAAGTCCGTTCACCGCGTCTTCTGCGGAAAGGGAACCGTTTCTGTGGTCTCTGATAATCCGCTCGACCACTTCCAATATTGCCTCGGGATCAATGCGTTCCAGAATTTTCAGAGTATCATCCGCTTTATGCCGGCCGCCGTCGCGGGCGCTCATTCTCATCTGCCACTCCGATCCCAATTCATCCCGGCTCTCGGAACCACCGCGCTTGGGATTACTTATGCTTATGTAAATATCGAAGTTTCCGTCGGGATAATAAGGAATGAGCTCAGAGAATTCTCTGCGGATATACCGTTTTACCTTTCCCTTTATGCTTCTCTGAGTTTCTTTTATACGATTTGTTTCCTCCTCGTATTCCGAAGCCATAAACAGTAAACAATTCCTGAATTCTTTCAGCGACAAGCGCGCAGTAATTCCGTCTTCATCCCATGAGAAACGTTTCTTAAGCGGCTCTCTTTCGCAAGGATGCAGCGACTCTCCGTTATTATTCACAAATCTTTCCAGAGAATAAGAAACCCCTCCTATATCATTCTCAGCGTGATAGACAAAATTCTTAACGCTGTTTAACTTTCTTGAATCCGGCAAAGAAGGCAGGACTCCGCGGTGCGCGTCGTATAACAATCTGAAGACGGAGACATGTTTGTTGAAGCCGGCGGTTTGTTCATATAAATGCTTGAAAAAGGCGGAGAACTTGAATTCATATAACGTATGAACTCCCCTGCTGTTGTTCCCCATACCGTCCATTTCTTTCTCCGCGGAATATTTCGGCGCCCCGGTGCTAAAATAGAAAACCCTGCTTAATTCCTGAATTGAACCGATATCTATTTCATCCCTGAATACCAGATTGAATTTATGCACTCCTGAAACAACGCCGAGAATGCCCCGAATCTGGGAAAGGTAGCGTTCGTATTGCTGCGCGCCGGCCCTTTGTCTTTTCTGCCGGGCCTTTCTAACTATCCGGGAGAACTCTTGGAACGTATCTATGACGAAGCCGCGCAAAAAGACATTCCGTTGTTTTCTACCGGAGCGTATTCCCCATATACTCTCGGCCGCCAACTCTTCCATTTTCCTTAAAAATGTTCCTATATTGACTTGGGGCTGCAAATCTTTCCAAAGAACAACTGCCTCAAGAACATCCAACAAATCGTCTAAGGGGATATTCGTATCTGCTTTCTGCTTATGGATAAAGATATAGGATAAATCCAGGCATAAAGCCGCAAGTATCCCTTCAGTGACATCTATATCGTGCCTGCCGTAAATCTCAAAAAGTGAAGTAAGCCGCTTTTGTAAATTTTCCGGTTCCGGGATGTAGAAATCGCGCCTCTCCCCGAATACGATATTAAAGAGTCCGGGGATATCCACATCTTCCAAAGCATCGTTTATCCCGGAAAGTCTGCCGAGAGCCGGATAGTCGTAACCGTCGAGATCGCGAATTATACCCTCCCGTTCTATCCTGTGCAGACGCAGGAAGAAATTGACGTCCTGCCTAAGTATATCCTCCTCATCCGCGGGGTGCAGCGAATTAAGCTGATGCCGGAAAGCAAAAGTAAGGATATTATGCCTGTTACTGTTAGAAGGTTTAAGCGCCGCATCAAGGATAGAGACCGGTAAATAAACAACACCGTCGCGTCGATGATCGAGAAATATATTATGTTTATCTGTATCCTTGTAGAATACAAAGTAGAACTCGGCTGTCCGTCCCTTGTCTGCAAAAATATTCCCCCATTCCTTATTTTTCTTTATCAAAGAAAGAGAATTCTTTATAACCTGCCATACTTCGGACTCGCGGTAGCCCTCGCAGGAATCGATTATTACATCTTTGTTTACATACTTTCCCGAAACAACCGGCTGTAAACTTACCTCCGCCCTATCCGCTTTCATATCGCTCTCGCAAACCCCGCGTTCCCCGCCGTCCGCCGTTTTCCCGCTGCCTAACAGATATCCGGCCCTTAAACGGCTTAATTCTGCCGCCAGATTGTCTTCACGCATTTTTCTAAGAGACAAATGTAAAACGGCATTGCGCAGATATTCCGCGCTTTTCTCAATAGCGGATTGAAGCCGCCGCTGATCACCAGACATATAAGGCTTCACATCAAGATACTCGCTTTTAAAAAGCTTCCCCGTTAACATTTTTCGCAAGGATACCGGATGCTGCTCACGCATAAATTCTTTAACTTCCGGCAAATTATTCTCGCTGATCGTAACAACTATTTCTCTTCTTGCTTGTTCTATAAAAAAGCCTTTCTTGGGATTGAATACAGCGTTATCCCATTTTAATTCAATGTTGAAAGTCTCCTCCTGAGGAGAACAGAGAAAGCGCGCGGCTAAAAATACATTACCCGTGAAATACTTAAGAGGGACTCCGAAACTAATGTCATTTTGTGATACCGCCCGAACATCATGAACCAGACTGAAAGAAACATGCTCCGCAAGTTCTTCCTGGTATTCGGAGAAAGTGTACTCATCATATACGGTAGATCTGATAAAATCCCTTATGCTGTTCTTTTTCACCGCGAAAATTCCTCTCCTGCCGAAAATAATCCGGTCATACGGCGTTATTCCCGCCGCATACCATTGTTCATTAAAATAAAATACGGGCAGGACATGAGGAATATAACTAAGGCTTTTGCCCTCATTTGTCCACGGTAATGTAAGGCTCATAACGGATATCGCCTCAAAATCTATTCCCAGCGCGTTTATCTTCCTGAACAACATATAGGGGGCGCATATACAGCTTCCGTATCCGCCACTGAACAATTCCTCCGGAGCTACAATCCTCGCTCCTGAATCGATAATTCCCCATCTTAGATATTCTCCATATCCGTATTTTTCCGGCGTTACCAATGCCAGCAATTCTCTTTCAAGTTTTTCCAGCTCCGGCGGCAAAACCGCCCTGCCGCCGTCTTGGGCGCCGCTACTATTAGTCCCATTATGTTTAGACACAACCACGGGTACCAAACGTTTGAATCCGTATCCGATATATCCGGGATGTGTATTGTAGAAATTGATAATTTCCTGTATATAGGAAGAATTTTCCGGTAGCTTTAAATACACCATGCCGGTGAAATGAATACGCGGATTTCTTTTTTCTAACCCGTGCAAAGAACGGCAGATGCCTTCGACCTGTAAAAACGGTATATTATCAAGCAAAGAGGTATCAGACTCGTGCGTTTGCAGAATTTTCTTCACCCGGGCCCAATCTTTATCTAAATAAGCTATCAACAAAGGGTTAAAATCATTTTCAAATCCGGAATTTTCCTCTTCAGAGTTTTTCTCTATCGTGCGCAGATGAGCAATGATCGCGTAGTGTCTCATCCAGGAAAAGTCGGACCACATTTTCACTTCGATCCCCGAAACCGATATTTTTTCTTCTTCCTTGTTTGGCGCCTCGATAATACCGTCCGGCAAACCATATCCTTCTCCGCATATACCGTTACGTACCAACATCTCTTCCACAACCTTTTCTTCGCTGGTAGCAACGTGCGGCGGACTGGTAAGCGCTTTGCGCTCAAAGACAAAAAAAGGCTGATCCCGCCTCTCAAGTTCTTTCTTCAAACTGTTCTTAAGTATAGCGATGGGTAAATCCACCCTAAGGTGATGGACTGTAAGCGGGAAATTCTCTCGGAAGAGCATTTCAATTATCTCAAAAACACTTCCGATTCTGCTCATATAAGTAAAATTTCGGCAATCGGGTTCAATACCGAACATACGCCACACGCCCATCATATCCTTTAATAGCTTCAAATCGCCAACCAGTTGCAAAGAAACCGTGGAAATAAGGATATTGTTTTTCTCCAGTAGTTTGACTCTCTTGTTCAGTTCGCCTTCAGCTCCTGGAGAAAGAGCTAAATGAATAGTCTCCCGGGCTACAGGCAATCCCAGTCTGAACAGGGTGTGGCGCGCCCGCAGTCTCTCTTCATAAGAAATATCTGATTTATGTTCTTCTTCTGCCCGTTCAGGCTCGCGTTTATCAAGTTGTTCTTGCGCCTTGCCGGCCTCTTCAAGAATACGCCGGGTATTTTTATTTAAGACTTCTATGATATCCGAAAAATGCGGTTGATATGACTGAGAGTCTTTCATCACACGGTATACAGCTAAAGTCAATGCCCCGATAGCAAGCTTGCGCGCTCCGGCAAATTCGCGCAAAGCCTGAAAGCTTTCCTTCAGCTCGATACTAAGCACATCCTCCTCGGATAAAGAATAATCTTCGCTCTCTTGCGCGCCGGATACCGCGGCGATCGACGCTTGTGCGACGTTGTGCCAATAGAGGGCAAACAGCAAATCACGTAAAGTGAGCGTCTGTCCGGCCGCGGAATAAATATCACGGCCTTCCTGAAAAACTCCTTGGATTAAAAGCACTAATTCGTCCTCGGCCTCTTTCCGGGTTTGATATGCCAACCCTTTCGGATATAAAAACCCGCCGCAATAATGACGCTGCGCTTTTATTTGAAATAAAGAGCCTTTTCTACAGGCTTCTACCAAATATTCCGCATTACTATCCGTATAATAGGACTCAATCTCAGCGGCAATGATGCCGATGGCAAGCTTAAGGCAGACGCGGGCACGCACTTTTTCATCAGGGTCGTATACCGTATACACAAAACCCTTCCGGTCGGAATGCCAATAAACAATCATCCCGCCTTTCCTGGCCTGTTCCAGAAACGCGCGCGCGCGCGCGTCAAAATGAGCCCGCTGGGACGCCGTGTTCTCCCCGAAATATGGGATATCATTATAAAACGCCTGCCTGGCAAGACTGCGCAGAGGTTTCCCGTATTCAGATGACCAGCGTAATGGAGCAGGCCGGCGCCCGGGATTTTCACAGAATACCGCATCCCATATATTCACCGCCATATATAAATCTCTATACCGGTCCTGCTTGACAGACCGTGCGAGATCGACGCCGTAGAGATCGACAAGGACGTTTAAGGCCTGTTCGGGGATATTGTTGGAAAGAATCCAAACCTCAGGAGATGCGCGTAGAAGAAATTCTTTGACTGCCCGATTCCACACATGAGACAATATCTGTAGCAGACGCGGTAGAATATTTTTATCATCGGCCCCCCCATCTTTGCCTGTTCTTTTCCGCCCTCCGGCCGGTTCTGTATGCCCGCCGTCTTGCTCTTCTCGTGTTCCTGTATTTAGCTGGGGGGAGATAATTCCTTGCGCGTCAGGGCTTTCCCGGATTTCTAACTCATATCCGCCGTCCTTGGTATTCTCTAAAGGCAGATTCAATGCTGTTTGCGAAAATAGTCTTAGAATGTCCGTCTGTATCCTTTCTCCGTTATATACTATTCCTTCAATAATCCTCACCGCAACATTGTTCAACTGTTCCTCCTCCGGCCGGAACCCAAACCTAAGATAAAATATTAACGCGCCGGCCCCTAAAGCATCCGGGTTGTTAATCTGGCGGGAAGGAATAATTAATCTGTCCAAATTGTATTCGTTACTCTTAAAAATACTGTTTACAACCGCCAGCCGCGAAGGAAAGATTTCCCTTGCTCTGTGTTTTGACCTGTATTCTTTAAAAAAGTGCATGCCTAAAGACAGGTCTCCTCCAAATAAATGGCTGAGACCGTAACCAATTGTTTTCCGTGTGTTCTTATCCATAAAAATCTCAAAAAATCCTTCTAAGTTAAAATCTCTTTGATCCGGGATTAGAAGCAAAGAAGTATTTTGGTTCAACTCCGCCCGGTAAATAGTTTGAAGATTTAAGAGACCAAGATTCGCCAACCTGTTTTTTTGTCTAAGTAATTCAACGGCAGGTCTGGACAGAGTTTCAGCCGATAATCCGGTTATTTTCTTGACTTTTATCTTACAAGGACGGCGCAATAATTCTTGCATCTCTTTGGGAAGCCTCCACATCCCTAATTCCCAGCGTAAAGAAGGGATACCCTGATCGAAAGCAAGGAGTGGAGGCAATTCTCTCCCCCCATCTATTCTTTCCACCGGAGACGACGTCTTTTTTATATTGCCACCGTCTAAATTGCCGGCGACGGTAATCTGAGGTTGGGATTTAGAATGTAACCTTCCGGCTATATCGAAGCATGTTATCGTAAGCCCCCAGCATATTCCTGCCGGAAAATCTAAACCGGAGACATACGATAATAGACCTAAAGGTATAATCGCGCCTGCCAGCATTAAATATAGAAGCGGACGCTCTTCCTTGGACTTTTCCGCGATATCATCTTCGCTTATAAAGAATAATACCGCGGCCCCGAATAATGTTCCGCCCCATACTCCCTGAAACACAAAACCCGCGAGCATAAATATAGAACCCTTGATTGCGTGAACACCTCCGTCACTACGGACTGCTCCCAAATATCCATTGTCTTCGCCTTTTGGCTTTATTTGCGCTTTCCACCATTGCGGCAGGCTGGAAACCGGGATTTTTCCATCATATCCCAAACGCCCCAGCCAGGAATAATTCTCAAACATATCCGTCCGGGCGCCGCCGTCAAAAGTTCCGGGAACATCCGCCGGATAATCCATCCCTCCCCGCTCACCGTAGCGGTTCAGCAGTGGCTGAAGAATGTTACCGGGGAGCGCCCACCTGAGCGCCTCCACAGGCGCGCCCTTTCGCAACAATTCCTTGACATAGGAAGAACTGACATTGGTATAAATATACGGCACCAGGAATACCGTCGGTATCGAAGGAGCCAGTAAAAGGTTTGCCCAGGCAAGAGGAAGTTCGCTCTTCAAATCTTTGTAATCCCTGACACCGCGCAAGAGCACACCCGCGCCAAGACTGCGCGCGCAATCAACCGTCAACCCATCGTAATAAATAACCTTTACATTAGTAATCCCGGCGGTTTCCAGGCAAAATTCGGCCATCGCTTTGTTCTCCTGCCGCGAAAACCACTGCTTACCCGCCTTATCCGGATTGGGCCCGATACCGATATAGACAAAATCGAACATCGCCGACGCCCTGCGCACAACTTCCAGGTGCCCGTTGGTGAAAGGATCGAATGTCCCGGCATAAAAAGCCGTATGTCTGTTCGGAGTATACTGCTGCGGATAATTGCGCGGGAAATAAATGCTGTCGGTATTCTGGGCTGCAACAGGCGGGTCCCTGCCCCTTCTGACATCTATGTCAACGCCATAAATCCGCTCTTCTCTCTGAAGGGGATTGCGGTTACGCAGCCGCGGGATAAGCAGCTTAACCGTGCTGCTATCCAAAACCCCCACTGCCGGAACGGAGACCCCTTGATTCTTCAACATGTCGCGGAAAGCCAGAACAAAAGGTTTTAACAACCGTTCATTTATCTCCAGGTGTTTCGCCTCCGGTAGTATAAACACCGTATCCAGCCCGTATTCTTCATAATTTGCTCTGGCAATCGACTCCTCGTAGCCGATGTTGAAAGAACCCGGTAAATCGCTATATATTTTTCGTATTAAATGATGGATACTCCTCCTGGCAAAGAATTCCGGCAATTCCTCCCGATTGAATACCCCGGTTACTGTTACATTGGAGATACCCTGTGTCAACGCGCTCATCCTTTCCACTTTTTGCGCGAAATCTTCCCGCGTTTCTTCCGGAAACGCCATCACCAAAACGACCACTTGCCCGAACACCTTCAACCCCTGCTTTATCACGCTTCTGTAAAGCGCAGACCGGGAATCGTCTTTGAAATACCCCGGATACACGGTAATTATGCCTTCGCCTGTTGCAGACGTTATATTCCCGCCGTCACGGTTATTTTTGCGCAAACTGCCGGTCGCTTTTCTTTTAGCGGAAGTACGAGGATAGGAAACCTTGAACCATCCGCGGCGTTCCTTCATGAAATTATCCGCGGCATTCAACGCTTTTCCAAAACTCAAATCATTCTCGATGCCCGGGTAAATTATACGGGCTTTCAGGCACTCCATAGTCTTTGCCGGAGAATATCCTTCCCGATCAAACCGCATACAAAGTCCTTCTAATAGAATAAGATTATCC
>JBAZDY010000033.1:0-15036 GCA_041654215.1 Candidatus Omnitrophota bacterium
TTTTTTAGCAAAAGCGAAGCCCGGCGAAGAGAGAATGAGATTAAGGGTTACAAGGGTAACGATAGATTCAAGCGTTTATTGACACTTCAGTCCCCATCGTCTAGCCTGGTCTAGGACAAGAGCTTTTTCCCGCTTTGCGGGATCCCGCAGCAACAAAAGAATTGAGGAAGCGGGACAAGCTCTCTGGTATGATGTATTACGTATACGTGCTTCAAAATGAAGCCGGGCGGCATTATATAGGTAGTTGCGGAGACATAGAAAAACGGCTTAAGCGGCACAATCAAAATAGCGTGCGTGCGACAAAAGCACGCGGTCCGTTTCTAGTCGTATATCGGGAAGGATTTTTTAGCAAAAGCGAAGCCCGGCGAAGAGAGAATGAGATTAAGGGTTACAAGGGTAACGATAGATTCAAGCGTTTATTGACACTTCAGTCCCCATCGTCTAGCCTGGTCTAGGACAAGAGCTTTTCAAGCTCTCGGCACCGGTTCAAATCCGGTTGGGGACGTTTAGATCGCAGCACAAAGCCCCCGGGCAGCGGGATCCGGTTCTCCCGTTCGTAACCGCTCGAAAAGTCCTTCCGGACTTTTCATCGCACTCGCGGGATCAATGCCGATAGAAAAATATGCGCTGCGAAAAGAAGACGCAGCGCAGGCATTGAAAATCCGGTTGGGGACGTTTAGATCGCAGCACAGAGCCCCCGGGCAGCGGGATATGCAGCGATAAAAGAATTGAGGATGCGGGGCAAAGAGACTCCCGGTTGCGGCGCGCTGTTCCCCGCGATTCTTATTTCAGAATCTCGAAGACCGAAGATATACAGAAGTTCTTTTGCGACGGAAAGGTTACGTTGTTTTCGGATATCAAGAACCAGAAGAATGCCGGAAACGGCGTAACCTTTTTGTTTTTAGACAACGGGGAAGAAAAGCATGTGCGGCATAGTGGGATATACGGGCAGTAAACAGTCTCAGAAGATACTTCTTACCGGGTTGTGCCGGCTGGAGTACCGCGGTTATGATTCTTGCGGTATCTGCGTGCAGTCGGGAGCCAGGAATAGGTTGTCTGTCCGCAAGATGCCGGGCAAGGTAAGGGAATTGATCAGATCGCTGGAAGTGAAGCCGTTGTCCGGGACCTGCGGCATCGCGCATAACCGCTGGGCTACGCACGGAGAGCCTAACCGGGTCAATGCGCATCCCCATACGGACTGCAAAGGGAAGATAGCCCTTGTTCACAACGGCATAATCGAGAACTTCTCCGCACTGAAAAAAGAACTGAGGGATTTGGGGCACAAGTTCGTCAGCCAGACCGATACCGAAGTGATCGTGCATTTGATAGAGGATGCTTACCGAGAATTGCCCCTGGAGGAAGCTGTCAGGTCGGCGCTGCTGCGTCTCAGGGGGTCGTTCGCCGTAGCGGTGATCTCGGAGCAGGAACCGGGCAAGATGGTGGGGGCCAGGTCTGGCAGTCCGCTGGTAGCCGCGTCGTGCGCTATCGGCAGCCTGCTGGCTTCCGATCTTTCCGCTCTTCTGGAGCACACCCAGGACGTTATGTTTCTCGATGACAATGAAATGGCGGTTTGCCTTCCGGACGGTATCAAGGTGATCGGCCTCGCCTCCGGCAAAGAAGTGAAAAAACCGGCCGCACATATCTCCTGGGATATCTCTTCCGCCCAGAAACAGGGGTGGCCTCATTTTATGCTCAAGGAAATAAACGAACAGCCTAAGGTGCTGGCGGCCATGCTGGAACACCGCGTTGCCGGTAAAGGGGAAATACATTTTGATGAGTTGAAGATATCCAGAGAGAAACTCTCCGCCGTTGAGAACGTGGAGATTATCGCCTGCGGCACGGCGTATCACGCCGGGTTATCCGGCAAATACGCGCTGGAAAAGTTCTGCCGCCTGGGGGTTAACGCCGACGTCTCCAGCGAATTCCGCTACCGGGACCCCGTTATCAGGCCGAACACTCTGGCTATCGCGATAAGCCAGTCCGGGGAGACCGCCGATACTATTGCCGCGGTCAGGGAAGCCAGGGCTAAAGGCGCCCTGGTATTGTCCATCTGTAATGTCTTGGGGTCGACCTTGGTCAGGGAATCGGACGGGGTTATCTATACCCACGCTGGCCCCGAGATCGGCGTGGCTTCTACGAAGGCCTATACCGCGCAGGTAAGCATCATGTACCTTTTAGCGATGCACCTGGCTTCTTTGAAGGGCACTTTGCCGCGGTCAAGGATAGAAGTCCTGCTCCGGGAATTCGGTAAATGCCCGGGTTTGCAGGAACGCGTCCTGTCGGAACAGAAAGGGATCAAGAAGCTGGCGGGAAGGCATTCTCACTTCGGTTCTTTTCTTTTTTTGGGCAGAAACATCAATTTTCCGCTCGCCATGGAGGGCGCGCTGAAATTGAAAGAGATATCCTATATTCCGGCGGAAGGATACGCGGCCGGAGAAATGAAGCACGGGCCGATCGCCCTGATCGACGAATACCGGGCGGTAGTCTGCATAACCCCCGAATCGGCCGTATATGAAAAGATGATATCGAACATCCAGGAGATCCGCAGCCGCCGGGGAAGGATAATCGTCATTGCCAGCGAAGGTGACGATAAAATAAAGGAGCTTACGCGGGAAGTGGTTTATATCCCGAAAACGGACGAATTTTTCTCTCCCATTATCGCGGTTCTCCCCTTACAGCTTCTTGCTTATCATATCGCCGTCAAAAGAGGCTGTGATGTCGATCAGCCGCGAAATCTGGCAAAGTCGGTCACCGTAGAGTGACCTTATCCCGCAATCGGGAGCGAGGATCTGCGAGCAATGCTTTATATTGTAGGGACGCCGATAGGTAATCTAAAAGATATTTCTTTCCGGGCGGTGGAAGTCCTGAAACAGGCGGATCTGATCGCCTGCGAGGATACCAGGCATGCGCGCATACTGCTTGCGAAATACGGCATTCACGCCCCTCTGACCAGTTTTTTTCAGCACAACCGTCTGACTAAAGCCGAATTCCTTCTGGAAAAATTGCGCGCCGGGCTTTCCGTGGCCCTCATTTCGGACGCCGGGATGCCGGGGATTCTCGATCCGGGGTATAATATTATCAATCTTGCGATAGAGAATAACATTCCCTTGTCCGTTATTCCCGGGCCGACCGCTTTGGCCACTGCACTGGTGGCTTCCGGAAAACCGGCGCACAGATTTTTGTTCGAAGGGTTTCTTCCCAATCGCAGACAGGCGAGAAAGAAGCGGTTGGCGGAATTAAGGGAGTTCGATTTTACCGTGGTTTGTTACGAATCCTGCCACAGGATCAGGGAATCTCTGGATGACATCTCCGAGATATTCGGAGACCGCCGAATATCTTGCGCCAGGGAGCTCACCAAGAAATTTGAAGAAGTAAAACACGGAAGCGCCGCGGAGATCGCGGCGGCATTTTCGGCAGGCAGACCGAAGGGGGAATTCGTTTTGATCTTGTGAGCGGGGTCACGCGACGCCCGGTTAGAGTGGAAGAATCGGGTATGTGTTATTAGTATTCGCACCTTGCGTTCACTGGAATTACGCAAGTGCGTACTTAGCATCCTTGCATATCCTTTAAAACAAGGCATGTTCATTTGTATTTACACCTTGCACTTATCGGAATTGTGCAAGTGTTTCATCCGTATGAAAGGAGCTGGGGAATGTTTGAATTGATAGTCAAAGGCGGGCCGGTTATGATCCCTATTCTGGCCGGATCCGTTATCGGTTTGGCCATTATCCTGGAGAGGCTCTGGGCTTTTCGTAGGGCGGGGAATTTAGATAGTTACTCTTTTGTTCAACAGGTATATAAGTTGTTGAAGAACGGAGAGATGCAGGCGGCGGCCAATCTTTGCGCGGCACATGAGAAAGCCCCTCTTGCCGCGGTCTTCAAGGTCGGAATAGAAAGGCGGATGCTTCCCCATGATAGGCTGGAAAAGATACTTGAACAGGCGGGGAACAACCAGGTCGCCAAACTGGAGCGTTTTCTCGGCTTGCTGGCTTCGGTCGTTTCCATAGAGCCGCTCTTGGGTTTCTTGGGGACCATAACCGGTTTAATCAAGGCTTTCATGTCCTGGGAAAAAGCGGGTGCTAACGTGACGGTAAACGCACTGGCGGGAGGCATGTATCAGGCGATGATCACTACCGCCGCCGGCCTTATGGTGGCGATACCGGCGGCGCTGTTCTACAATTATTTTGTCGGCAGGGTAAAGCAGGTCTCTAACGATCTGACCAACCACGCAATACAGATGGTCGATTTGCTTTCCGAAGTTCCTGCCTCGGTCAAAACGGAGCAGTCGAAATGAGGATCTCCGGGAAAAGAACGCATTTCGTCGGTCTCGAGTCCGTAGCGATGACGGACATCATAATGAATATGTTTATTTTTTTCTTCATTTCTTTCAGCCTGCTGTATACCTTCAGACCGCTGAACACGAAGAGGCTGGACGTGCAGCTTCCCCAGGCGCAGAATTCCTCCGGACCCGAGGAGTTTAAACAGATTGAAATAACTATTACGGCAGAAGGCCCGGTTTACCTGGATGGGGAACTGGTCAGTTCTTCGGAACTGAAACAGAAGATAGCGGCCGGAACCGGCAAGGGAAGCCGTCCTTCCGTGATCCTGCGCGCGGATAAACTCGTGCCTTTCCGCGGAGTCGTTTCGGTGCTCGATGTTTTGAGCGGGGCAGGAATAACCAGGATCAGCATCGCCGCCGCCGGCCGCGATTGATAGTTACGGCGCTCAAAGGGGCGTAAAGGCATTTTTGCCTTGACAGGATGCGTTTCGGGGGGTAAACTTTAATGAACCTTTAAACCGGTTCTTGAGAAACCGGGAAGGACGCTTTAAAATGAAAAACATACAAGAGATCGGCCGAACCGCCCTTTCTGTTCAAGGAGAGGCGGTTTTTTTATTGAAATCCTGGGAGAAAAATGAAGGAAAAAGCCAGAATACTTGATCAGGAGGCGGTCAAACGCTGCGTAACCCGGATATCTCACGAGATACTGGAAAAGAACAAAGGGGTGGAAGGGATATGCATCGTAGGGATCCGCACCCGGGGGGCGCATCTTGCCGGCCGGATAGCGGATTGTATCTCCGGGATAGAAAAAGAACCGGTGGATCTGGGGGTGTTGGACATAACTCTCTACAGGGATGACCTTACCTCTATTTCCCAGCAGCCTGTAGTGCATAAGACGGAGATAGGTTTTGATATCACCGGCAGGAACGTGGTGCTCGTGGATGATGTCCTGTATACCGGGAGAACGGTGCGCTGCGCCTTGGATGCGCTGGCCGACCTCGGCAGGCCGCGCACCATACAATTGGCGGTTCTGGTAGACAGGGGGCATAGGGAACTGCCCATACGGGCGGATTTCGTGGGCAAGAACGTTCCTACGTCTCGGGAAGAAACGGTGGAGGTCCGTTTGACGGAGAGCGACGGAAGGGATGAAGTCGTGTTGAAAGAGCGGGGAAACGAATGATTTGGACGCGCAAGGATCTGCTGGGGCTGGAAGAACTGAACAGGGAAGAAATAGAACTTATCCTGGGGACCGCGGATTCCTTCAAAGAGGTATCATCCCGTGAAATAAAGAAAGTCCCCGCTCTGCGGGGCAAGACCGTGGTCAATCTGTTTTACGAGCCTTCTACCCGCACCAGGGTTTCTTTCGAGATCGCCGCCAAGAGGCTTTCCGCCGACGTGATTAATATAGCCGCGGAGACATCCAGCGTGCGTAAAGGGGAGACGCTTATAGACACCGGCAGGAACATTCAGGCGCTGAAAGCGGATGTTATCGTTCTCAGACACGGTTTTTCCGGCGCGGCTGTGTTGCTGGCGCGCAAGCTTGATATAAGCGTGGTGAACGCCGGGGACGGCTGGCATGAGCACCCCACGCAGGCGTTGCTGGATATTTTTACTCTCAAAGAGAAACTTGGCCGCATAGAGGGCTTGAGGGTCTGTATTGTGGGGGATATCGCTCATTCGCGCGTGGCGCGTTCCAATATCTGGGGGTTGACCAGGCTGGGGGCGAAAGTGACGGTATGCGCGCCGAAAATTCTCATACCGCCCGGCATAGAACAGACGGGCGTGGATGTCAGTTGTGATATTGAGGAAGCGCTGTCGAAAGTCGACGCCGTGAACGTCCTGAGAATGCAGTTTGAAAGGGACGCCAGGGACGCCTTTCCCAGGGAGATCGATTATTTCCGTAAATTCGGCATTACCCGGGAAAGATTAAAGAAGACCGGCAGGGACATCATCGTGATGCATCCCGGTCCGTTGAATCGCGGCATAGAGATAGCCAGCGACGTGGCAGACGGAGGCAGTTCAGTCATACTCGAACAGGTAACCAACGGTATCGCCGTACGCATGGCGGTGCTCTTTTTGGTCTCTCAGGCGCATGATAAAAGAATCTCTGCTGATTAAGAACGGAAGAGTTGTAGATCCGGCTTCCCGCACGGACGCGGTGAAGGATGTTTTTGTCTCCGGCGGCAAGATTGCCGCGATTTCGGCCGGCATCGGGGAGAAAGCGTCGCAGGTCATCGATGCCGCCGGCTGTATCGTCATGCCGGGCCTGGTGGACATGCACGTGCATCTGCGCGAGCCAGGCAGGGAGGACAAGGAGAACGTAGCCAGCGGCACGGCGGCGGCGGCGAAAGGCGGAGTGACCAGCGTGCTGGCTATGCCGAACACCGACCCCCCTATGGACAGCGTGGAAAACGTTGCGCTGTTCAAACGAATAATACGCTGCGGCGCCAAGGTCAATGTCTTTATTTCCTCCGCTATAACCAAAGGCCGGCAGGGGAAAGAGCCTGTCGCTTTCGACCTCTTGAAAAAGAACGGGGTGGTCGCTTTTTCCGATGACGGCGCCTCCGTGGAGTCTTCGGAGATACTTCTAAAGGCCCTGGTGAAGTCACGGGAGAAGGGATTTCTGATTATTTGTCACAGCGAGGATCGTAATTTATCAGCCGGGGGCGCGGTGAACTTAGGGCCGGTATCCACCAGGTTGGGGTTAAGGGGGATATCGGCGGAATCGGAATACCGCAGGGTTGAAAGGGATATCGCGCTGGCCGCCAGGGCAAAAGCGCGCGTGCACATCGCGCACGTCAGCTGCGCGGAGAGCGTGAAAGTAATAGCGGAGGCGAAGAAAAAAGGGATAAAGGTTACGGCGGAGACCGCGCCGCACTATTTTTCATTGACGGAGGAAGCGGTTCTGGGATATGATACTAATATGAAGATGAACCCTCCCTTGCGCCGCCGGGAGGACCTTGAGGCGGTGAAAAAAGGATTGAGGGACGGGACAATCGACGTCATCGCTTCCGACCACGCCCCCCACACGGAGAACGAAAAAGAAGTAGAATTCAATCTCGCCGAGTTCGGAGTCACCGGTTTGGAAACGGAATTGTCGGTTGCCGTGACGGAATTGGTCTACGGAAGAGTTCTGGACTGGATGGGGCTGGCGGAAAAGATGTCTTTTGTACCGGCCTCCATTCTGGGTATAAAGAAAGGGGATATCCTGGAAGGGAGAGATGCCGATATAGTGGTGTTTTCTCCTCACGAGGAATGGACGGTCAAAAGGGATGATTTCGCTTCCCGGTCCGCGAATTCTTGTTTCCTCGGAAGGAGGCTCAAAGGACGGGTGCGTTACACGATTTGTTCCGGGAAGACAATTTATGCAGCAGAATAAGGAATTTATAGCCGATTTTCACATCCATTCCAAATACAGCCGCGCGACGTCCAAGGATATGGATATCCGGCACATCGCGGAATGGGCGGGGTTAAAAGGGATTGACCTGGTGGGCACCGGAGACTTTACCCATCATTTGTGGATGGAGGAACTGCGGGGTAATCTGGAAGAGGTCGGCAGCGGACTGCTTGTTTACAAGGGAGGGGTTTCCGGCGGAAAAAAAATACATTTCATGCTCACAGCCGAGGTCAGCAGCATCTATTCGAAGAACGGCAGGAGCTACCGCATCCACAACCTCCTTTTTAGCCCGTCTTTTGCCGCGGCCGAGAAGATAAATAGCGCGCTGGCACGGATAGGCAACCTGGCTTCCGACGGAAGACCCATCCTTGGTCTCGACGCAGCCGAACTGGCCCGGATAATTTTCGACATAGACGAAAGATGCATGCTGGTGCCGGGGCATATCTGGACTCCGTGGTTCAGCCTTTTCGGCTCCATGTCGGGATTCGACCGTATAGAAGACTGCTTCGAGAAATACACGGATAGAATATTCGCTCTGGAAACCGGATTGTCCAGCGATCCGGCCATGAACTGGAGACTGTCGGCTCTGGACCGTTTTAGTCTAATAAGCAATTCCGATTCCCACAGCCCGGCGAAGATCGGCAGGGAGGCCAACGTTTTCAAATGCGAACTGTCTTATGACGGGATCCGGGGCGCATTAAAAGAAAAAGACCCGGCCAGGTTCCTTTTTACCACGGAGTTCTTTCCCGAAGAAGGCAAATACCATTTTGACGGGCATCGTCTGTGCGGAGTGCGTTTTTCCCCGGAAGAGACCAGGGCAAACGGAGGTAAGTGCCCCAAGTGCTCAAAACCGGTAACGGTCGGGGTAATGAACCGCGTCGAGGCGCTGGCTGACCGGCCCCCGGGGTTTAAACCGAAGAATGCCATTCCCTTCCGTAATCTCATTCCTTTGGATGAGATTATCGCCGACGCCAAAGGGTTTTCTCCTTCCGCCGGGGCGGTCCAGAAGGAGTATTCCGGTATCGTGTCGAGATTCGGCACGGAATTCGAAGTGCTCCTGAGAGCGCCCAAGGAAGACCTCCTGCGAGGCGTCCCCGTGAAGATAGCGGACGGCATAATCAGAATGAGAGAAGGGAAAGTCAGGATAGAAGCGGGGTTTGACGGAGAATACGGAAAGATATCCCTGTTCGGCGAAGAGGACAAAAAGAAAGAAGACGACCGTCAGTTAAACTTGTTCTGACCGGCATAGATTTTGCGCCTGTGGCCCAAAGGATAGGGCACCAGCCTCCGGAGCTGGGTGTGCAGGTTCGATTCCCGCCAGGCGCACAAAGTATAAAATAGGGCAGCAGATCGGCGGGAGAGACAGCGTAGCATAGGCAATGAGAATCTCCGTCCTCCGCATTTCGGAGAGGAGAACGATTCCCGCCAGGCGCACTGCCGGATTTCTAACTCCTAATTGATTAAAGACAAGGGGAAGTGAATGAGAAAAAGAATAGTAGGCGTCATAGGAGGACATTTTTGTTCCGGGGAGACTAACGAATTGGCTGAACGTCTTGGTTCGGCCCTGTCGGAGACTGCGGATACCATGGTTTGTGGAGGGTTGGGAGGAGTGATGGAATCTGCCTGCCGCGGTTTCCGCAAGGAAGGGAAGCTGACCATTGGAATCATTCCCGGATACAACAAAGAGGACGCCAATCATTTTGTGGACGTCGTTATTCCCACCGGGATGGGATTGGCAAGAAATCTATTGGTGGTCAAAAGCGCCGATGTCGTCGTGGCGCTGCCCGGCAGATCGGGCACTCTTTCGGAAATAGCGTATTGTCTGCAGTTCGACATCCCGGTAATCAGCCTGAATTCCTGGGATATTCCGGGCGTGATAAAGGCGGAAACTATTCCCGAGGCCGTAGAGAAAGTCCGGGAGACGCTGGAGAAGCAGAGTTCTTGTGAGCAGCGTCGGTAAGCCCGGCCGGTAGCCGTTCCTGGGCCGATTCCTTCGCAGGAAGCGAATAACTTGTAAGGTAAGCGGGATTTTTTATCACGCAGGAGGATATAAGTGCGAATTTCCAAAAAAGACGGAATAAACAGGGCCGCCGCCGGTCCGCGTAAAGAATCTTCCGGCAAAAGCGGAAAGGTCGTGATACTCGGCGGTGGGCCTAATCGCATAGGCCAGGGCATAGAGTTCGATTATTGCTGTTGTCATGCGGCGTATGCCCTGAAAGAAGAAGGAATAGAGAGCGTGATGGTCAACTGCAACCCGGAGACGGTCTCTACGGATTATGACACTTCCGACAGACTGTATTTCGAGCCGATAACCGTGGAGGATGTGCTGAACATCGTGGATGCGGAAAAACCGATGGGGGTAATAGTGCAGTTCGGCGGACAGACGCCGCTGAATCTGGCTATCCCTTTGCGCAGGGCCGGGGTAAACATTCTGGGGACCAGCGCCGAGCATATCGACGTCGCAGAGGATAGGAAACTTTTTAAGCAGATGCTGGACAACCTCGGGCTTCTGCAGCCGGAAAACGGCACCGCTTTCGCTTTTCAAGAGGCAAGAGAGGTCGCCTCCCGGATAGGCTATCCGGTGCTTGTCAGACCGTCCTACGTTCTCGGCGGCAGGGCTATGGAGATCGTTTACGACGAGAAAAATCTGGAGAGATTTATCGCGGCCGCCGCCCAGGTCTCGGGTGAGCACCCCGTGCTGATAGATAA
This sequence comes from Candidatus Omnitrophota bacterium, assembly GCA_041654215.1. Classification (GTDB taxonomy): domain Bacteria; phylum Omnitrophota; class Gorgyraeia; order Gygaellales; family Profunditerraquicolaceae; genus Undivivens. Next base: position 10,386 of record JBAZDY010000033.1, read on the forward strand.
ATTCCTCGAGGACGCTATTGAAGTGGATGTGGATATGATAGGAGACGGACATGATTTCGTTATCGGCGGGATCATGGAGCATATAGAAGAAGCCGGCATACATTCCGGGGATTCGGCCATGGCCCTGCCTCCTTATACGTTGTCGGAAGACATCCTTGCCCGGATTCGGGAAGCCACCTGTAAAATGGGCAGGGAGTTGAACGTGAGAGGGTTGATGAACGTGCAGTTTGCCGTAAAAGACGACAAGCTTTACGTGCTGGAAGTAAATCCTCGCGCCTCGCGCACGGTGCCTTTCGTCTCAAAGGTGATCGGCGCGCCCCTCGCGAAGCTGGCCACCAAAATAATGCTTGGCAGGAAGCTTAAAGATCTGGGATTCACCCGGGAGATTGTTCCTTCGTACGTAGCGGTGAAGGAATCGGTTTTTCCTTTCAGCCGTTTCCCCGGAGTGGATATAATACTGGGTCCCGAGATGAAATCCACGGGAGAAGTAATGGGCATAGACTGCGATTTCGGCAGCGCCTATATTAAAAGCCAGATTGCCGCCGGGCAGAAGATTCCCCTGAAGGGCAACGTTTTTATCTCGGTCAGGGACAAGGATAAACGTTCCATGGTGATGATTGCCAAGCAGTTGCACGAGATAGGCTTCAACATTTTCGCCACCCAGGGGACCGCCGGGGCCCTGCAGCGGAACGGTATCCCGGCCACCACGCTGGCGAAGATCGCCGAAGGCAGGCCGAACGTACTGGACCTGATGAAGGACGGAAAGATACAGATGGTCATAAATACCCCGTCGGGACGGACTCCAAGGCAGGACGAGGTAAAAATACGGTCGCACGTGGTGCTGTATAACGTCCCTTACACCACGACTATCTCCGGGGCGCAGGCTACGGTCAACGGTATCTCCGCCCTTTCGAAAAAGAGATTATCTGTCAGGTCTTTGCAGGAATATCAGAAAAACGTCGGCGGGAGACGGAAGCATGCCTGAACTTCCTGAAGTAGAGACCGTGCGTAGGGAATTGGAAGAGCGCGTCAGCGGCAGGAAGATAGAGAAAATAATCGTGAATGCGCCCCGCCTGTTGCGCGGCATATCCGAGAAATCCTTTATATCTCAGGTAACGGGGGCCTCCATTACCGGCGTAAAAAGAGCGGGCAAACTGCTTATTATAGAACTTTCCTGCGGTAAAGCGATCACCGTGCATTTAAAAATGACCGGTCAGCTTGTCTATCCCGGCGACGGTAAAGCCAGCCGGGTTCGTTTCCTGCTGTCGGGAGGAGGATATCTCGATCTCAACGACCGGAGGCTTTTCGCCGAAATCGGGTTGACCGATAACTGGCGCAAAACCAGTTTCGTAGAATCTCTCGGCCCGGAGCCTTTCGATGTCTCTCCGGCCGTTTTTCGCTCCATGCTTGCCGGGCGGAAGACGAAAATAAAACCGCTGCTTCTGGACCAGACGTTTATGGCGGGAATAGGAAATTTGTACGCGGCGGAGTCCTTATTCCGAGCCGGCATACACCCGGCCAGGGAGGCCCGTTCTTTGTCCGCGAAGGAATCCGGCGGACTGCTTACGGCCATCTCAAAAACATTGAAAGAGGCGATAAGGCACAAGGGGTCTTCTCTCGATCAGTATGTAAGGCCGTCGGGAGAGAAAGGGGATTTTGTCCGCTTTCATAAAGTTTACGGTAAAGAAGGGCGGGAGTGCGGGAAGTGCGGAGGCACTATAAAGAGGATTTCTTTGGGGGGAAGAGGCACGTATTTCTGCCCGGGGTGCCAGAAATAAGAACCGTTGTGAAAAGGCTAAACACGAGGCGCGAAGAAAGCATGATATGAAGGCCTTTGAAAAGAGAGTAAGAATAATAAGCAACCGGGATTTAAAACACGGGAGATTTATTCTTTCTTTCAGGGACAAGCAGATCGCCGGGGCGGCGTCTCCGGGGCAGTTTCTTATGGTCAAGGCATCCAGCGGTTTATTTCCGCTGCTGCGCAGGCCGTTCAGTATTCACAACTGCTCCGGCAAAAACGGGCGCATTGACGTGTTGTACGAAGTCAAAGGGCCGGGGAGCAGGCTCCTTTCCCAATATCCGCCGGGCCGAGTTTTAGAGGTAGTCGGCCCGTTAGGCAACGGGTTTTCTTTACCGGAAAAAGGACGCGGCGTAATTCTTGTCGCAGGCGGCATGGGAGCGGCCCCTTTGTTCTTTCTTGCCTCCAGGCTGGCCGCGGAGAGAAGTAAACGCCGCGTATACGCTCTGCTCGGAGCCTGCGGTAAAAACCGGCTTTGCCGTCCGGCGGAATTTTCCGCGGCAGGGTGTTCGGTCAAGCTTTCAACGGATGACGGCAGCTGCGGCAGCGCAGGATACGTCTCGGGGCTGCTGGATTCTTTTCTTAACTCCCCCGGCATCATTCCCTCGGCATATGTTATATACGCCTGCGGCCCCAGGCCGATGCTGCAGGCTACTGCATTTGTCGCCGGGAAGTTCGGAGTCCAGGGATACTGTTCCCTGGAAGCGCACATGGCCTGCGGCATAGGCGCCTGTATGGGGTGCGTGATTCCGGTACGGTCCGAGGAGGGCAGGGAGGCATATAAAAGGGTTTGTCAAGACGGACCGGTTTTCCCGCTGCAGGAACCGGATTGGGGGAAGATGTAGTCATGTCCCGGATCAGGACCGAAGTCAGGATAGGAAGGATGGTGCTTCGCACCCCCGTTACCGTGGCATCCGGGACTTTCGGTTATGCTTCGGAATTTTCCGGTTTTTTCGATCTGCGGGTACTGGGCGCGGTGACCACGAAGACCGTTACTTTAAGGCCGCGCAAGGGTAACGTCCCCCCGCGCACCTGCGAGACACCGGCAGGAATGCTTAATTCCGTGGGGTTGGAGAATCCCGGTATAGAAGTTTTCCTGAAAGAGAAGATGCCTTTTCTTGCCGGGCATAAGGTGCCGGTAATAGTCAGTATAGCTTCGGAATCGGACAATCGTGAATTCATAGAATTGGCGCGCCGCTTGGATCACTGCCGCGAGGCGGCGGCGATAGAGTTGAACATCTCCTGTCCCAATATAAGGCATACAACCGCGCGGCCGGGGACTGCTCTTATCGCTCAGGATGCCGGGGCAACTTACCGGCTGGTGAGAGCGGTGCGCGCGGTCACGAAGAAACCCATAATTACCAAACTTTCTCCAAATGTTACGGATATCGTTTCTATCGCGGCTGCGGCGGAAGAAGCGGGGAGCGATGCCGTGGCTTTGATCAATACCATAACCGGGATGAGTATAGATGCGTCATCCCGCAAACCGAGGATCGGTGCCGTGATCGGAGGGTTAAGCGGCCCGGCGATCAGGCCGGTGGCGGTGCGCATGGTTTGGGAAGTCTCCCGGAAAGTGAGTATCCCGGTGATCGGAATGGGCGGCATCTGCGATACGGATAGCGCTTTGGAATTTCTGCTGGCCGGGGCTTCGGCGGTTGCCGTGGGGACCGGTAATTTTCTCAAACCCTCCCTGGCTGATGAGATAGTGAAAGGGATAAGGGAATATATGCGGGCGAACCGTTTCGGCAGCGTAAGCATGTTGAGAAAAGGAATGAAATATGCCCGCTGAGATCATCCTTGCTTTGGACGTGCCTTCCGAGGAAATCGCCCGGCATTTTGTCGGTAAACTTCTTCCGGAGGTCGGCATCTTCAAGATAGGGCTGCAGATGTTCTCCATATCAGGTCCGGGAATCGTCAAATGGATAAGAGACAAAGGAGGGGAGATTTTTCTCGACCTTAAATTTTACGATATCCCAAATACCGTGGCCTTGGCGGTGCGCCAGGCCGTACTTATGCAAGTCAAGATGCTCACACTGCATATCAGCGGCGGGACCGCGATGATGGAAGCCGCCGTCAGGGCCGCCGATAAATGTGCCTCGGAAAAAGGATTGTCGCGCCCACTTCTCCTGGGGGTGACCGTTTTGACGAGCAGGGATGCTTCTCCCGGGGAAGTCGTGAGGATGGCCGGGGAAGGATTGAGATGCGGTTTGGATGGTATTGTCTGCTCGGCCAGGGAAGCCGCGGAATTAAGAGCGGCCTACGGGGGAAGTTTTAAAATAGTCACTCCGGGAATACGCCCGGAAGGAGCGCCGTCCCAGGACCAGAAAAGGACGGCCACCGCCGCGGAAGCGGTCGCGGCCGGAAGCGATTACCTGGTCGTAGGACGTCCGGTTCTGGAAGCGGGCGATCCGCTGGCCGCGTTAAAGGAGCTGAAAAAGTGAACGACAAAGAAAGAACGGAAGGATTGGGAAAAGCGCTGCGGGATATCCGGGAAGCAGAAAAAAGATCCGCAGGTATGGTAGAAGAGGCTTACAGACAAGCAGCGGCCATCTTGAAAACGGCGGAAGAGGAGCGCGCCGAGAAACTGGCTGCAGCCGTTGAGCGGGCGAAAAAAGAGAGTTTTTTGATCAAAGGGAGGATGTCGGCGGAAGCGGAGAAAGAAAAAGAGGAGATATTGCGTTCCGCCGAGGAGGGAATAAGGCAGTTAAAAGAGAAGTCCGACGGGCGTTTCCAGGAAGCATTCAGGCTCCTTAGGGAAAAAACCGGCAGTTGAACCGCGGGGAAGAACGGCATGGCGGTATCCAGTATCAAAAAAATAGATTTGATAGGGCTTGAACGCGACAGGATGGATAT
>JBAZDY010000034.1:0-14809 GCA_041654215.1 Candidatus Omnitrophota bacterium
GCTCCTGAATGCATTGAAATCACGGCCAGGGAAAACGCAAGAAATGCGGGCCGGTGAAAAGAAAAACCGTCCTTCTTTGCCAGCGCAGCGGCAAGCATGACCGGAATCAACGAGACGCTGAAGAACTGCGCCCGCGCGGCCTTAAAACAAATCTGTAATCTCTTATGCGGACCCAAGCGGCCTCCGCTGAAACAGGTTGCTGGTGTCGGATTTCAGGCCCAGAAAGAAAACAAAGATCAAGAATGATACTATGTCATCTTCTTTCTAAAATTGATAACCATACCCCGGGCCTGTTTTTATTATACCTCGCGCCGACTTCCCGGAAATAATTATTTGCGCAGTACGCATGCGCCGGCTCCGGCAAATGAATAAAGGCACAACACCCTGTCCGACAGGAGGTTGCGGCCGGCATTTCCCGGGGACGATTTCGCCTGTCGACGGGCAAAGAGACCGCGTTTGTGTTATATTTTATATAGGTAGAAAAAAGCCGCGGATCATCGTGACGGGGAGAGGGAAAATGTTCTGCACCGATAAGAAATACGAATTTAAGGGCGCGGTTTTAGCGCGGCTGAAGCCGGCAGCGGCGGCTGTCTTTCTCCTGGCAATTACGGCGGGAGTGAATGCGTACGCCCAGCCTATCATAGGCGGATATACCAGCCTCACCGCTTCCGGACAACATACAAACGCCGAGCTGCTCGTGAGACCGGAACTGACGGTAAGTTTCAGGACAACCGTAGTCTACTCCAGAGAAAAGAAAGAGCGCTTCTTCCTGGCGTATCTTAACGGCAAAAGCTACACTTCCGCAAGAAACAAAGAACAACACGACAAGGAAGATAAGTCGCGCAGCCGCAAAGAATGGGAAGAATTCCTCGGGTTCGACGTATTCATGCCTTATTTCAAAGCCAAGGAAGCCGAAGAATGGATCAGCGAAAAGGCCAGCGTACACGTTTACAAAATAAAAGGCAAGCCGAAATTCGACGAAAACCAGATACACTACATCTTCAAAACCGCTTTTTGACCCCATTCCTGACGGCTTAACCCAAAAGTATAATCACTTTTCTGACGTGTATCGTCGGTTCCAGCGCGCGTTATTTTTTCTGCAACAGGCTGTCTATCACGCTATTCACCAGATCCGTCACGGAACCGCTCTTTTCCCCGTCTGCGCCGGAAGAGACATCGTCTCTATCCAGGGCTTTACCTACGGCGCCGATCAACTGGGTGCCGATCCCTCCGGAGAGGAGCCTGTCGGCTATATAGCCGGAGTCAACCTCCACTTTCGCTGAACCGGCTTTTCCGGATAGCTTCAAAGGAAGAATGATCTGTTTATCCTTGTTAAAAAGGTATTCCAGTTCTTTTACCGCCTTGGTCATCAGCACCGACAGCTCTTCGGAAATCTCCAACTGCCCTTCCAGGGAGAAAGAGCCGTCCATCCCGGCTTCGGTCTTGCCGGCGAGAAGGAAATCCTCCCCGGCTACCAGGGTATTTTCCGCCGAGGCCTTGCCGCCGGAGATCTTCACCGGCAGTTCTATTTTCTTCAACATCGTGTCCTTGCTGTTAAACCGCTCGCGATACTTGTCCGGCATGGCGGCGACCACCCTATCAGTCAGAAAAGGCAATACCGTGATCTTGTCCAGCGCCGCGCGCAGAATGTTGATATCCTTCAGCGCCGGCTGCTGCACTACTATGTCTGCTTCTCCGGAGAGCCCGGACAACGTTTCATCCGGGGAGAATCCTTTGCCGTCGAGAATTATCTTGCCCGTTACGTCGCCCTCCGTCTTCAGAGGCATCTTGTCTTGCGCAAGGAATTTCTGCAGTTTTACTCCGGATATGGAGGCATTCACATTAAAAACCCTGCCGGCAGCGTAATCGTTGAGCCCTCCGGAAGCGGTAATCCTGCCGCCTCCCGCGGCCGCGGAAAGGCTTTTAAGTTTAATATCGGATTCCGTGGCGCTGACCGAGGCGGAGATATTCTCAAGAGGAAGAAAAAGGTCTTTGACCCCGGCTTCCCCATCGTTTAAACCGAGTTCCAGCTGCAGGGCGCTCAAACCTTTCGCCCCGGCCGTCATCCTGGAGAGCGTTATATCGACTTTACCTTTTAGGCCGGTAGGCAAAAATGCCCGCAGGTCCGCGGGCAAAAGAGCGGCTACCCTTTGCATATCCAGTTCGGAGAGATCGGTACTTCCTTCCGTATCCGAGATACAGACTTCTCCCCTATCTGGGTCGAAAGCGGCTTTACCTTGCAGGCGCAAATTTTTCCTGCCGCTCAAAACGCCCGCCTTTACCGTGAAAAGGAAAGGCCCGTCAAAGGATACCCCCGAGGCTTTAAATTCCAGCCCCTCCACGCTCACGGACAACGGCGGCTGGAACGACTTGTCCAGATAAACTATGGTGCCGTCGTATATATTGAACGCCGAAACCGATAAAGGAAGCGGTAACGCCGCTCCCGCCTCCGGAGTATCCGCCCCGGTATCCGTTCCCGCGTTCTGCGGCGGTTGCTTCACCAGAGTGGCAGCGTTCACCGCTCCATCCTTATTCCGGATGATGGTCAACCGCGGCCCCATAATGTTGACCGCGGAAACCAGCAACTGTTTCTTGAAAATAAGCGCCGGGATGTCCAGTGAAACGGAGATATCCTTGATATGCAGGAAATCCCCTCCTCCGAAAGTCCCGTTTTCCGACACCGCCAGGTCGCTGATCCTGAAACTGATATCCAGGTCCCAGGAGATGTCCAGTCCGGCCCGGGCGAAATCCACGTCGCGGTCGATGACGCCTTTGATCGCGCCGATAATTTGCGGTTTATAGCGGCTGCCGTCGAACGTTTTAATAAATACGAGAACAACCGCGAGCGACGCCAGCGCAAAACCGAATAAAGACAGCAAAACTATCTTTAATATTTTCATATTCCCTCCGAATAAGGATTATTATACTGCGGAACAGAAAGAGAAACAAGAAATACAAAAGGAAGAAAGGAAAGATAAGAAAATTCTAATCACCCCCCTTATCATTCCGTGAATTCGCAGGCATTGGCCTCTCTCAAACTCAGGTATCCCCCTTTGCTGACGATAATATGATCCAGCAGTTCTATGCCCAGCAGGATGCCGGAATCGCGCAGGCGTCTGGTAACGGCGATGTCCTTTTCCGAAGCCCTCAGTTCCCCGGAGGGATGATTATGCGCCACGATCACGTTGGTCGCCAGGTATTTCACAGCCCCTTCGAAAACCTCCCGCGGATGCACCAGGCTTGAATTGATGGTCCCCACAGAGACAACCTCCCGGCGTATCTGCTGATTGCGGGAATCAAGGTAAAAAACGACGAAATGCTCTTTTCTGCTCTCCCTTATGTCTTTCAGGCTCTCGAAGACGTCCTCGGGGGAAAGCATCTGTTTCAATTCCGTCTTTTGTCCGCCAAAAACGCGTCTGCCGATTTCCAGGGCCGCGAGAATGCTTCCGGCCTTGACCTGCCCGACGCCGGGTATCTTCCGCAGCTGCTCAAGATTGAATTGCGCTATCCCCGGCAGCCCCCCTCCCTTCAACAGCCGCCCCGCCAATTCCAGCACGTTCTCCTTTCTACTGCCGGTGCGCAGAAGCACCGCCAGCAGTTCCGTATCGGACAGGCGTCCCTGCCCGTAACGCACGAGCTTCTCCCTCGGACGCTGCACGCGCGCCAAGTCGTTCAGGGCAACTCTCTTTTTTTCCATATCCCCCTCCTCTGTCTTTCCGGGATCGGATCACTTCGGCGTTCTCCCATATTAATAGACGAAGGGAAAAACGGAAATCTAACCGTTATTTTTCAAAGTCCGCCGCTCCGGCGGTAAAAAACTCCGCCTTCAACATGCTTTCCTCCCACTCCCCCTTGGGCGTGGAGTCCCAAACTATCCCCCCTCCTATGCCCATCTCCCCGCGTCCGCCGCGTATAAGCAGGGTGCGGATGGGGACGTTGAAGAACATATCCCTTCCGGGAGTGATACAGCCTATGGCGCCTGTGTAGATATTGCGCGGCCCGTTCTCGATATCACGGATGATCCGCATGGCGCGCAGTTTCGGGGCGCCGGTCACAGAACCGGAGGGAAAAAGCGCGCGGAATATCTCATGAAAAGGGATATCCTCCGGTATAACGGCGGTCACGGTGGAAGTCATCTGGAAAAGCGTGGAATAAGCGCCGATCTCGAACAATCCCGGCGCCCTGACGCGGCTTCCTATCCTGCCCAGATCATTACGCAGCAGGTCGGCGATCATCACGTTCTCCGCCCTGTTCTTGAGATCGGCGCGGAACCTGCGGTATTCACGCAGATCGGCCAACAGCCCCCTGCCTCTGCGCCATGTCCCTTTCATCGGTTTGGCAAGAGTGAAACCGCCGCTTTTTCTGAAGAACAACTCCGGGGAGAGCGAACAGATGTGCGTGTCCTGCCAGCGGAGATACGCCGGGTAAGGCACGGGTTGTTTTTTCAAAAGAAGGGCGTAAAGGGCGGCCGCGCTTCCGGAGAAGTCAAAAAAAAGTTTATTGCAGTAAGTAAGCTGGTATATCTCTCCCGCGGAAATGAAATCCCTGATTAAAGAAATATTGGCCGAATATTTTTCTTTTCCTGTATCCATTCTCCGGTGTTTGACCGAGAAATCGGCACGGCCGTGTTCCCGGTAGATTATGCGGCGCGGCGGACGGTAAACACCCATCAGGATAAGCGGGAAATCGCTTTTACCGGGATAAGAGAAACTTTCCCCGAGACAATACCCCGCCTCGTAAGAGAGAAACCCGGCGAGATGATATCCGGCGCGCGTTGCTTCCTCCATACCGCGAAAACAACCACGCAGTCCTTCCGGAGTATATGCGGCGATAAGAGAAACAGGAGAATCGAACAAAAGCGGGCGGTGTTCGAATTGCAGATTGACGAGCACAGGCACCTCCTCCGGTCTCGGGTAGAATGAATAACCGGCCTGGGTGCCTGCGGACAGGCTATGTCATGGCCTTAAATAAGGGGTGAAGGATGACGAAAAGAGATAATAAGAATCAGAATTGCATCGTGCCCCTATCGAATCAGAAGTAATCCTCTTTACTTTATTTTACATATCTCGCAGCGAAAGACAAGATATTAATCCTTGATGATAATGCCCGCGAAATTGGCGTATATCTTTTGCGCCATCCGGTAGAAACCGCTGTTCTTACCGCACTGCCTTTCGGTTATTGCCGCCGTATCCGGACATCCGGCGCCGGCATAACGTCCGATCCAGCCGAGTATCATAGCCGGAGTTACCTCGACGTGAAACTGCAGGCCGTAGGCGTTCCGTCCCACTCTAAATGCCTGATTCCTGCAGTCATCCCCCCGAGCCAGCAGTACCCCGCCTGCGGGGATCCCAAAGGTGTCCTCATGCCATTCAAAAACCTCCGAACGCTCCGGAATGCCGGAAAACAAACGGTCGCGCCTACCCTCAGCGGTAAGCGTTACCCTGCGCCAGCCGATCTCTCTCACCGGCGACTTCGAGACTTCCGCGCCGCAGGACTTAGCGAGCAACTGCGCCCCCAGGCATATCCCCAGCACAGGCAACCCCTTCTCCACCGCTTGTTTTAGTATTCTTTCTTCTTCCGGGAGAAAAGGATATCTCTTATCTTCATAAACGTTCATCGGGCCTCCCAGAGAGACGACGGCGTCGATACCACGAAGGCCGCGCGGCAAACGCACGCCGGAATAGACATCCGCCTGGAGAATATCCATGCCGCCTGCGGCAAAAAAATCGCCGAGGGTCCCGGGACCTTCTATATCTATGTGCTTAATAACCAGTATCATCACTCTACCGTTACCGCCCGCCGCCCAGCAGGCCGCGAAGCGGTCAACATATAAAAGACATCTCTACCGAATGCGCCGCTGTCTTTCAGACGAAAACTTGTGCATCCGCGGACAGAGAAACGCGCCCTTTATGCCGCGGGTGAGCTTAAGCCACTCAGTATTCGCTTTGGGAAACCGCGCTCTTTTGCCGGACAGCGCGCGGCACATCCGTCCATAAACCTTATATATACAAGTAAAACTCCGGAGGGTTTGGTAACCGAATCGGCGTCAGAGATGACGTGATATGGGGCAAGAATGCCGGAACGGAAGGCTCACGATCCGGCTTCCTTCTTGTGAGGCATCGTAAATCGTCTATTTGCGGCCGGAACGGATCTTCCCGGTTTTTTTAAAGGCGGCGTTGTCGACGTATCCCTGATGCACATGGCAATATTCTCCCTGATTATATATGCTCAGGATCTTGCCGCAGGCAGGGAAACGGCATTTCCGGCCTTTGGGATAGCTTTTTACTTTCTTAAACATTTACGCGCCCCTTCCACTAATTCACGGAACAATTCCTTGACGGATACGATCTTATTTATGCGGTAAGCGTTGCTCCCGCACATCGCGAATCCTTTATCCATCCTGCCTTTAGAGGCGTTAATCAACGCCTTGGCGATACAATAATTGGCTTTTTCCGGGTCACAAGTAGAAAGACATTTATAAGCGCAGCCGAAATCGACACGTTCTCCCCTGTTTATTCTCTCCACGAATTGATTGCGGATAACCCTGCCGGGCAGTCCGACAGGGCTTCGAATGACCGTGATATCTTCCCTCCCTGCCGATAAATACGCTGCTTTATACCCGTAATCCGCATCGCACTCATGGGTGCACACAAATCTGGTGGCCATCTGCACTGCTCCGGCGCCCAGGCGTATGACCCTGGAAATATCCTCTCCGTCAAAGATCCCGCCGGCTGCTATCACCGGTATCTGCTTTTCTGACCCGGAGAATCCGGAGGCGATAGAGATCACTTCGCTGAGTATGCCGTCCAGGTGGACATTGTCCCCATCCGCCAACTCCTCATTGCTGAATCCGAGATGGCCTCCGGCCAGCGGGCCTTCCACGATCAAAGCGTCCGGAATCCGGTTATACCTCCGCTGCCACACACTGCAAATCAAATGCGCGGCCCTCGCCGAAGACACGATAGGCACAAGTTTGGTCCTGCCGTTCTTTATCAAAGCAGGCAGTTTCAACGGCAGTCCGGCCCCGGAAATTATAACATCCACCGCCTCCGATTGGGAAGCGTCGACTAGATCGTCATAATTGCTGAGAGCGCACATTATGTTCACGCCGAAAGGGTTCCCGGTCAATGAGCGGGTTTTTCTGATGTTGTCTATCAGGGAATTGCGGGAACGGGTCTTGTAATCGCATCCGGCGCCCGTCTCTTCTTCGCCGAGGCCGACGGCCGCGATAACGCCCAATCCGCCCTCATTAGAAACCGCGGAGGCCAATCCAAAAGAAGAGACCCGCACCCCCATCCCGCCCTGGATAATGGGTATCTCTACTTTTAGATTGCCGAGCATGAAATTTGAGAAATCTCTGTCCATAATGACAAAAAGCCGTAAAGGTTAGTGAACTGCCCCTTTACGGCTCCTTATTCGCTAATCTTGTCACGCCGGAAGGGATAAATATATTAGTCCTTCCCTGCCGGCCGTATACACGCTGGTTTGACCCGTCTCCCTGTTAAACCGCCGCCGTTATTCCTGTTTAGCCGCTATCTTGACGTTTATAGCCCTGGGCCCTTTTGGAGACTTCTCCACTTCAAACTCCACGTCCTGCCCCTCGCTTAGAGAATCGAATCTGGCGTCTATCAGGCTGGACTGATGAAAAAACACTTCTCTCCCGTCGGTATCGCTTATAAAACCAAATCCTCTATCCGCCACCAATTTCTTCACTTTTCCTGTATGCATGTGTACTCCTTATTAAAGCTGCTGCGTTTCTCACAATGTTATCATTCTTACCGCGAACTTTTTGCAGAGGCCGTCTGCCCCCTTTCTTTTTGACTACGCGCCCTGTAAAAAAATAAAATCCGGCAGGCGCTATGTTTGAGACCTGCCGGATTCAAACTCCACCATGAATATTCACTTTGTTATTATACCGCTCCCGGAAGACTTGTCAAATGGTATTTCCGCTTAATGGCTCTGCGGTCATCAATCCGGCAATCGCCGGGTCCTCCAGCAGGCTGCCGTAATGAAAAACGGCATACGACAATCCTCTCTCCCTGCGGCAATAATCCAATTCTTCGCTGAAAGTCAACGGCAGGCCGACCAGCTTATAAGCGCCTATACCGATAGTGACCTTATCCCAGGAAGAGAATTTATCCTGCAGTTCAAGAATGCACTTCCTGAATTCCCGCGGATAAGGAGAATAATCCATCAGGGTCACGAAATCCACCGTCCCGCGGGACAACCAGGAAGGCCAATCCTGGAACGCCTCTTCGTAAGCGCGGCAGTAAGGAGCGCAGCCGGTCGCTGAGACCTTAATCCCATGCCGGACTGAACGAATCCTCTTGACGAGGGTATCCAGCAGGTCTGTTACCTGAGCGCGTTTCCAGCCGCGCCACTGCCTGCTATCTTCCGTTATCCGCTCTATCCCGGTTTCTTTCATGAAGCGCGCCTCGTTGGCCGGCGTATGCCCGTAGAAAGGCCTGGAATCGGGATAACGGATGTAATCAAGTTGTATGCCGTCCAGTGCCGGATAATAACGCGCCGCTTCTTCCACGATATCGCAAAGTTCTTTGCGCACCCTGGGATCGCCCGGTTCCAGAAAATACTGGCCGTCTATCCGGTAGTCGCGCAGGACATTTTTGGGCAAAATGTTCCTGGTCAGCACGCCAGTTCCGTATTTACGGAGAAAAAACGCATTTTCGTTACGGCTAAGGCTGAGCATATTCATCCAGGCGTGCACCTCTATTCCTCTTTTGTGCGCCTTTTCTATGAGGAACGCGAGCGGATCGACTCCCGTTTTATCCAGACATTCATAATAAGGGGCCGCGTCGGCGCAGCGGGAAGGGAACCACGCCAGGCCTGCCCGATAAACCTGCACGAAAAGAATGTTTATGCGCGCTTTTACCGCAAAGTCCAGCAGCCTTTCCATATCCGCCCGGCTTGAGAGCACAGGCGGGTCCTGGATCACCGAAACGAAAAGACCGCGGCGCGGCGGCTCAGACGCGAAGGAATACGTCGGAGAAAAGACGATTTGCAAGATAAGAAAACAACGGAATAATCTTAGCATACCCTCTTTGAACCCGGGGATTTTTGCGGTTTGAGTGGAGCCCCTCGGGCTAAAACCCGGGGTTTCTTTCTCGATTAACCCCGTGTCGTAAGATGCCGGAAAAATCCCTTCGGCACTTTCGCACGAGCGAATACTTGGCCGTCCGATAGGCCAAGGTAAAATCCGGCACTCTGCGGGGTAATCTGCTCCGCATTCATCCCCGGCTTGATTAAAAAACAACATATTTCTCCGCCTGCTCGAGTATTTTTCCGCGTTTAACAGCGGACGCAAGAGACCGCAGCCTTACGCCTTCCCGCCTCAACTGCATTATCCTCTCCACCGCCGTCAGCCCCAGTCCGGGCACGCGCAGCAACCGCGACGCAGGAGCGCTGTTCACCGCTACCGGAAAGAATTCCGGATGCCTGCTCGCCCACACCGCTTTAGGATCGGCATCCAGGGAAAGATTCCCATCCGGCCCCAGAGGTATCTCCTCGGCGCGAAACCCGTACTTGCGCATCAGCCAGTCCGCCTGGTAAAGCCGGTGCTCGCGCGTCAGCATTTCCGCGCTGCTGTATGAGGAGATCTCGCCGGGCAAAGAAGGATCGCCTTCTCCCCTCTGATAAGAACTGAAATATATCCTCGACAGCCCGAGGTTCCCGTATAGCCGGGAAGAACAGCCGATAATCTCTTCGTCCGTCTCCCGGGAAGCGCCCACCACGAACTGCGTGGTCTGTTTTATCCTGCGTCCGCCGGAGCAGCTGCGCCTGAAAAGGCTGATAAATTCCAGCGGCCTGATTATATCCTTAACGTAATCCTTGCCTTTGCCGAAATGTCTGAAATTCCCCTCCCCGGCCGTCTCTATATTCAGAGAAACCGCGCTGGCCAAGGAAAGACTTTGCCTGATAGCGTTCTCCGAAGCCCCGGGGATTATCTTCAGATGTATGTATCCCCTGAAACGCTCCCTGCGCAATAAAAAAGCAACCCGATTGATATTCTCCATGCTGGCGTCCGGGCTGCCGCAGACCGCGCTGCTCAAAAAGAGACCGCTGACCTTCCCCGCTCTATAATACGAAAAAAACACCCTGGCCGCCTCTTCCGGCGACAGGGAACAACGCGCTGCCGGAGAACCGGCGCGCAGCGGACAGTATTTGCAGTCGTTAACGCATTGATTGGAGAGAAGAGTCTTAAAAAGAAAGGTCGTCCCTCCTCCGGGCAGCGTCACCGGATATATCCATTTGCCGTCTTTGGAACGCCGGCGGTGCTCGTCCTCCCGGGTGGCGCAGGCGCAGGCAAGATCATACTGCGAATCGCGTGAAAGTATGCTCAATTTCTCCCCGGTATCCGGGATCTTCCTGA
The DNA here is from genome assembly GCA_041654215.1 of Candidatus Omnitrophota bacterium. Taxonomy (GTDB): domain Bacteria; phylum Omnitrophota; class Gorgyraeia; order Gygaellales; family Profunditerraquicolaceae; genus Undivivens. Next base: position 10,388 of record JBAZDY010000034.1, read on the forward strand.
TAAGTACCATGCGGCTGCCCCCTTTCTTGCGGCGGGCGGGAAAACGCCCTTCCTTTAAAAAACAAAAACCTCCGCTCCTAAAAGCGAAGGTTTTATGGCGCCTTACGGCGCCGATAACGGAACTTCGCCCCCAAAAGGCTCTGGTCCCGTTTTTTAAGGTCCCGGATTTATTCCTTCCAACGCGGGCCGCCGGTTATTGATTAACTCTTTATGTATTATAGTTCCCCTCGGGCATTTGTCAATGCTTACCCGCCGCGCCGCGGTAAGCTGCGGTAATCCGTCATTTAACAGACGAATCTATGCACCTCATCAATTCCGCCAGATTCACCGGTTTCGCAAGGAATTTCCTGCCGCCGATCATATTATCGTTATCGTCAACCTCCTCTTTTTCCACTATCGCGGTCAGAAAGACTATCGGGATATCCCTGGTCATGCTGTTCTCGGATAACTGCATGGCCACATCGGAACCGTCCGTATCCGGCATCACGATGTCCAGCAATATCACGTCGGGTTTGAATTGTATGGCCGAAGACAACCCCATTGCGCCCTGATTTTCCACCCGCACTTCGTATTTCCCGGTCTTCTCCAGGTTGAGTTTAACCAGTTGAGTAAAAGCCATTTCATCGTCGATCAAAAGCACTTTTTTAGACACCTTGCCCTCCCGCGTTTTGAATGAAGCTTCCCGGGCTTGAAGCCCGGGGTTTCTTTTTCGATTAACCCCGTATCGTAAGATACCGGAGAAATTCCTTCGGCATTTTCACACAGGTGAACACTTTCACACGAGTGAACACTTGCCCCATTCCACACAAAGGCAAAGTGTTATTCCAATTAGCCAAGGTGTCACACAGGTAAACACTTTCACACGAGTGAACACTTGCCCCATTCCACACAAAGGCAAAGTGTTATTCCAATTAGCCAAGGTGCTATTCCGATTATCTCATCCGCCTTGAAAGCCGGGGATTTCTGCGGTTGGATCAAACTACCAGCACCATTTGAACTATTACACCGCGCGAACCGACCCTGTTGTTCAAGCTGATCCTGCCTCCGTGCATATCTATTATGTTGCGGACTATGGACAACCCCAGACCGCTGCCTCCTCTCCGGCGCTTGGTGGTGAAGAACGGATCGAAAACCTTTTCCAGATTTTCCTCCGGTATCCCCGGGCCGTCGTCCTCTATCTCCAGCACCGCCGCGCGGCTGTCCGGTCCCGCGTCTTCTCCCACTCCGGACGAACTCCCGTAACCTCTTATGATCAATTCCCCGTGTTCAGGCATGACTTCTATGGCATTCATAAAAAGATTAACCAGTACCTGCTCAAATTTATTCCTGTCTATCATGGCCGGGGGTACATCCGTCGCCAGGTGTTTAACGACCCGTACCTTTTTCCTGTCCAGCGCGTTCTTCACCAGCAGCAGGGCGCTGTCTATCACCGCCTCCAGCGGCTGAGACTCGATGCGCATCTCGGTCAGGCTGGAAAAATCCAACAGTCCCTTTATTATCCTGTCCGCCCGGCCGACCGCCTCGCTTATAAAACCCAGCACCATACGGTTTTCTTCATTATCGAGCGGTATATTGCGGGAAAGGTATTCGATACCCTGCAGGATGACCGCCAGCGGGTTTTTTACCTCATGCGCGACTCCGCTGGCCAGCGTCCCCACCGTGTCCATCTTGGCCGCCTGGATAAGCTGGGCCTGATAAACCTTGAGCTGGCGGTACGCCTCGGCAAGCTCTTCTTGCGCCTTCTTGCTCTCCGTGATGTCATGCAGAGTCTCGATCGCGGCCACCACGCTCCCGTCCGCGTCGAAAATCGGGGCGGCGTCGAAAATGATGTACCTGTCCTTGCCGCCGAGATTTATATACCATCCCTCCGAGTGCAGCCCGCCTTCTACGAACTCGGAACGCGACTGCACAGGATAAAGTCTGGCCATGTCTGCGGCGCTGCCGTCTATTATGATGTCCGCCACGCATGGCCGCGACGATTTGTAGAAAGCCTTCCAATGCATATTGGTGTCGAGCACTTCAGAGGCTTTAACCCCGGTAAGTTCTTCGCAAGCCCTATTCCAATAGATGACCTTGTGTTCGGAGGTAATGACGAAGGTAGCCACGGCGGAATTCTGTATTATGGATTTTATGAATTCCTGATTGCTGCGCAGTCCGTTTTCCGCCTGTTTATATCCGGTAATATCCTTGACTATGCCGCTGAACCCGCAAAAACAGCCTTTATCGTCCGGCACGGGAAGAGCGCTTATTTCAAGAAAGACCTGACTGCCGTCCTTGCGCCTGCCTTCGATCTCAAGACGAGAAAAAGCCTCCTTAGCGGACAGTTTTGCGGCGATCGAAACCGCGTGCTCCTGCTCCGGACCGAAAAACAGAAAATCTTTTACACTGCGGCCTATGATTTCCCTGGGCTCTATCCCGAGGATATCGGACACCTCCCGGCTGACATAAATATACCTGCCGTCGCTGTCCGTCACCCAGACCAATATACCGGAGATCTCCGCCAACTGCCGGAAATCACAGGCGGTAAAACAACCGGTTTTCTTTTCGCTATTGTCCATTTTCTTCCAGCCTCAGAAAGTCCGCCGCCGGCGCGTAATTTACAGACCGGCCCCGGCCTCGACCGGCAAAGCGGTTTGATGAAGGAACGCCACCTACTTCAGGATCCCGCTCGAACAAACCGAAGCGAATTCTTCGGCACTTTTGCGTATCCTTCTCTTCTGCGTTCTATAATCCACGCCTATCAATCCGAACCTCGGACGAAACCCTTTGTCCCATTCGAAATTATCCAGCAGCGACCAGTAAAGATACCCCTTGACGTTAACGCCTCCGGAAACGGCGCGGTGAACGCTTTTCAGATGCCCGCGGATGTATTCCCAGCGCAGCGCGTCGTCGGAAGTACAGATACCGTTTTCCGTAATGATCACAGGCAGACGGTACCTTTTAATGTCCATAAGGATATCGCAAAGCCCCTTGGGATAGATATCCCATCCCAGAGAATTCTTTTTTACCGGATGATGGGTCTTTTTGCAGACGTCGAAAACGAAGTTGGCCGGACCGCTGCCCGTCAGGTGCACCAGCTGGCGGGAATAATAATTAAGCCCGATGAAATCAAGCGTCTTTTCTCGCGCGGCCCTCTCCAGGAAAGCGAGATTATACCACTTATGCCGGAAAGCGGCGGCAAGCCGGTTCTTGAGAAGCGGCTTACAAGGCACGAAGGCCGTGACGTTTTGGGCTATGCTCACCGCCGGCCGCGGCAGGTTTTGTTTTCCGTAAATGCGGTGAATGAGACGGTAAGCGCGGATATGCGCCTCCGCCAGGTTCTCCTCGACCCGGACCGCCTTCAGATATGACTGCGCCTGCGGCGGCCAGACCCCGAGAATGTAACCGTGCGAAATATAAACGGTAGGTTCGTTTATGGTTATCCAGTAATGGACGTGTTTCGCCAGTGTCCCTACGACCTCTTCGCAATACCTGAGGAAACGCTTGACCGAACTGCTTTCTTCCCAGCGGCCGGACCTGGAGAACCAGAGCGGGTTGGTGAAATGGTGCAGGGTGACCACCGGCTCGATATTCCGCGCCTTCAAGGCAAGGATAACGTCCAGATAATGCTTGAGTTCCTTGCGGGAGAACCTGCCTTCGCGCGGCTCTATGCGGCTCCATTCCACTGAAAAGCGGTGCGCGTTATGATAAAGTCCGCGCGCCAGGTCGAAGTCCTGCTCATAGAGACGGTAGTGATCGCAGGCCGCGCCGGATTGCCGGTGTCCGGTCATTTTCTCCCATAGCCACCAGTCGGACGCGGAATTGCCTCCCTCCACCTGGTATGCAGAGGTCGCCGCGCCCCAGAGAAAACCGCGGGGAAATGTAATCATGCAGCGATTATAACATCATTGGACGGGAAAAACAAGAAGCACAGAAGCGCCGTATTATCCTCACCACCGTATATCCTTATTCTCTCTTTCCCGGAATACGCTCAACTCCCGATCTTCTTTTTTCGGAGTATGCGCGCCACTTCCGGCAATAAGCGGTTTGATTAAGTATCGTGTCCCCGGTCCCCGGACTTGACTAAACAACCGGACGACTGTAAAATGAAATTCCCCGGGCTTGAAGCCCGGGGAAATTCATTTAAGAAAATGCCTTACCTGATTAAACTGATAAAAAAGACCTTCAGAATGGCCCACCCGGCTGAACGCAGGGTGGTCATGAGCAATGTCGCCTCCCTTACCTCTCTGCAGGCTATCACCTACGTCCTACCAGTGATAATAATGCCTTACCTTTTCCGGATAATAGGCCCGGGGAAATTCGGACTGATCGCTTTCGCCCAGGCCTTCGTGCAGTATTTCGCCATCGTCACCGATTACGGTTTCGGTATATCCGCGACAAAAGAGATATCCCTCTGCAGGGAAGAGCGCCGCAAGGTCTCCT
>JBAZDY010000035.1:0-14706 GCA_041654215.1 Candidatus Omnitrophota bacterium
GTCAACCCTATATCCGGCTTGATCTGAACCTGATTGATCCCGTCAAGCTTGTATTCCACGGGATCCTCGACCGTCACGATATTCTTGGAAGGGCTTTTTATCTCGTTGAGTATGGCGTAAAGGGTAGTGGTCTTTCCGCTTCCCGTGGGCCCGGCCAGGAATATCAGCCCGTAAGGCATCTGCACTACTTTACGGATAAGCTCCAGCTGCGCGCCGCCGAAACCAAGCTGAGCCAGGTCGAGCACCACGCTGGAACGGTCAAGTATTCGCATGACCACTTTTTCCCCGTATATCGTGGGGACGGTGGAAACGCGCAGGTCTATGGGTTTATTGTTTACCTTGACCATAAAGGCCCCGTCCTGGGGCAGGCGTTTTTCCGCTATGTCCAGTTTGCTCAATATTTTTACGCGCGACGCGATCGCCAAATGAAGATGCTTTGCCGGAGGCGGAATCTCGTAAAGCCTGCCGTCTATCCTGTACCTGAGGCTCAACCTGTCCTTGAAAGGCTCGATATGGATATCGGAAGCGTGTTCCTCTATAGCCTGCCTGATGATCAAGTCAACGAGTTTGACTACCGGGGCCTCTTCAGCCCTGGCGATCAGACGGTCAAGGCTCAACTCATCATCTCCGGCTGAACCGGCCGCATCCTCCATCAGGCTGTCGGATGACATCACGGAATATGAACTTTCGATCGCCTCTTTTAAATAGGCGTTTTTGCCGTAGAATTCTTCTATGGCCCTGACGATGTCGGACCTCGTAGCCAGCACCGGTTTAACCTCGTAGCCGGTCAGTTTTTTGATGTTGTCCAGCAGAATGATGTCGGTGACGTCGCTCATGGCCACCGAAAGAGAATTGAGGGTGAGAGAAAGAGGCAGGACGCAGTTCTTTAGGGCAAAATCCCTGGAGATTATCTTCTCCAGCCCCTGCCCCACCGCCGGATGCAGCATCCCGGTGCCGAGGGCGAAATACGGCACGCCGGCCTGCTTGCCGAGGACCTTCATCATGTCCTCTTCTTTTATGAAACCCATTTCAACCAGAATCTCCCCCAGACGTCCCCCCTGCTGCCTCTGGACGCTGATGGCCTTTTCCAGTTGATTGGTACTGATGAGCCCCTCTTTGACGAGCAGTTCACCAAACCTTAAATATTTTTCCTTTAGCATTATATACGATTACCGGCTGTTGTTATCAAATGTGTTCAGACTCGAACTTACCGCGGACTGCCGGTTATACCCGGCGGCGGTATTCTGTTCCCTGTCCGGCAGGACCGCTTTATTGGTCTGGGAGAATTCCACAGTAGCTTCTTTAAGTATGTGCGGAGTGATAAAAACAAGCAGTTCCCGATCTTTGTCCTTTGCCTTGTCCTTATGCCTGAAGAAGGCCCCGATGATCGGTATATCGGAGAAGAACGGAAGCGAGGAGTTGGACTGGTTGAACTCGCTCCTGATCAGACCGCCGATAACCACGGTCTCCCCGTCCTTGACGCGCACGGTGGTCTTGGTGGAGCGCTCTTCCGGATCGCGGAACTGATAAGTCTTGCCTGCCACGGTCAGGGGATTGCCGGCAGCGGCTTCCGTGACTTTCGGATACAGAAACATGGTGATCTCCCCCGTGTCGATGTTGATTTGGGGCGTGACCCTCAGGGAAACTCCTGTCCTGGTCCTCTCCGGGTCTCCGGTCGATTCGGTAGTAGTCCCGCCGGAAGAACTGGAAGAAGTCCCGGTCACTCCTATGGATTCATTGCTGCTTATCTGTATCTCTGCGGTTTCGTTGTTCAACGTAATTATCCTCGGCCTGGCAAGGTATTTCGTGTCGGTCTGCGTGCGCAGATAATCCAGCAGCTGCGAATATGTCCGGCCGAAGATAACGGAACCGGCTGAAATAGGAACGCCCTCCCCTGCCGTAGAAATGATATCAGAGCCGTCCAGCGGAGAACTTATACCCGCGCCGCGGTTAGCCAGATTCCCCATAAAGAACTTGGTGGGCCCGGAAGAAGGGATAATCAAGGTAAAAGGATTAGTGCCGAAATTAAATCCCATTTTATCCACGGTATTCTTGCTGACGTCGAGCATCTCGACCTCTATCAGCACCTGCGGGGCCGGAACGTCGAGTGAAGCGATCGTCTGCGCTATCGCCTGCATACGGCTCGGGATATCGGTGATTATCAGGCTGTTAGTGCGGTAATCCTCCACGATGGAACCGTGTTCGGAAAGCAGTTTCTTGACCGCGTTGGTTATGCCGCCTTCCTTGGCCGCGTCCTCGCGGGAACTGCCGGAAGAGCCGCCTCCCGATCCGGACGAACTGCCTGCGCCGGTATCCTCCATTATGTCGTCTATTTCGCTGCGCATCACGGAGAGACCCACCGTGGCATATTTGAGATAGAACACTTTCGTTACCGTCTCCAGGCTCGGTTTCCCCCAATCCTTGACGATGAACAGATTGGCGCTCCTGTCGTATTCGTAGGAAAGGTTGTTGGCCTTGAAAATCTTGTTCATGGCGTCCTGCACCGGGACCTTGTCGAGATAAAGGGTTATCTTTCTGTCCTGGACTACCTCGGAGGCTATGAAGTTCATGCCGGACTGCATGGAGAATATCTTCAGCACGTCCTTCAGGTTCACGTCCTGCAGGTCCATCGATATGGTAAGGTTCTGCTGTCCGCCTTCGCCGGCCTGCTGCTGGGCGGCGGCGCCGTCCGAGTCGGCGGCGAAAGAAACGGAGTTACAAACGAACAAGAGAGAAAATAATGCCGGAAAACAGAAAGCGATGATTCTCCCCATTTGGATTACCCTCCTATTATTTTGCAGAACCGCTCCCCTGTGAATTAGTAACTACGGCAGGAGGAGGAAGACTATAATTTTTATAATCGAAGAAAACGACCACGCCTTCTCTCGTTATGTCCACCACCTTCACTTCGGAATCCAGCATGTCGCCTATCTTGACGACTCTGTTATTGACGATAGCCTGCGGGAAAGCGCCGCCCCAGATCAGGCCGTTCACGGTCATCGGAGGCAGAGGCCTGGCCTGCGGGGTTTGGGCAAAAGCGCCCTGCGGACTGACGGCCTTTTGCTCTACGCCTTTGAACGGATCCTTCAATCCTTCGGCTTTATATTTAATTTCCGGGCGCGCCGGGACCAAGGATTGCTTGCCTGCTTCCGCATCGGCGGGGCTGGAAGTAAAAGCGCTCTCCGCTCCCCCGGGCACGGCAAGACAGACCGCACAGCCGAATGCCAGATAAATCAAAATCGCCGGTAATATTATCCTTATCTTTCTTCTTACAGTCATTCGCGTTTCCCGTTCTCCCGTTTACGCGTCGAAGCCGCTCGATAATCCGTTCCGTAATCTGCCGCCACGCAATCCAAGGATATCCGCCGGAGCTTCATTTCTGCAGGTTCTTGACCCAGACCGTGTTGATTACAAGCTCCGCTTTCAGCCTTCTGCCCTTATCCTCGCTTCCGCCCTCTTCGTTCTGGTCTTCCTGCTGCTTGTCGGCGGGCTGGATAGAAAGAGTATAGACCATGAATATCTCCGGAGATTCCTCCAGCTTGCTGACAAACTTGCCTAAAGAATGATAATCCCTGGCAAGGACGGTCAACTCGTAGCCATACCGCGTGTATGCGGAATAATCCACATCGCCGCGGGGTCTCACGGAAATGATGGAGACCGAGAAATCCTTGGCAAGGTTGCTGATGGTATTCAGCACCGCGTTGAGATCCTTGGAATTGATGAGCTGCTTATACGCGTTTATCTTCTTCTCCGACTGGCTGATAACGTTAAGTATCTCGTTTTTCTTTATCTCGTTCTCTTTCTGGATCTTCAACGCCTCAATCTTCTTGGCGTAAATGCCGTACACGTTGTTGGCCACTATCAACGCGAAGAACAGCACGGCGGCGTTGATCACTTTGCTTTTGTGCTTTTGCAGAAGTTCCGCGGTATTTAAAGTATTCATTTAGCCACCTGCGATTTTACGCCCTTGCAGTTTATCTCGAAATCGGTCATCATCGAACTGCCGGTCTTGTTCTGTTCGACAGAAGTGATGCTCATATCCTTGAAGTAATCGCCGAACACCGGAAGCCCCCGCAGATTATTGAGAAAAGAATTCACCAGGTTCATTTCCGTCTCGTTATCGCCCGCGTAAGCTATCCCGCGCAAGAGCAGTTCGGCGTTCGTATCGTCTTTCTTGAAAATCAACTCCTTGAGCCATACGCCGTCCGGCAGCGAGCGAGGTATGCCGTCGAGCAGTCCGGTTATATAAAGCTGTTTCTTTATCAGCGCCTCGAGATCCTTGAGCCTTTTTCTATAGGAATCGTTTATGGTAGTCAACTCGTCCGGGCTGAGATCCACGGAGACGGAAGTCACGGAAGGCCGCATGCTGATGATATTGGCAAATTCCTGTTCCACCGGTTTGAGACGGTATAATCCTATAAGAAAAGCGAGGGCGCAGATCAACAACCCCACGACCACCGTCTTGGGATTGATCTTGATGTCGGCGGCAAGGTTCCCGACCCCGGCGGCTACCCCTCCCTTGCCGTGAGGCTTTTTCACGGACATGATCCTCTGCCGCGGATTTACCACGTCAAGTTTGAAGTTGGTCTTCAAGATGCCCGATAACGCCGCGCCGTAACTCCTCAACAGCCCCAGGTTCAAGACCGTTCCTATCTCAGCGGCGTATTTGGTGACGTCTATAAAATCCAAAGGAAACCCGATCTCCTTAACGAATTCTTCGAGTATCGGGCGGTAATTGCTGCCGGAGATAAAATAGACCTTTTCTATACGCTTTAGGGGAAATTTTCTCTGGTAATAATCGGCGGATATCCGTATTTCCGTTTTGAATTTTTCTATCAACTGCTCGCTGTTCCCGTTCTCCTGCCTGGAGACATCCGCTCCGCCGCGCATGGTAAGCGGGATATCGCGGCTGAACAATGGATACCCGTTATCCAGCACCAGGAAATCCACCTCGTCTTCCGCGCTCAGGTCCACGTTAAAAAGGCCTATGATACCCCTGTCGTTCACGCGCAAAAGGTTCAGCAATCTCAACACGCTGAAAGCGGAATACTCCACGGCGCCAATTTTTATGCCGGACTGGTTAAGAAGAAACTGGTATCTGGTGAACACGTCGCGCTTTATGGCGGCGAACAGTACCATATTCCTGCGGTTGATCCTGTCAAGCTGAACGTGAAAATCGAACATCAATTCCTCGAGTTTGAAGGGGATATATTTCTTGGCCTCGAAAGCGACGGCGCTGTTGAGCTCGTCCTGGGGCATAACCGGCAGTTCAAAGGTGCGGATGATGAAATCTTTTCCGGGCAGCGAGAGCACGGCGGAGGTGGAAGGCGACTTTATTTTTTTGAATTCGCTCGTCAGCAGCGCCAGAAGCGCGGCTTCTTCTTTATTCTTTTCCTGGGAGTCGGCGGCGACAGGGACCTTCATGGGGATACTTATTGAAGTGACTACCTTCTTGTTGTCCACTTCAACGGCATTGACGACCTGACCGCCGAAATATATCCCCAGAGAACCCGAAGGTTTTTTCCAACTCATTATTTATCTCCGGCTTTCAATTCTTTGCCCGAACTCACGGATTGTTTTTTATGGTTTCTCAACCAGGTATCCACTTCCCGGCGGTCGAATCTCCAAACGCCTCCTACTTTGATACCGGAAATCTTACCCTGGTGCAGCCAATTATAAATCGTCTGCTTTCCCAATTTCAGGTAAGACGCCAGATCATCGACATCGATCAAGCGGGACATATGTTTTAGCCGGCCTTTCTGTTGCGTTTTTGCTCAGTTAATGCAGCTCCCCAGGCTGATCCTTCGACAATGCCTTGGCAGTGAGCCTGTCGAACTGCTTTGGACATGCGCCCGGGGTTTATTTCTCGATTTTCTCCGGCGCCGCAAAGCGGTAAAACATCTAATTTATCGCTTTGTATCCCATCTTATAATCTTTTTCATTCCTGTCAACTGTTTTTATATAATTTTACCGGATTTTACTCGCTTAATACGGACAAGGACCCAAAAACGCTGTCCGTCCCGCAGCTACGGAGTCGGATCTTCTTCACTGGGCTCATAAGTCACTCTCGCCATAATACAGGCGTCCACCCCGACGGGAGGGGAATGAGATATGCAGGCGGAATCACTCCTTTCGCTTACGGTAATCGCTATCTGTCGGATCCCCCTGACAAGGGTCTCATCGTTTACCACGTAACCGGGGCATGGGTGAAAACTGCTGTTGCAGATATAATTCGTGTAATGCGTCCCCGACGCCGGCATCGGCCAATTGGTGGAGTCATCGTTGCGGCTGAGGCGCTCGTATCCGTAATTCATCCCGGCGAGGGCCGCGTAATAGGCCTGGACGCGGCCGACATGTTTCCTGGAAAGAGCCGTATTACTGAGCACGATGTTGAGCACTACGCTGCCCAGGATGACCGCGAAAATGATCACGCCCAGAACCACGAAAAGGACCATCCCTCCGGAACGTCTCATATATTCTAAAGATTCTTGCGCAGCGTTATGGAAAAATCATCCCCTGTCTTCTGCAGGATAACGTGCCCTTCCCGAGCCAGCCATCCCAGGCTGAGCAAGAGATTGTCTCTCGATCTGTCCAGTCCGCGGGCAAGAACGGACAAACTGACATCCCCGTGCTGGTCCAGATAATGCCATATCTCTCCCGCCACTATGCCTATCTCGATGATCATTCTCCCCTCCCTGGTTGATCTTTTTATGTCCCGCCGTATAAAAACCGGGTCATTAACTTTCCGGAGATATTATAAGCGCAATCAAAGCGGTGGTCAACTTTTTTCCGGACGTCTCGCGGCCGAGTCCCTGCTGTTGTAACTGCCGCAGCGCGGACAAACCGAAATTTTATCGTCCTTTGTATTGATATAAATATGCGTGCATATCGCACAAAGCCAGACGTGGCGGGCGTCCAGTGACAAACCGCTCTTCCCCCTGCCTTCGCGCAACGACAGGAACGCGGCCGCGGCGGCAGCCGTGACTGCCAGCATGACGGCGCCAAGCGCCCAAGAAAAGTCAACGTTCAACATTGGAAGGAGAGAAATCCACCTCCACGTTATGCCACCTGCCGCCCTGAAAATACCGGCGTTGCAAAAAGAGGTAATATGCGATCTGCCGAAGCGCTATCAAATCCGCTTCAAGATTACCGCAGGAAGTTTTCCTTTTCACTTCAATGCACTCAGCCCTTCCGCCGGCGGAAGGGGCTATCCTGAAAGATAACTCTATGTGCGCTTTTTCCCTGTCCTTGAAATACAAAGGGAAATAGGCCGGAAGCAGTGGATACATGGAAAGCGGTTTGTTCTCCGCCCTGCGAAAAACGGCGGCGTCTGGCGGAAGGACGGCGGAGACCTTATCGGCCGCCATGGACGGCGCCGCGGAAAACAAGGAGTTTCTGTCCGGGAAAAACCGAAGCCGGTTCCCCGCTGGTCCGGCCGGGCAAGGCACGCGGAATTTCAACTTCGCCGCCGGGGACCGGACAGCCGGATCGCCCGCCGGCGCAGCCCCGTCGAGGTCGTGATGCTCCATCAGCCCGGCGCCGAAGAAAAGATAAGGATATCCGTTCTGCCGGGCCCGGCTCCCGGTATAAAGGAAAGAAACGGAAAAAAGACTCAATGCGATCAGGTGAACAGCCAGAGAAATGAAAGTTACCGGACAGATTTCCCGAAGACGCATAGTCTAATGCTCCGTAAGGATATTTATCCGTTCCGCCCCGGCCCGGCGGCACTTGTTCCAGACGCCGGCAAGCAGGGAGACCGGGACCTCGCCGGAAACCTTTATCACCAGCACTTTTTCTCCCGCGAAAGAAGCCGCCAGCCTTTCAGCGATACGATCAGGCGGGACCGGCCTGCCGTTCAACAGCATACTCTCTTCCCCGCGCACGATAAGCTCGTTAAAAGCCCGGCCGGATTCACGATAACTCTCTGCCGGCAGAGGATTCAGTACGAGCGGAAGCCGGCAAAAATCTCCGGAAGCGCAAACGAAAAAAATCAAAAGAAGAAAGAAAATATTTATTAAAGGAACGGAAATCACGCTCCCCGCCCAAGGCTTCTTATATACGGCATTCCTGATGAACCTGTGAAAATTCAAGCTTTTACCCTCCCGCGAAGCCGCGTTCCCGTTTCAGCCGAAAAGCAGTTCCACAAGATTATCGGCGGCCTTTTCCATTTCCAGCACCTGGACGTTGACGGCAGAAACGAAATAGTTATAAGCGAGAAAAGCGGGGACCGCAGTCCCGATGCCGGCCGCGGTACAGACCAGGGCCTGCCAGATACCCGCATACAATTCAGCCGGATAGAAAGGCTCCAGGGCAACGGCACGTAAATGTACGGCGTGAAAACAGTATATCATCCCGGCCACCGTCCCCAGCATCCCAAGCAAAGGCGCCAACTGGAAAACCGCGGACAGCAGCGGCAGACAGGATTCCAGCCTGGGGATCTCGTAGCGCGCGGCATTCTCCATCGTTTCCTTCACCTCCTGCCTGTTCCTGTCGAATTTCAATATACCCGCCTTGAGGATCGAGGCGGCCGGCGCAGAGGATGCCTCGCAAATCTCGAGAGCTTCTTTAATGCGGTTATGCTTTATATTCTCCGATACCGCTGAAAGCAGACGCTCGTTGGCTCTGCGCATGGACCGCAGCTGCCTGAACTTTATGATGATTATCGCGAACGCCGTTACCGAACAGAACAGGATCGGCCACATCAAAGGGCCGCCGGAAAAGAACAATTCCCACGCACTCATTTTTCAGTCTTTCCTTTCTTCTCCTCCGCCGCCAGAATCTCCAGTCGTTCCACTGCGTATTTCGCTTCCGGCACCGGCATCGCGCTTATTTTTTCGTATATTTTGCGCGCTTCTGCGAAATTCGCCGTTTTTTCATAGATACCGGCTACGCGCAGAAGGGCCTTGAGGAACACCGCGCTGTCCGGATAAAGCGCGTATATCCTCATGAATTCCCCGGCGGCATCCTCTTCTCGCCCTTCGGCCTGCAGTATGTCGGCGAGCTTGAAATGTATCTCCGGCATTTCTTTGGAAGAGACGCACTTCAACGCCTGCCGGTAACTGGAAACGGCTTCTTCTTTATTGCCTTCAAGAAGGTAAAGATCGCCGATGCGCGGCAAAACCAGTCCGGCCATATGCGGATAATCGGCGAGTATCTTTTTATATAAACTCATCGCTTCGGCGGCCTTTCCCTGTTTGGCGTATATATCGGCAACGGCAACGGAAGCGTTTCCGGCCATGTCCGATTTCCCTTTATCCATAAGCTTTTTGAAACTTTCTATCGCCTGTTCATCCCTGCCTTCTTCCTCGTCTATGGCGCCGATATAATAATAAGCCGCGGGAGCGAGGCTGCTTGAAGAGAAATCCGAAGCCAGCGTGCTGAAATACCTCCTGGCCATTACCGCGTCGCCGTGGCGGTAATAATATTCCCCCAGCCACCAGATCACCTCCGGGGTGAGGGTGGAATCCGGATATTTCGAACGCAGCGTATTGAAACGCGCCATGGCTTCTTTCTCGTCGCCCATCTGGTAAAAACAATCCGCTATCTCGTATTCGCATTTCTGCACGAGAACGGCATCGGAAGAATATTGCTTGATTATTTCACGGAAGATATCCTGCGCCTCCCTGTATTTTCCCTGGTTAAACAGCGCCGAGGCCAACAGATACAAGGCATCCTGCCGTATGCCGCTTTCCCGGAAAGCGTTCAAGAAAACGCGCAGCGTCTCTGCGGCCGGCAGATAATCCTCTTTCTGGAAATAAGCCAGTCCCAAGGCGTAGGATATTTCGTCCCGCAGGGTGGAAGAAGGATAATCGTTTTTCGCCGTTTTTAAAGCGGTCACCGCTCCCTCATAATCGGAGACTTTCATCAGCGCCAGCCCGGACTGGTAACGCACGTAATCGTTATATACGCTGTCGGGGTATTCCTTCAATATCCTGCGGTAAGTATCGAAGGCCTTCATATATTCTCCCGAGTCCTGGTAAGCGTCTCCCACCTGGCAAAGCGCTCCCACTTTGACCAGATTGTCGCTGCTGGCGGCGGCTATACTGCTGAACGCCCCGATAGCCCGCCTGAACTCCCCCTCTTTCAACAGCGACCAGGCCAGGCCGTATTGAAACTTGTCCTTTATCTCCGACTGGACTGCGCCGCCGTATTCCTTCAAACCTTCTTCGTAGGCGGAAACGGCTTCGCCGAAACGGGACAGGGCGTAAAGAGCATCTCCTTTTCCCAAACAGGCCTGCGCTTTCACGTTCCGGTCGGACGACCTGGCCAGCAGCTCCCCGTAAATGTTCAACGCGCCGCCGTTATCCCCGCATTCGGCGGCCAGCGCCGCTTTGCCCAGAAGAAGGATCTCGGTATTCGGCCCGTCGAGCTCCTCGACTCTCACCGAAGAGAACATCTCCCGGGCCTTCTCCGCGTTTTTCATTTTCAGATAAGCCCATCCGCAGCCGAGGTTGGCCAACGCCTGCATCTGCGCCGGCGCGTGTTGCGAAAACACCGCCGAATAGGCCGAACAGGCTTCGGCATATTTACCCGTGTAATAATCCGCCTCGGCGGCGTAATAATCAAGATAAGCTTTCTTCCGCTCGTCCGCCGGGTAATTCTTGCGCCAGGCGATCACAGCTTCGCTAAGAGAACGGTAATCACGCAGGTTATACAAACATTCGAGGGCTTTAAAAGCCGCTTCGCTTCTCGTAACCATGTCCGCTGAAGGCAACCGGGAGACCGCCGTAAATTGTTCAAAGGCTTCTTCGAATCTACCTTCCTCGAAAGAACACCATCCAAGCGAATACAGCGAAGCCGGATAATACCTGGACGACTGGAATTTATCAGACACCTTGCGGTAATATTCCCGCGCCTTCAGGAAGTTCTTGCTTTTAAAATGCGTCTCGCCGATCCAGTAAAAGAGGGCGTCCTCCACCGGGCCGGACAACTGCGGATTGGATAACAGGGTGTCGAGAACGGAAAGGGCGTCCTGGTATTTTCCCTGAAAAAAAAGGCACTGCCCGGAAAGCAGCTCGGCCTCCGCCTTCCTGGAGGAAAAAGGGTAATTCTGGCTGAACCGGGAAAGCAGATTCAGGCAGACGTCGTAGAAACCGTCGTCGAACGCCTTGCGCGCCACATAGAAGGCTTCCGTCTCCCTGCTATCCGCCGCCTTCGGCTGCGGATAGGCCCTTAGTTGCAGGACTGGAGAAAGCAGCGCCGCGGCCGCGAACAGGAATACGACGCATCCCGGCGTTACATACTTGTTCAACATGTTATCATCACCTTTTTGAGCGCTTTCAATAAAGCCCGGGGTTTCTTTCTCGATTAACAACGTGTCGTAAGATACCGGGAAAATCCCCTTGGTATTTTCCCACAGGGGAACACTTGCCCGATTCCACACAAGGGCAAGTCTGCGCCGCATTCTCACATCAGTGAACACCTGCCTCTCCATTAAGGCGAGGTGCTATTCCGATTATCTCATCCGCCTTGAAAGCCGGGGATTTCTGCGATTTGATTAACCCGGCAATATCCTGCGCAGAAAAATCCCGGTATGCGAACGGGGATTGGCCGCGATCTCTTCCGGGGTCCCGCAGGCCACGACATCCCCTCCTCCATCCCCTCCTTCCGGCCCCAGATCTATTATATAATCCGCATTCTTTATAACGTCAAGATTATGTTCCACTACCAGCACGGTATTCCCCATCTCCACCAGCTTCTGCAGCACCGCGACCAGCCTGGCTACGTCGGCAAAATGCAGACCGGTGGTGGGTTCGTCCAGTATATAAAAAGTCCTGCCGGTGGCTTTCTTGCTCAGTTCCGCGGACAGCTTCATACGCTGCGCCTCTCCTCCGGAGAGGGTAGTGGCGGATTGTCCGAGATGTATATACCCCAGCCCCACCTCATGAAGAGTATTAAGCACGTTCCTTATACGTGGTATGCTGGAAAAGAAATCCAGCGCTTCCTCCACCGTCATTTCCAACACGTCGGCTATGGATTTACCTTTGTACCTTACGGCCAGGGTGGCTTCGTTGAACCGCTTGCCGCCGCAGACGTCGCATTTCAGATATACGTCCGGCAGAAAATGCATTTCTATCTTTTTAACCCCGTCCCCGGAACAGGCCTCGCAGCGTCCCCCGGCCACGTTGAAAGAGAATCTCCCGGGCCGGTATCCCCGCATACGCGCCTCCGGAAGGCTGCTGAAAAGCGTCCGGATGTCGTCAAAGACCCCGGTGTAAGTACAGGGATTGGACCTCGGCGTCCTGCCGATCGGGGCCTGGTCCACCACCACGACCTTATCGATCTGCCCCATCCCGTAAATCCCTTTATGAGCTCCCGGGCGTTCTTTTGCCCCGTGAAACGCCGCGGCCAGCCCCCGGTAAAGGATATCCTCCACCAATGTCGATTTACCGGAACCGGAAACGCCGGTCAGGCAGATGAAGACGCCCAAAGGAAAGTCCACGTCTATATTCCTCAGATTGTGCTCGCGCGCTCCCTTCACTCGCAGGCATTTGCCCGGGGACAACTTCCTGCGTTCCGGCGGACAGGGAATGGACATTTCGCCGCGCAGGTAACGCGCGGTTAACGAATCTCCCCGTTCGAGCAGTTCGCCGGGGGTACCGGCGAAAACCACGCCGCCTCCCTCTCTGCCCGCTCCCGGGCCGAGATCCACGAGATAATCAGCCGCGCGGATGGTTGCCTCATCATGCTCGACGACCACCAGGGTGTTGCCGAGGTCCCTCAGGGAACAAAGGGTCGCCAGCAGTTTGGCGTTGTCCCGCTGATGCAGACCTATGCTCGGTTCGTCAAGCACGTATAACACGCCTGTCAGTCCGGAGCCGACCTGAGTGGCAAGCCTTATCCGCTGGGCCTCGCCGCCGGAAAGCGTGGAACTCTTGCGCTCGAGGGTCAAATAATCCAGCCCGACGTCCACGCAGAACTGCAGGCGTTTCATAATCTCCTTGAGCGGCTGCGCGGCGATGGTTTTTTCCTGTTTCCCGAGTTCCAGCCGGGAGAAAAAATCACGTGCTTCCCTGACCGTCAGACTGCATACCCCGCTGATGTTCATCCCCCCGACCGACACGGACAGACTCTCTTTCTTAAGCCGCGCCCCGCCGCATGCCGGGCAGGGCTGGCTGGACATAAAACGAGATATCTCCTCTTTAAGATAATCGCTGTCGCTTTTTGAAAACAGCCTCGTGAGATGCGGGATGATACCTTCGAAAGGCTTGCCGCCCACGCGGACTTCCGTACCGTAAAGCAGCGCTTTACGCACTCCCCGCGGAAGCTTGTTGAAAGGTGTTTTCAGACTGAAGCCCATGGCGGAGGAAAGCTCTCGCAGCAGCCAGCGGTAATAAAGAATATATCCCCTGCCTCCCCTTTTCCATACCTCTATCGCGCCGTCCTCTATGGATTTGCCCTGGTCCGGGATTATGAGACCCGGATCGAATTCGAGCTTAATACCCAGACCATTGCAGTCCGGGCAGGCCCCGTAGGGCGAATTGAAAGAAAAAGTCCTCGGTTCCATCTCCTGATAGCTGATGCCGCAGTGAACGCAGGCGTAGTGCCGGCTGTAAAGATCTTCTTTTCCTCCGTCCGGCCGGTAGATGATGAGGACTCCATTACCGATCTTGAAAGCCGTCTCCAGCGAATCCGTGAGTCGGGCGGAGCTTTCCTGCCCGACATTCAGACGGTCGACTACGACTTCTATAGTATGCAGTTTGTATCTGTCCATCCGCACGGAGAAAGGGGCCTCATATATCTTACCGTCAACCCTGAGCCTGGAAAAGCCGGACTTGCGCACCCTCTCCAGCACTTCCTTATGCGCGCCTTTCTTTCCTCTTACCACCGGAGCAAGGATATGAATCTCTTCCCCGCGCGAAGAAGAAAGGAGCGTCTTTACTATTTCCTGCACCGACCGGCTGCTTATCAACCTGCCGCATTTGTAACAATGCACTCTTCCGGCGCGGGCAAACAATACGCGCAGATAATCGTATATTTCCGTCTGGGTGCCTACGGTCGAACGGGGATTCCGCGACGCGCTCTTCTGTTCGATGGCTATGGCCGGAGACAATCCGCGGATGTCGTCCACCTCCGGCTTCTGCAACTGTTCCAGGAATAGACGGGCGTATGCCGAAAGGCTTTCGACATACCTGCGCTGGCCTTCGGCGTAGATAGTATCGAAAGCGAGACTGGACTTTCCGGATCCGGACAGTCCTGTAAAAACCACGAGTTTATTTTTAGGGATAGAAAGGCTGACGTTCTTAAGATTGTGCTCGCGCGCTCCGCTGATTATTATCCGGTCTTCCATAATAGGACCCTTCGGGGAATAACGGCAGTGAGCCGTATGCGGTCATGCGGTAATCCCCGCGTAAAGAGAATTGAATTGTATGCCGTGTATCATTTTCTAATGAAGGCCGCCGGGCAGCCTGTATATGAGCTGTAAAGAACGCGCACCGCCACAAAGGGTTTTCCCCCGGGCGGCGGTGCGCGTTTTATTACGTTGGAGACGGCTTATCTCTTTTTCTTACCGCCTTTTTTTCCGCCTTTCTTTGCCGATTTCTTGGCAGACTTCTTTGCGGCCTTCTTCTTGGTGCCGCCTCTGACCATCTTGGCGCAAGAGACGTCGCCGTCCTTATCGACGAAATACAGGACGCCTACTTCTCTCTTGATGCCGGTCTTGGCAATTTTCTTGGGGCTACCCCCTTTTTTGCCTCCACGGGCCAT
>JBAZDY010000036.1:0-14392 GCA_041654215.1 Candidatus Omnitrophota bacterium
CCGGAATAAGCAACCAGCCGAATAAACGCTGTGTACCGGCGAAGCATTGGCTTCGCCGGAAAATAGAAGGAGCCGCGGGCTTTAGCCCGAGGGGCTCCACTCAAACCGCAGAAATCCCCGGCTTTCACAGCCCGGGGAACTTCATTATATTGACACACAAGCTTCTGATAATCGAGAATCTCCATCGGATCGAATCTCGACTCTCGATTCCTCTGTGCGCTGTATTTAACAGCGCACCCACCCCTCCTTAATCCTCCCCATCGAGGGGAGGAAAGATTGGTTGGGTTCTGGTAGAAATTTGACCCCTTCGACAAGCTCAGGGCAAGCTCCATTGAGCTTTGGATTATGCAATGCTGATTTTCGATTCCTCTGTGCGCTGTATTTAACAGCGCACCCACCCCTCCTTAATCCTCCCCATCAAGGGGAGGAAAGATTGGTGTTATTCATTCGAAGGAAAGATTGGAGCTATCCGTTCGGGAAGAAAGACAGAACGAACTTCGCTGGTTACCGCAGCCGTTATCGGATTAAGTATCGTGTCCCCGGAATTCTAAAAATCTCCAAAAAATCCAAAAAATAAAATTGCGTTTACTAAAATCGAGATGGATGGTATAGTAAATTATATAGATTTGTTTTTTAATCAAACCGTAGAAATCCCCGGCTTTTAAAACGGAATCCGCAAACAGTTTGCTGCTGTGTTTTGTGAAGTCGGGGAAGCGCTTACTATTAAGAGGCCGCATGAAACTTTCCAAGGAACTCATTACTCTCGACCTGGAAACCACCGGAACGTGGATAGAGAAAGACAGGATTATCGAGATCGCCATGATAAAAAGTTTTCCTTCCGGAGAAGAACAGGTTTACGGCAAACGGGTGAATCCCGGGATGAGCATTCCGCCGGCGGTGACCGAGTTGACCGGTATAGATAACGACGCAGTTAAAGAGGCGCCGGCTTTCGGCGAGATCGCGGGCGAGGTCAGCGCTTTCCTCGGCGACGCGGATCTGGCCGGGTTCAACATAGAGGCCTTTGACCTGCCGCTGCTGGGAAAGGAGCTTAATTCCTGCGGGTATAAATTTTCTGCGCAAGGTCGCCGGATATACGACGCCAAGAAGATATATCATCTTAACGAAAAACGGGATCTCTCCGCGGCTTACAGGTTTTACTGCGGTAAGACGCTGAAAGACGCGCATTCGGCGCTTGCCGATTCCCGCGCTTGCCTGGAGGTCCTCGTTTCCCAGGCCTCAAGGTATATAGGCGAGGGTTCCGGTATAGAAGAGCTCGGCAAGTTCGATTATAAGCCGAAGCCGGAGTTCTACGACGAAGAACGCAGATTCAGATGGTGGAACGGCAAGCTTTACATTATGTTCGGCAAATACGCGAGGAAATACAGCCTGGAAGATCTGGTTAGGGAAGACAGGAAATATCTGGAATGGATAGTCTCGGCGGATTTCAGCCCTTCGGTCAAGGAACTTGCGGAGAAAGCACTGCGGGGAGAATTCCCGAAGAATCCCGCGGGAGAAGAGCAGACGGCCGGGGAACGAAGTTAACGGCAGTTGACGGGCACAATAAGGCGGTCATTGTATGAAAGACGTGCTTTGCGTGATACTCGGAGGCGGCAGAGGGACCAGGCTCTATCCCCTTACCAAATACCGCGCCAAACCGGCAGTCCCCGTGGCCGGTAAATACAGGCTTATCGACGTGCCGGTAAGCAACTGTCTTAATTCCGGTCTCAGGAAGATATTCATACTGACCCAATTCAATTCCGAATCTCTTAATAAGCACATAACCAGGGCCTACCGTTTCGACCTCTTTTCCGAAAGTTTCGTGGAGATAATAGCGGCGGAACAGTCGATGGAGCACGCCGACTGGTTCCAGGGGTCGGCCGACGCAGTGCGTAAATCATTCAGGCATTTCAACGATCCGTCGGTAAAATATATTTTGATACTTTCCGGAGACCAGCTGTACAAGCTGAATTTCCAGGGATTGCTGCGCAGGCATATGGAGAAGAACAGCGAGATCACCGTGGCCTGCAACCTGGTGCCGGAAGAGGAGACGCCGGAGCTGGGGATAATGGGGATGGACGGCAGCCTGGGCATACGGGAGTTCGTAGAGAAACCTGCCGCGGGTTCCGATATCGCGCGTCTGCGTGTCCCCGGCGGCAAGTATCCGGCGTCGATGGGCATATATCTTTTCAACAAGGACATTCTTTTCGATCTGCTCTTCGGCAGCAAGGCGGTGGATTTCGGCAGGGAGATTATACCGGCGGCGCTCCAGACCAAACAGGTGCACGCCTTCCTGCACGACGGATACTGGAAAGACATAGGTTCGATTGGTTCTTTCTACGAGGAGAACCTGGCGTTCACCCGCACGGATCCGCCGCTCGACCTTTTCAACGAAGGATGGCCGTTTTTCACCAGGCCCCGTTACCTGCCTTGTTCCAGGATAACGGACAGCGCAGTGGAGAGCTCCAGCATAGCCGACGGCGCTCTGATAGAGAGCGCCAGGATAATCCGTTCCATAGTGGGGCTTCGCAGCAGGATCGGCAGCGGCGCGGTCATCGAGGATTCCATATTGATGGGGAATGATTATTACGGCTTGTATACCGGTGACGGCGAACAAAGGCTGGATATTCCGGTCCCGGCCATAGGCCGCGGCTGTATAATCAAAAAGGCTATAGTAGACAAGAACGTTATGATGGGCGACGGGGTTAAATTGATAAACGACAGGCAGGTGAGCGAGTTCGAGAACGAATTCTGCGTGATTCGCAACGGAATAATAATAGTTCCGAAAAACACGGCCATCCCGGCCGGTATGGAGATATAGTGTCGCAGGCAAAGCTTAACGTCGTAGTCCTGGAGGTTACCCGCAATGCCCTGGATCTGATATACGCGGCGTGCCGGCAGTGTTATTCGGAGGAATTCTCCGGGTCGATTATGCGGGCAGCCGTCGACGGAAGCAAGAAGTCGCAGTTCGTCAGAAAGATAGTCGCTTCCGGGCACGACAGCCCCCTGGAGCACGCGAAGTTCACCTTTGCCGTCGAAGGGGTTTCCCGGGCGTTGACGCACCAGCTGGTCCGCCACCGGCTCGCTTCTTATTCCCAACAGAGCCAGCGTTACGTGAAGGAAGATTCGTTTGATTACGTCGTCCCGCCGGCGATCGCGAACGACCGGGTGTTGAAGCAAGAGTTCGTTTCGGTGATGGGGGCGATACAGCGAAGTTATAACAGATTGAGAGAGGCCATCAGGGCTTCGGGGGTTTCCGCTGAGAAAGCCAATGAAGACGCGCGTTTCGTTTTGCCCCAGGCGGCGGAAACCAAAATAGTCGTGACTATGAATTGCCGCGAGCTGCTGCATTTCTTTCGGCTACGCTGTTGTTCGCGCGCGCAGTGGGAGATAAAAGCGCTTGCTGACCGCATGCTTGAACTTTGCAGACGCGAACTGCCGGAGGTCTTTTTCGCCGCCGGTGCAAAATGCCGCGGGCTTGGTTACTGCCCGGAAGGGGAGAAGTTCACCTGCGGGAAATATCCTTTGCGTAAATGACGGTATCCTTAGCTGTTGTAGAGCGATAAACAACGGATGTCTCCGGGTTGACTGCCCGGAGGCCAACAGAAGAGAGGAGGTATAGTCATGGCAAAATGCTGCTGCACCAAAAAGAAAAAGCCGGCTAAGAAGGCGGTTAAGAAAGCCGCGAAGAAACCAGCGAAGAAAGCGGCCAAGAAGAAAAAGAAATAAATTGTTTCTGAATCCGGCTGCGGCGGCGGACACACTGCTTGTCATCCCCCCGCAGCCGGATTCTTTATTTCAAACGAATCAAATCTCTATTCTTGATTGCTCCGTAGCGCACTATATAAAGCGGAGATGAGTGGGCGAGAGGATTAAAACATGAAAAACAGCAAGACCGCATTCATAGAGCTTAAGCAAATATTCGACATACTGCACGGCCCCCGGGGATGCCTGTGGGATAAAAAGCAGACTTTCGCCACGCTTGTTTCGCATTTCAAGGAAGAATCCGTGGAGTTGATAAAGGCGGTGCGCGGTGGGAAGAAAGAGCATATCAAAGAGGAACTCGGAGATGTGCTTCTTCACGTGATGTTTTATTCTCAGATAGCGGGGAAGAACGGGCTTTTCGATATAGAGGACGTCATAGGCGGGCTTATAAACAAGCTAAAAAGAAGACATCCGCACGTCTTCGGGAACGAGAAGGTTTCTTCGACAAGGCAGATCCTCAGCAACTGGGAGAAGATCAAGAAACAAGAGAAAAAGAAATGATTTCAGGCGGGCTGCCTGGAAAAAAGAGATCCAGGATAATGCCTCCGCTGATCATATACTCTGCCGCTGCGCCGGAGCGGGTATCCGGCGCGCAAGCCGGGGATAGCGTAATCGAGGCGGTCCGCGGCCCTTGGCCAAAAAATAGTTAAAAGGATAAGATTCGAGTCTATCGGAAGGCCCACTATCAGGGCTTGCCGAAGGATTAAACCGGGGAGCTTTAGTATACGCTCCGGGGTCTACCCGGAGGCGGCAGAGGGTTACCGGAACACGGAACAGATTTTATGGAAAATCGAGGATTCAAGACTTCCGAAGTGCGCGTGGTGGAAGCCTCGGCCGGTTCAGGCAAGACTTACGCCCTGGCGGGCAGATACGTCAAACTTATTCTTTCCGGGGTCGCGCCGCGCAGTATCTTGGCGATCACGTTCTCCAATAAAGCGGCTGTTGAGATGAAGAGCCGCATCCTTGATCTGCTGAAAAGGATCGCGCTCGACGCTTTCCGCGACGAAAAGAGCAAGAAGTCTCTTTACGATTATCTCCAGGCTCCCGGGGACGTGCGCGCCGCCGCTTTCTCTGCCGTAAACGGCATTCTGGCCGGGTACAATTTCCTCCAGATACAGACGATAGACAGTTTCATAAACGCGGTGCTTTCTGGCTGCGCCTTTCGTTTGGATATTTCCCCATCTTTTCGCATAAAAGACGACTTTAGGCGGTATATCGCCTATGGTTTCGACAGGATGGTGGACGCCGCCGGAGGCCCGGGCGGGGAACGCGACGTTTTTCTTCGTTTCCTGAAGCAGTATATTTATCTCGAAAACCGTAAAAGCTGGATTCCCAGAAAAGACATAATTTCGATAATATCGGGATTGTTCGAAAAGAGCAATTCCTACGGTCTTCCGCTGGCTAAATATCCCGTGGAACCGGCGGAGCTGATCAAGAAGCGCGGGGATATCTTTTCCCTGATGCTGGAATTGAAGCCGCTGCTTCCCGAAGGGATCAATATGTCCACCTGGCGGACGTTCATGGAAAAATTGACCCCCGAGGCGGACCAGTCGAAGATGGAGAGATTCTGGAAGCCTTTCTCCAAGGAAGAATTAAAGATGCGAAAGGGAGAACGCGCACCGGCGGAGGCCGAGGCGCTCTGGGACAGGATAAAGAAGGAGATATCGGAGTATTGCGAGTGGTCCGCTTATTCGCGGTTTAATTGTTACGTGGATATCTTCGAAGGTGTAAGAAAGAACCTGTCGTCTTTGTCCAGGAAGGAGAACGTCCTGTTCCTTCATGAACTGAACAGCCGGCTTCATCTGTTATGGGAAGAAGGTAACGTCGACGTCCCGGAATTGTATTACCGACTTGCCACCCGTTACCGGCATTTCCTTATAGATGAATTCCAGGATACCAGCGTCATCCAGTGGCAGAATCTGCTGCCTATGGCGGAGGAGGCGTTGGCCAACGGGGGTTCTCTTTTTCTGGTCGGGGACAGAAAACAGGGAATATACCGTTTCCGGGGCGGCGACACCTCGTTGATGCAGGCTGTTCCTCTTTCATTATCCCGCTTCAATGTATCCCCCGATGTCCTTGACCGCAACTATCGCAGCGGCCGTGTCATAGTGGAGTTCAATAATCACGTCTTTTCGCGAGCCAATCTCGAGAAATTCTTGTCCGCGCTTTCCCCGCAGGAGACGGGGGGAGTGCCGCAGGCGGAAACGGTGTTGGACATATTCGCCAATGCCGGACAGCAGGCTTCGGCCGGGCCGGAAGTCCCCCCTGGATATGTCTCTATCCGCGAGGAATGCGGAGATGATAAAGACGCTTGCCGGGAGAATATATGCGTCAGGACAGCGGAGATAATAGGGGAAGCGCGCGAATCAGGAAGATTCGATTTCGAAGATATGGCGGTACTCTGCCGTTCCAACAGCGAAGCCGGCCGGATCACCGCAAGCCTGCTGGAGAGGGGAATACCGGTTGAGTCGGAAAAGACCATGAATATCCGAGACAACGCCCTGGTCAAGGAGATTGTTTCGCTGCTGGCGTTCCTCGACTCGCCGCTCGACAATCTTTCTTTCGCATCTTTTCTTCTCGGCAGGATATTCCCGGCGGCTTCAGACATCCCGGCTGATTCTCTTCACGATTTCTTTTTCCGTCTTGCCGGGGAGCGCGATCGTCGCTCAGGGGGGCTGTATTATTACCGCGAATTTCAGAAGGAATTCCCGCGGGCCTGGAAGGAACTGTTTGAGCCTTTCTTCAAGAATGCCGGATTGATACCGCTTTACGAGATGACCGTGGATATCGTTTCCCGTTTTTCGCTCTCCGCCAATTTTTCCGAAGAGAGCGGTTTTATCTGCGGACTTCTGGAGTTGATAAAAGAAAGCGAACCTGAATGCCGCGGATCCGCCGGGATATTCCTGGAATGGTTCGCTTCGCTTCCCGCGGACAGGCTTAATCTGCGCGTCCCTTCCAGCGGTTCGGTGAAGGTGCTTACGATACATAAAGCGAAGGGACTGGAGTTCCCCCTGGTGATAGTCCCTTTCATGGAATTCAGGTTCAAGACGGGGTCCCGCGGAACCGGAGGGACGGAGTCGTTCGTATTCGAAGCCGGTAAGGATTCCGCCCGCCTTGTGCATCTGGCTTCCCAGGAAGCCGTAGATTTCTCTCCCGTTCTTAAAAGCCTCCGCTTAAGGGAATATTACGGGGCGGTGGGAGACGAGCTTTGCGCCGCTTACGTCGCCTGCACCAGGGCGGTTTGCGAACTGCACGTAATAATTCCGCTTACCGGTAAGACCAATCCGGCGGCGACATTGTTTCCTCCGGGCGGATACGCCGCCGGGGCCCCGGTGAAATACCGTGTTAACAGGGTCTTGCCCGGAGGGCATCTTCCGCTTCCGGCCCCCCGTTACGGCAGCTGGATGGAGTTACTGCGGGAGGAATTCCCTTCCGGAGAGGAATTGAAGAACAGGGAGGCGATAGCGGAAGGAGAAACGCTCCATTATCTATTGTCGGCAGTAGGTTCGTCCGGCGGGCGTCTTTCTTCCGGCGAAGAACTGGACGCGGCCTGCGCGTTCCTGGCGGACGGGGAAAAGAAAGTGGAGAACGCTCGAGAAAAGGCGCTGGCTTTGTTGAAAAGCGATGCTGCGGCGTGGATATTCGAAGGGACGGCCGAAGGCAGAAAAGTCTACTGCGAGAAAGAAATCGTCCTCGCCTCCGGGCGCAGCCTGAGGATAGACAGGATTATAGAAGAAAAGGATAATATCGTCGTGGTGGATTACAAGAGTTCGCGTGCCGGACGGGAGAGGTATCTGGATCAGATAAAGGAGTATATCGGCGCCGCGTCCGGTATATACCCCGGCAGGAAGGTATCGGGAGTGATAGTTTATATTGATGAGCTGGAGACGGAGGCGGTCGGTGGCGGATAAGACGATCTCGCTGCGGATGGAAGACGATATGATAGGTCTCCTGGCGGATGAACTGCTGCGGGAATTTCCCGCCGGCTCTTCCCCGGGTCTCGGCGGCGCCGCCCTGGTCTTCGGGGGCAAACGCCCGGCTCTTTTCTTGAAAAAGGAACTGGCGCGCCGTCTGGGCGGGAATTTTTACCCGCCGTCGTTTTTTTCCATGGACGAATTCATTTCGCATATCGTTTCGAAGAACGAACAGTTTACCCGCATGCCGGAGCTGGAAGCCGCGCATTTGGTGTATTTGCTGGCTAAGGATATCTCGCCTTCTATCCTCGGCGGAGCGCAGAGTTTTTCCCGTTTTTATCCCTGGGCCGGGGAGATACTGGATATGATAGAGCAGCTCGATTTGGAAGGGATAAAGGAACCGGTGCTGGAGGACCTGAAGCTTAAAGCCGAGATCGGTTACGACGTGCCGGAACACGTCAACGAGCTGTTGAAAAGCGTGAATTCAATAAGAAAAGAGTATCACGGTTATCAGTCCGATAATAGGCGTTATTCGCGCGGAATGCTCTACCTGCGGGCGGCCGAGTGCGCCGCCCGCGCGCTCGTTCCCGGTTTCGACAGGATATATTTCTGCGGGTTG
Source organism: Candidatus Omnitrophota bacterium (assembly GCA_041654215.1). Lineage (GTDB taxonomy): Bacteria > Omnitrophota > Gorgyraeia > Gygaellales > Profunditerraquicolaceae > Undivivens. Next base: position 8,296 of record JBAZDY010000036.1, read on the forward strand.
TTCTATCTGCATTCCTGCGAGGAGAAGATCATCGGCAGTCTTTATTCCCGCGGGCAGGCGGTCCCGGTATTCCAGGGTGATCCGCGGGAGTGGCCGGTATTGAGCAAAACTATGTCGCTTTTCGGTCCTTCGCGGATCGAAGGTCGTCCGGCCCCGGTCAGGGCTCCTGAAATATCGCTTTATGCCGGATTCGACCTGCATTCCCAGGTCGGAGTGGTCCGCGGCCTGCTTGCCGGAAAGAAGGGCGGCGGTTTCTCCGGCACGGCGGTGGTATTGCCTGAACCGGAGGGGCTGGTCCCGTTGTTGTCCGAGGTCTCAAGCCTGATGGATGATTTCAACGTTTCCATGGGGTATCCTTTAAAAAGGAGCCCGGTCTATTCTTTGTTCCGGGCGGTCTGCGAGGCGCAGGAAAGCAGGGACGCTTCGGGCAGATATTACGCCTCCGATTACCTGCGGGTGATATTGCATCCTCTGGTAAAGAATCTCAGGTTTTCTTACGCGCCTTCGGTGACCAGAATATTGATGCATAAAACGGAAGAAGTCCTGCGCGGCAGGCTGGATTCCGACCTGGGAGGCAGGCTGTTTGTTTCTCTCGATGAAATAGAGAAAACCGCTTTGATCTACGATCTCGCGGCGGAATCGGAAGAGGCGGCAGACAGGGACGGACTTGCGCAAATTTTATCGGCGGTGCACGGTCTTTTTTTTAGAAAATGGGAAAAGGTGGAGGGCATCAAGGCGTTCTCGCTGCTTCTGGATGAGGCTGCCGGAGCATTGGTGCAGCGCGGCATGTTCGAGACGTATCCTTTGAACTCGGCGGCGGTCGAGAGACTGCTGCGCATAGCGGGAGAATTCGCTTCCGTGACTTTTGCCGGGGAAGAATTCTCCAGGCAGGACCTGTTCACGCTTTTCCTGGAAAGACTGGAAAAGGCGTCCGTCGCTTTCAGCGGATCGCCTTTGAAAGGGCTGCAGATACTGGGACTGTTGGAGACGAGATGCCTTAAATTCCGCGAGATAATCGTCATGGAGGCCAACGAACGCTATCTGCCAAGATTGCGCCTTTACGAGCCTTTGATACCCAGGGAAATATTGATCAGCCTGGGCATCAACCGGCTGGAGAAAGAAGAAGAGATACAACGGTATCTCTTTCGCAGGCTCATTGCCGGCGCCGAGAAAGTCAACATAGTCTACCGCGAATGCCCGGAGAACGAAAGAAGCCGCTTTATAGAAGAGCTTGTCTGGGAACGGCAGAAACTTTCCGGCTACCGGCAGCAGCCGGCCGTATCCAGAGCCGGATTCAATGTCTGTATTAAACCCCGGGGAGTTGTTATCAAGAAAAACAAACGTGTGCTTGAACATCTTCACGGCATGACTTATTCGGCCTCATCGGTGAACGCGTACCTTTCCTGCCCGTTGAGATTCTATTACCGTTATGTCCTGGGGTTGAAGGAAAAAGAGGATTCTTTGCAGGACCCTGACGGCGCCGACATCGGCACGTTCCTGCACTCCTTGCTGGAACAAACGTTCGGTGGTTTCCTGGGCAGGAAGCCGTTAATAGACGGCCGGTTCAGGGATTTCTTTCTCGGGATTTTCGAGAAGAAGTTTGATTCCGAACTCGGCAAACGCATGAAATCAGACGCCTTTATGGTCAAGGAAATAATGCGTTACCGCCTTGAGAAGTTTCTTCTTGCGGAAGGGGCGCGTGCGGTGGCTTCTCTCTTGGCTTTGGAGAAGGATTTTCGCGGAAGCATTCCTTTAGGCGGCGTGGATGTGTCGTTCAAGGCCAGGGTTGACAGGATAGACGGCCTGGAAGACGGATCGCTGATGGTTCTGGATTATAAAACGGGAGGAACGGAGGTCCCGGGCGGCAAATTCCGTTTCTCGGGCGCTTCCCCGGAGAGGGGAGAGATAAAGAAGGAGATCGGATCTTTCCAACTTCCGGTATACGTTTATTTCGCATCCCGCGATTACCCCGGATTTCGGCTGGTTAACGCCGCCCTTTACAGCCTTAGGGACGCGGATCGTTCGGCCGCGCTGGCGAAGCTTTTCGGAGACGATCTGCAGGCGCAGGCGCGGGAAGAAGCGATGAAAGATTATTTGTCGGCGTTGGAAGTTCTTTTTACGCGCGGGATACTATCTCCGGAAGTGCCTTTCAGCCCGGATAAAAGCGATTCCCAGGCGTGTTCTTATTGTCCGTTCGGTGCGATGTGCTAATTCCGGGGACACGATGCTTGATTAAAGTATCTACACCCACTACTACACCCCGGTAACTTATTATAGCCATGCTTCTTTCTCTATGCTATACTACTTGAATTACGGGGACACGATACTCTTAAAGTAGCGTGTCCCCTTATAATTAAGTATTGTGTCCCTGGAACTTTAACGCTAAGGAAGATAGATGAGATATCCCGGAAGAGTAAATCTGGTTCTTGCGGTATGCGGAATATTTTTACTGTCGCTCGGCTGTATAAGCGCTGCCCGTGCGCAGCCGGTTCAGGACAAAGGGAAGAAACAGCTTTATTTTTTCTATTCTCCGACCTGCAGGGAGTGCGCCGATGCCAGGATGACGACTCTACCTTCTCTGCGGTCGCTTTTCGGGGAGAAGATTGACGTTGTTGAACTGGACATAAGCCTGCCCGAACAATATAAATTTTATCTCTCACTGCGCCGGCAGTATTATTATGCGCTGCAAAACGATCATTGGCCGGTGTTTTTTCTTGAGGGGCAATTCCTGTCCGGAAAAAGCAAGGAATTGCCGGAATCGTTCGTGCGCAGGATCATACAGGATGGCGGTGCCGCAGGTAAAACCGGCTCCGGGTCCGCTCCGGTAGATATCAAAAATAACTTTGCCGGACTTGGGATGCTGGCGGTCGTTTCCGCCGGGCTGGTGGACGGCATCAATCCCTGCGCTTTCACCGTGATCGTTTTCTTTATTTCATTCCTGGCCCTGCAGAAGTATTCCCGCAAAGAACTGCTTTTCGTGGGAGCGGTATTCATTCTGGCTGTATTCTTCGCTTATATAATGATCGGTCTGGGCATATTCGGATTTCTCTATAAACTTAACCGGTTCTGGCAGGTCGCCAACGCCGTTAATTTCGTTTTCGGTATCTTCAGCCTGGCGCTGGGAGTAGCGGCGGTATACGACATAATCGTTTTTTATTCCAGGGGAGGCGGCGATAATATGGCGCTTCGTCTTCCAGCCGCGGTCAAAGCCAGGATACAGGGAGTTATAGCGGATTCTTACCGCAAGGGAGAGGATCCCTGCCCGGAACGGCGCAGCCTGCGCGCGCACGCCGTGACCGCTTTTTCCACCGGGTTCCTTGTTTCTCTGCTGGAGTCGGTATGTACCGGACAGATGTATCTGCCCACGATCGTCTTCGTGCTGAAGACCGCGGAATTCAAGGCTAAAGCGTGGTTTTATCTTTTTCTCTACAATATTATGTTCATTCTACCCCTGGCCGCGGTGCTTACAGTAGCACTTTTCGGGGTGACTTCATCCAGGATGGCATCGTTCGTGAGCAGAAAAATCCCTGTTTTAAAAGCGGCAATGGCTGCCGTTTTCTTTATAATGGGTTTTCTTTTGATCAGGAGGCCTTAATGAAAACGCTTATAGTCGCCGGGTTGCTTGCGTCTTCTTTCTTGTGCGGATGCGTTGCGCCTAAGGGCGCCGCGGTCAAAAGCCCGGCGGTATCTTTTGTGCCGGCAGGGGGAGGGGAGAAACGGAAAGAAAGCGTGAGCTATGATTTCGGCTCCATAAGGGAGGGAGATATCCAGGAGCACGCTTTTCTGATCCAGAACGAGGGAAAGAAGAAATTAACCATAACCGGTACCGTGGCTTCCTGCGGCTGCGCATCTGCTTCGGTAAGAAAGAACACGCTCGCGCCGGGAGAAGAAACGTTCCTGGATGTGAAGTTCGACAGCAAGGGGTATTCCGGGGCGATCACCCAGTTCGTTTACGTCAATACCGATGATGTTGACAATCCGGCGCTGAAGTTTATAATAAAAGCGGTGGTGGTACCCCGGTGAGCTTCATTATACGAAAGACGAAGCGCGAGGTATGAAGGACGGAACACTTGCGTAACCGTAACCGGGAGACGAAACGGGCTTCGTTACCGAATTACTGGAGGATAATAAGATGTTCATGCTCAGGCTGAAAATGTGGCTTTTGGTAACCGCTCTTTTCGGTATAGTATACGCCTTGGTAGTTATGCTTGGCTATTACGCCGGAATAAGCAATTTCTATTTTTATTTGGCGATCTCCGTGGGGATAATGCTGCTGCAATATATGATGGGACCCCTGATCGTCCAGTGGACGATGCGGGTGCGTTATATAGAGAGAAAGGATAATCCGGCCCTTTACAACATGATCGAAGGGCTTGCGGTTCAGGCAGGCATTCCGATGCCGCGCGTGGCAATATCCGAGATAACGCTCCCCAACGCTTTCGCTTTCGGCCGCTCGGTGAAGGACGGGAGGGTCTGCGTTACTTCCGGTATCCTGAGGCTTTTGAACGCCGGAGAATTGAGGGCCGTTCTCGGACATGAAATAAGCCATATCAAGAACCGCGACGTGCTGACTATAACCATACTGTCGGTGATTCCTTTGATAATGTACCGCATCGCCTGGCAATTACTGTTTTTCGGGCGCGGCAGGAGCAACAACCGTTCAGGCGGGGGAGCCGCGCTTATCGGGCTGGCGGCCTTCGTTTTTTATTTCATTACGAACCTGCTGGTGCTTTACGCCTCCAGGATCCGCGAGTATTTCGCCGACAGGGGATCGGTGGAGCTCGGTAATTCTCCTTCGGCCCTGGCCTCCAGCCTTTACAAGCTGGTTTACGGCTCGGCGCGGACAGACAAGGAAGAGGTGCGCGAATACGAAGGGCTCAAGGCGTTTTTCGTCAATGATCCTTCCCAGGCGATGAACGAGATACGCGAACTGCGCCAGCTGGACACCAACAGGGACGGGAGCATAGACCTCGCGGAACTCGCCGCGCTTTCAAACAAGAATGTGCGCTTGAACTTTACCGACAAACTGATGGAGGCGCTGAGCACCCATCCCAATATGCTTCGCCGTATCAAGAAACTGTCGGACTATAATAGTTGATATCTTGCCTCCGGATAACGCGCGGCAAAATAGTCCACGGTCCATAGGCCGCGAAAATTCCGCGAAACAAATCCATATCTTTTCTTGCTGCGGAGTGTCAATCAGGGGTTGTCGGTTTCTGTATTATTGACACCCCGCAGAAACTACTATATAATTATCTATCTTATATATACAAATCGCCGACAACCTTTAAGGAATGAATAATGGACATACAGGAATTGATCGCGCAAAGAGAGGAAAAACTGGCCGCGCTGCGGAAAGAGGGATTCTCCGGTTATGATAAGGCCTCAGCCGGAGTCGGGCGCGTAAGCGTTCCGGATGCTTTGGCCTCGCCGGAAGGGAGCAGGGTTTGTATTTGCGGCAGAGTTACCGCCAAGCGTTCCCACGGCAAAGTGTCTTTCGTTGACCTGCGTGATGCCGGAGGCAGGATACAGCTTTACCTGCGTTCGGACGCCTTCGACGGTAAAGACCTGGCGCTGCTCGGACAGTTCGATATCGGGGATATCCTGGAAGTTTGCGGAGAGATATTCAAGACGCACTCCGGGGAGATCACCGTTAAGGTCGGCAAAATGTCCATGCTTTCCAAGGCCTTGAGGCCGCTGCCGGAGAAATGGCACGGACTCAAGGACGTCGAGATACGTTACAGACAGCGTTACCTCGACCTGATATCCAACGAAGAGGTCCGCGGAGTATTTAAGGCCAGGGCCAAGATCACTGGTTTCATCCGTTCTTTCCTGGACGGCAGGGGGTTCCTGGAAGTAGAGACTCCCATGATGCATTCTATCCCCGGAGGAGCGGCCGGCCGGCCGTTCAAGACGCACCACAATGAATACGATATGCCGCTTTACCTGCGCATAGCCCCCGAGCTTTACCTGAAGAGGCTGCTGGTGGGCGGTTTCGAGAAGGTGTATGAGATAAACCGCAGTTTCCGTAACGAAGGCGTATCCACCAGGCACAACCCTGAATTCACCATGCTGGAGGTTTATGCCGCTTACGAGG
>JBAZDY010000037.1:0-13863 GCA_041654215.1 Candidatus Omnitrophota bacterium
GTAAGGATGCGCCAGCACCGGGATGCCGCCGGCCTGTAATATCAACTTCACCGCATCCTGCGGCGAAAGCCTGAAACCGCAGATGTAGGAAGGCGAATCATCGCCGATGTATTTCTCGAAAGCCTCCCCCAGGGAAGAAACAATGCCTTTTGTCTGCATAGCCATTGCGATATGCATGCGTCCCACCGACCCCCGGCCGGAGATATCGAAAACATCCTCCGCTTCGAGCTTCACTCCGAGCGCGTTAAGATTCCCGACCATGCGCAGGACGCGTTCTTTGCGCCGCTCCTTGAACAAATTCAGTTCTTTCAACAGCCCTTTGTTTGCGGGATCGAAAAGATAACCAAGGATGTGCACCTCGTTACCCTGATACTCGGAGGTAAGCTCAATCCCGGGGATGACCTCCACCCCGCAGGCATATCCTTCCTTCTTCGCCGGCATGTATCCTTCCACTGTATCATGATCGGTCACGGATATCACGCTTATCTTTTTGGCTGCGGCGAGCCTGACGACGTACTCCGGGGAAGAAGTTCCGTCGGAAAAAAAAGTGTGGATGTGCAGGTCGGCGGGCATTACTCTAATATAGTCCTTTTCTTTTTAATTATGGGGACACGATACTTAATTCGATAACGGCTACGGTAACGAAGCCCGGTTCGATTTCCGGTCACGGGACCCAACAGAACCCAGCTTGTCTTTCCCCTTGAATGGATACCACCGATCTTTCCTCCCCCATAATATACTCCACTCTTTCCTTCCCTTGATAGGGAGAATTAAGGAGGGGGGGTAATTTCGACTTTCGATTTTCAAAAACCAAGAGGTTTGCGCTGTTTGGTAAGTTTTTTAGACAGCGCACTGTGTCCGCCACTAAGGCGTCGGCGAAACTAAAACAAGGGCATCGCAACCTTAGCCGGTAGATAATGCTTAATCGTGAATATATACGCTGCGAATAAAGATAATTACTCCTGAGGTTTAATCTTATCGAGGATACCGTTGACGAACTTGGCCGCTTCCTGCCCGGAATATTTCTTGGCCAATTCGATAGCTTCATTTATCGCCACCTTGGGCGGGATATCCGGACGGAAAAGCAGTTCGTAGCCGGCCAGACGCAGGATGTTTCTGTCGATCACCGCCATGCGTTCCGGCTCCCAGTTGAGGGCGAACTCCGCGATTTTGCAGTCTATCGCCTCCATATTCTCAGTCACGCCGCGCGCCAACTCAACGGAAAACTCGCGTATTTCTTTAGGCACAAGCCCGCGTTCGTCTTCATGCCAGAAGTTCTCCATAGCGGAGGCGAAACCGTCATGGGTAACGCTGATTAGATATAACAACTGCATTGCCAATTCCCTGGACTGGGTGCGTTTGCGCATCTTGCCCCCTTTAAAGCTGCCTGTAAAGGTTCGCCATTTCTATGGCGGAAAGAGCGGCGTCGGCTCCCTTGTTACCGTCTTTAGTCCCGGCGCGCTCTATCGCCTGTTCTATGGTATCGGCGGTGATCACCCCGAAAACTACCGGTATGCCGGAGTCGAAAGAAACCTGCGCCACTCCCTTGGCAACCTCGGAAGAAACGTATTCGAAATGCGGAGTCGCCCCCCTGATTACCGCGCCGAGGCAAATCAAAGCGTCGTAGGAACCGCTCTTGGCCAGCCTGCGCGCAGCCGGCGGGATCTCGAAAGCGCCCGGGACGCGCACCAGCGTGATGTCATCCTGTTTGGCCCCGTGCCTTTCGAGCATATCCAGGCATCCGCCGATAAGCTCCTTGGAAATAAAATCGTTGAAACGCGCCGCCAGAACGCAGAATTTCCGGCCCTGGGCGATCAAATCTCCTTCAATGACTTTTACCATACAATCCCCCTTTTCCTTGCTAAAGGCTGAGTTTATGCCCCAGCTTGTCTTTCTTGGTTTTAAGATATTTATAATTCGCCGGATTGGCCTCCATCTCCAGAGGGACCCTCTCAGCGATACTTAAACCGTATCCCTGCAGGCCGATTATCTTGCGCGGGTTATTGGTCAGGAGCCGCAGTTTTCTGATACCGAGATCGGCGAGTATCTGAGCCCCTATGCCATAGTCGCGCAGGTCGGCCTTGTAGCCAAGCGCCTCGTTCGCCTCCACCGTATCCATCCCCTTATCCTGCAAACTGTAGGCGCGTATCTTGTCCGCCAGTCCTATGCCGCGGCCTTCCTGGTTAAGATAAAGAACGGCGCCGCGGCCCCCGGTAGAAATAATCTGCATCGCCTTGTGCAGCTGCCTGCCGCAGTCACAGCGCAAAGAGCCGAAAACGTCCCCGGTAAGGCATTCCGAATGCACCCTGACCATCACCGGCTCGTTGCCGCGCACGTCTCCGCAGGTCAGCGCGACATGCACCGTGCCGCTGAGCATATCACGATAGACGAGCATTCTGAAATTGCCGTGCTCCGTGGGCAAATCGGTCTCGCTGACCCGCTCGACAAGTTTTTCCGACCGGCGGCGGTATTCGATGAGGTCGGCGATGGAACAAATCTTCAATTTATGTTCGGCGGCGAATTCCGTCAACTGGGGCAGCCTGGCCATGCTCCCGTCAGGGTTCATTATTTCACAAATCACACCCGCCGGGTAAAGCCCGCAAAGTTTCATCAGATCCACAGCCGCTTCCGTGTGCCCGGCGCGCACCAGCACGCCGCCGTTGACCGCCCGCAGCGGAAAGATATGCCCGGGCCTGACCAGGTCGTCGGGAGAACTCCTGGAATCGATCAACACTTCTATGGCGCGCGCTCGGTCATAAGCCGAGATGCCGGTGGTCACGCCTTTGGCCGCGTCCACGGAAACCATCCAAGCGGTGGCAAAAGGATCACGCTTGGCGCCCGCCGCTCCCTTATACATCGGTTCAAGCCTCAGTTCCTCCAGACGTCTTGCCTCCATCGGCACGCAGATCAGCCCCCGGCCGTAGGCCGCCATAAAATTGATTCCCTCCGGGCCGGCAAAAGAAGCCGCCATCAACAGGTCGCCTTCATTCTCTCGGGACTCGTCGTCCACCACGATAACCATGCGGCCTGCGCTCAATTCTTCGATGATCTCATTTATATTGTTCAGCATCCTGACCCCAAAATTAAGTATTGTGTCCCCGGAAAAAGAAAACCCGAAGAATGAAATCCTTCGGGCACAGTCATTCATAACCGTAATCTTCTTTCATCTGGACTTTATGCGGAGACGCATAAAAAACGCGTTGCACGCCGCTTTACGCGGCACCATCGGCCCTGGAATTACGCCAGATCTGTTTCAGCGCTGGATCTACTGAGACTCGCGGGCTATACCGCCGGTCAGGACTTGCACCAATGCGCTTATGTTGCTCGCGCATACCCCGAAGATTGATTGGTTTGATTATACCTTCTCTTTCCGGGATTGTCAACAGCTTTAGAAAGAGATATAATAGGAACAGACGATGGGCAAGAGGCTATGGGCGTTAGGCTGGTGCGCTGTCAAATTGGTTCTTAGCATAACAGCGCGACGATAGGGTATAACAAAAAGATGAAAACCGGTAAATTAAGGAAATTGCATAATTACCTGATCAAATCCGGAGACTGCGTGGCGGCGGCGGAGTCATGCACCGGCGGGCTGCTCTCCGCGGCATTAACTTCCTTGCCGGGAAGTTCCGGCTATTTCAAGCTGGGTCTGGTCGCCTACAGCAACTCCGCTAAATCGAAGCTGCTCGGCATACCTGCCGGTAAGATAAAAAAAGAAGGCGCTGTCTCCGTTTACACCGCGAAAACGATGGCAAAAGCTGCGCGCAAGCTCGCCTCAAGCCGGATAAGCGCCGCGATAACAGGTATCGCCGGCCCGTCCGGCGGCCGACCCGGCAAACCCGTAGGTACGGTATTCATAGCCGTCTCTTCCGGAAGAAAAACTCTTTGCCGCGGATTTCTCTTCCGGGGACCGCGCAGTTCCGTAAGGAAACAAGCCGTTGAGAAATCCGTGGATATGCTTCTGGAAGCTCTGCTCCCCCGTAAATCAGGATGCGCGCGTTCATAGCCGCTGAGATCCCGTCCGCAATACAAGAAGCATTTGCCCTTATCCAGAAAGAACTGCATTATTCCGGAGCAATTATCAAATGGGTGAAACCATCCGATATCCATCTTACTTTAAGGTTCCTGGGAGAAGTTAAAGAATATAAAACCGGGGAACTTTGCAGCGCGGTAGAAAAAGCGCTGCGCGGGGTTCAGCCCTTCCCCGTATCTTTCGGCGGGCTGGGGAGTTTCCCGAAGCATGGATACCCAAGGGTTATCTGGGCCGGGATAAAAGAAGGCGGAGATGAATTAGGCGCAATAGCGGAAAATTTGAGATATCTGCCGGAAGGCTGCGGAGAGCCGCCGGAAAAGAGACGCTTCGCCGCGCACGCCACTTTAGGCAGGGTAAAAGAAAACCGCAATATAACGGCATTGAGGCGGTCGCTGGAAGATCCGAAAACCGCCGGAGTCATTACGGGCCGCGGCTATATTCTGCGCTCGCTCATCCTTATGCGCACGGCCCCGGGGCCGCTTTATACGCCGCTGAGGACATTCAGCCTCACCACTATCTGAAGCAGAACATTTGTATATAAAGCCGCCATGATGTCGTCGCTCATTATCCCGGCGCTGCCTTTCAGAAACTGCAGTTTGTCGGCCGGAAAAGGTTTCAGCGCGTCGAAAGCCCTGAACAAAATAAATCCCGCGACCACGATCCTGACGTCGTACGGAAGAAAGGCCAGAGACAAAAGCATACCGCTCACCTCGTCGATCACCACGCAATTAGGGTCCTTGCGCCCGAAAATACGCTCCCCTTCCCCGGAAAGTAAGATACCTGCAGCGGTCACCAGCGCAAACGCCAAAAGATAAAGCTGCGGGCTGCCTTTGACCAGGAAATACAAACCCAATCCTACCAGACTGCCGGCAGTGCCGGGAGCCGCGGGGCAATAACCGGCGTAGAAAAAAGTTATGACGGGCTTAACGAGAAAATCGGGTATTATGCGCATTTAAATCCCGGTAATGGATAGTTAGAAACCGGCAACGGATAGGAAAATGCAGCCCGTTCCTTATCGAACCTCGCTTGGACCTTCAAGCCGCGAGATCCCGGATCACAGTTTCGTAATGATCCGGCGGTTCTCCCAGAGGTAATACAGGCCGGAATAAAGCGTCAGCCCGACGGTGATGACCATCAGCACGTAGATACCCTGCCGGAAGAAACTTTCCCAGGAAGGATTCCATGTAAAAAAGGTCAACATCACTTCTTTCAGCACCACGAATACCAGTATCAACACGATCACCGACATCTGCGACACGGTTTTGTGCTTGCCGGCCTTCGCCGCCGAAAGCACCTTGCCCTTGTTCAGCGCGAAGAGACGCAGCGAAGTTATCAGTATCTCCCTCGAGATAATGATAACGAACATCCAGGCGTCCACCAGCTGCATCTGCACGAAGGCCGCGAAGGCGGCCAATACCAGGATCTTGTCCGCGATCGGGTCCATAAGCTTGCCGAAATCCGTGACCATATTGCGCTTCTGGGCGATGCGGCCGTCCAGGAAATCCGAAACGGCGGCCAGCGCGAAGATCACCAGGCTGATCACCTTGGCCCAGAGGCCGTGGATGAAAAGAAAGAACATGAACACGAAGGTGAATACTATCCGCAAAACGGTAAGACGATTGGCTAAGTTCATAATAAGGCTTCTCCTGTAAGGTCGTACTCTAAAGCACCGTCCACGCGCACCCTGACCATGCTCCCGGGTTTAACCGGCCTGCGCGTCTTCACGTAAACCATGCCGTCCACTTCCGGCGCGTCGTATTCGCTCCTGCCGGCGTAAACGTAAGCGGAATCCGGTGAATTCCGCCCTTCCGGCAAAGCCGCCTCCTCTTCCACCAGCACATCCAGTTCCCTGCCGAGCATTGCGCGGTTGTTCTCCGCCGATATCCCCTGCTGAAGTGACATTAATTCGTCGAAGCGGGAGCGCTTTATCTTCTCCGGCACCTGCTCCGGCATGGCCGCCGCCGGCGTGCCTTCCTCCCTGGAATATATGAACACCCCGAGCCGCTCGAAACGCGTCTCCTTGACGAAATCCGCAAGTTCCCTGAACTCTTTGTCCGTCTCAGACGGGAACCCGACGATGAAAGTAGTCCTTATCGCCGCCCCGGGCAGCCTGCCGCGCACCAAATCTACCAGACGCCGCAAATAATCCTTTCCGCATCGCCTGCCCATTTTTTTCAGTATGCGGGCGTTTATATGCTGGAGAGGCAGATCGATATACCGGCAAAACTTTTCCTCCCGGCGCATCAGGTCCGCCACCTTCTCCACTTCCGGCCCCGGATAGAGGTAAAGCAACCGCAGCCAGCGTGTCCTGCGGCAGCGCCGTGCCAGTTTCCTAAGCATCGACGAAAGCGTGACGCCGCCCCCCGCCAGGTCGAAGCCATAAGCCGTCAGGTCCTGCGCTATGACGTTTATTTCTTTCACCCCGGACGCGTCCAGCCTCGCGGCCCTCTCGAGCAATTCCTTTTCCGGGACGCCGGTGAATCTTCCCTTGATGGACGGGATGACGCAATACGAGCAGCGGCTGACACACCCCTCGGATATCTTCAGATACGCGTAATGCTCCGGCGTGAGACGGTAAAGTTCGCGCCCGCCGCACCACCCGGGAGATATCCTTCCCACAAAAGCGTCAACCTCAGGGAATTCCCTCTTCAATTCATCCGCGTAGCGCTGAACAAGGCACCCCTGAACGACAATCCTCTTCAAGGCGCCTTTTTTCTTGAGCTCGACCAAATCGAGTATCGCGTCTATGGATTCCCGTTTTGCGTCGTTTACGAAAGCGCAGGTATTGACTATCCCGATCTCCGCTTCGTGTATATCTGTGATCCTGTAACCTTTATGGAAGAGCCTGCCGCAGACCGACTCGGAGTCCGCCAGGTTCCTGGGGCATCCCAGGCTAAGTATGCCTACGGCAGGTTTCATCTGCCTATTTCCAATCCCTTGCGGCTGATAATGATGTTTTTCAAGGCCTGTCCGCGCCGGCCCAGGTTTGGTATGAATTTACCGTTGATTTCGAGTTCCACCGCTCCCGCGTTACCGAGCGAAAGCTCTCCTTTATCCTTGAAAATGAAGTTCTCAAACCTTCCTTTTCGCAGCAGGCTGCGAAAAACCACCTTACCGTCGGCCTTGAGATTTACCCAGCAGTCCTCTTTAGCCCTGACCACCAGGCGTATCTCGGAATCCGCGGACTGCGGGAAAGACTGCTCGACGGGCCGGGCGCCCTTAGACTGTTTCGGCAGTGCCCGGGTTGCTACACGCGGCTGAACAGCCGAGACGGCGCGCGCGGCAGGAGGCCGGCCGCTGCGTTTCGCCGGCTTGTTTTTTAAAAAAGCCCCTATTTTACCGGCGATGAAAAACAGAAATACGGCGGCAATAACCGCCGCGATTATCTTCATTATTCCGGGATTTATGCGGAAGCGCGGGGCATCGCGCGGCGTGACTTTCAATCCGGTGCCACGCAGAGGTTTTGTCACTCTTTCTTCAGGAGCGGAAGGCGGCTGGATTTCCTGCTCCGGCCTGAAAGCGACAGGCGTTTCCGAACGGAAATACTCTGCGGCATCCACCCCCAGAAAAGCGCAGTATATCTTGATAAAACCCTTCAAGTATACCGGATTTATATTGGCGACGCTGTCTTCCTCTATCGCCTTTATTATATGTATATTTATCCTGGTCTTTCGATGCGCCTCTTCAAGAGTGCATCCTTTCTCCAGCCTGAGTTGTTTTAATCTTGCTCCCGGTGAATCCATCCCGACTTTCTCCTATCAGGAGGAAGAAACTCTTTCTTCTTCCCTGCCTTCTCTTGCCATCATATCTTTTTGCAGCCACTCCTCCCGGTCTATAACTATCTTGCGCGGCTTGCTTCCTTCGAATGGACCGACCAAACCGTCCTGTTCCATCATATCTATTATTCTGGCGGCGCGGCTGTAACCCAGCCGGAGCCTGCGCTGTAAGATAGAAACGGAGGCCTGGTTGGTCTCCATCACCACCCTCACCGCCTCGGAGTACATCTCGTCCTTATCCCCGCCTCCGCTAAAGGTCTTTCCCTGTTCCTTAAGCACCTCTTCTCTGTAAACCGGCTCGGCCTGTTTTTTGATGAAATCCACTATGTGGTCTATCTCCTTGTCAGAAACCAGCGCCCCCTGCGCCCGTATCAATTTGGCCTCCCCGGGCCGCAGGAAAAGCATATCGCCTTTACCAAGCAGCTTGTCGGCGCCGTTCATATCAAGCACGGTCCTGGAATCCACCTTGGAGGGGACTTTGAAAGATACCCTCGAGGGAAAGTTAGCCTTGATGACGCCGGTGATGACGTCCACCGAAGGACGCTGGGTGGCCAGTATAAGGTGTATGCCCACCGCCCTGGATAGCTGCGCCAGCCTGGCGATCGCGCTCTCTATCTGGTCCCTGGACACGCTCATCAAATCCGCCAGTTCGTCAACAATGATGACTATGTAAGGCATTTTGTCCTGCCCCACCTGCTGGGCGTTGTAAGCGGTAATGTTCCTGGCGCCGGCCTTTGCCAGCATACGGTAACGCTCTTCCATCTCTCCTACCAGCCAGTTCAACGCCACAGCGGCTTTCTTGGCCTCGGTTACCACCGGACATAATAAATGCGGCATCCCGTTGAAAGGCGCCAGCTCGACCATCTTGGGGTCGACCATAAGCAGTTTCAGCTGTTCCGGAGAAAACTTTAGCAATAAAGAAAGTATCAGACAGTTCACACAGACCGTCTTTCCGGAGCCCGTGGTCCCCGCGATAAGAAGATGCGGCATGTCGCTCAGGTCAGCGACTACGGGCTGCCCGGTGATGTCTTTGCCGAGCGCCAAAGGCAGCTTATACTTGGTCTCGGTAAAATCCCGTGAAGAAAGGATGTCTTTTAGATAAACCAAACTACTTTGCATATTAGGGACTTCCACCCCCACCCTGCCTTTGCCGGGTATAGGCGCGACTATACGCACGGACTGCGCTTTCATCGCCAGAGCGATATCGTCGCCAAGCACCACTATCTTGTTAAGTTTGACCCCGGGCGCAGGCTCCAGTTCGTAACGAGTGATGACCGGCCCGCGCTCCACGTTGGTGACTTTCACGGAAATGCCGAAATCGCTCATCGTCTCTTCCAGAATACGCGCGTTACCGGCGAGATCCTCTCTTATCTGGCGGGCCTCTACCGGGGGAGGAGAATCCAGAAGTTCATACGTAGGGAGCTGGTAGTCGCCCACCTTCACCGGCTTAGGCGCGGGAGGAGGCTCCTGTCTGGGCTGGGCGGACTGGGCTTTGATGGTGACCTGGGTCTTCTTTTCCGGTTGGAGCGCCGGAGCAAAACCTTTCTTAATCTTCTCGATTATGTTCTCTTTCGGCTCCTGCCGGCTCCTCGTCCGCGGATTTACTTCTTCCGCTTCACCGCCGCTTATCTCTGGCCGGGGCCCCCTGTTTCTGCGCTGTCCCGCGTAAGGACGCCTCTCGGCCGCCGGCCTTCCCGACCGCAACGATTCCACGGCTTCCCCTGCCCTCTCTACGGTCTTCATCACCAGCGTAGATATCAGAACTTCCGTAACCAACGCGAAAGAAAGAAGTCCGAGGGTGATAAAAAGAATGTATCCTCCCAGTGTACCGAAATAAGAACTCACGAAACCGGAGAGCAGGAAACCGAAATATCCCGACGCGGAAAAAGCGGCGTGGCGGTTGGCGGAGATGAATATGCCGGCTATCGAACTGACGGAAAGCATGAGAAGAAGCATCCCCATCAGGCGCGGCAGCCTCAAGTCCGGCCGCCTCTGTTTGAAAAATAACACCCCGCCGGCCAGCACGAACAACGGTATAAGGTAACTGGAGACGCCGAAGAAAAAGAAAAGGACACCCGAGAAATAAGCCCCGAATGTCCTTATAAAGTTTTTAGGAGGTATGTTGGGATGCGTGGTGTAGAACGAAATGTCGAACGGCGTGAAGGAGACCAGCCCGGCCAGTATTATTAAACCCGCGGCAAGTAGAATAATCCCCTTGATCTCGTTGAACCTGCGTTCTTTCACCTCTGCCCACAATAATTTTTCGGGAGCGGAAAACGGATTACGCTTCCGTGCCCGGAAGAGCCTGTTTGCGGCTCAGGTTAATCCTGCCCAGTTCGTCTATTCCCGTGACTTTCACGTTGAACTGGTCCCCGACCTTGACCTCTTCTTCGATGTTCTTGACGAAATGATCGGAGAGCTCAGAAATATGCACAAGCCCTTCTTTACCGGGAGCGATCTCGCAGAAGGCGCCGAAATTCATTATCCTCTTGACCCTGGCCGAATAGACGCGTCCGACCTCGACGTCGTCCGTTATCGCCTTGATCATATTGATCGCCTCCTGGGACTTCGCCGGTTCGTTGGATGCGACGAGGACCGTGCCGTCGTCTTCTATATCTATGCTGGCGCCGGTGGCGGCGATGATCTTCTTTATCGTCTTGCCGCCCGGACCTATAAGTTCGCCGATCTTCTCGGTGTTTATTTTTAACACGTCGATACGCGGAGCATACGCCGAAAGTTCCGCTCTGGGGGCGTCCAGCGCTTCCTTCATTTTACCCAGGATGAACATCCGCGCTTCTTTCGACTGCATAAGACATTTCTCCAGCAGTTCGAGATCTATGCCCGGTATCTTAAGGTCCATCTGAACGGCGGTCATCCCCTGCCTGGTGCCGGCAACCTTGAAATCCATATCGCCGAAATGATCCTCCAGCCCGCTGATGTCCGTCAACACCGCGGCCCTGGAACCTTCCTTAACAAGACCCATCGCCACGCCGCTTACCGCGTCCTTTATGGGAACGCCGGCGTCCATCAGCGAAAGAGTCCCGGCGCAAACCGTAGCCATACTCGAAGATCCGTTCGATTCCAGTATTTCTGAAACAAGCCTGACGGTGTAGGGGAATTTATCTTTGCCGGGCATAACCGCCAACAACGCCTTTTCGGCCAGCGCGCCGTGCCCGATCTCCCTCCTGCCGGGCCCGCGCACAGGCCCGGTCTCGCCCACGCTGAAAGGCGGGAAGGTATAATGAAGAATAAAAGATTTGTATCTTTCTCCCTCCAGCGACTCTATCATCTGTTCATCGTCGCCGGTCCCCAGAGTGGTAATTGCCAGACTCTGGGTTTGCCCGCGGGTGAAAAGGCTCGAACCGTGCGTGCGCGGCAGAACCGATACCCCGCAGGTTATGGGCCTGACCTCGGTAAAACCCCGGCCGTCTATGCGCTTATTCCCGTGAAGAATTATATCCCTAACCTGTTTCTTCTCCACTTCCACCAATGCGGACTTGATATCAGCAGCTCCGTAGCCTTCGGCGGTCAGCGCGGCCTCCAGTTCTTTGGCCAGAATGCTCACCGCTTCCTCCCGCTCTTCCTTTTTGGAAAGCTTGTAAACTTCCTTAAGCCTTTCCGCGGAAAGAGACTCAACCTTAGAACAGAGCCCCGAATCCAGCAGCTTATAGGTCATCTCGCGTTTCTGCCTGCCGAACTTCTTGGCGAGCTCCTTCTGCAGGTTGATAATCGGCTGGACATGCTCGAAAGCAAGCCGCGCCGCCTGCATATAAAGTTCCTCGGAAACTTCTCTGCCGCGGGATTCAAGCATTACCACGCCGTCGGACTTGGCGGCCATAACCACCTCAAGAACCGACTCCTCTATCTGCTTGTAAGTAGGATTGACCACGAATTCGCCGTTGACGTGTGCCACGCGGCAGCAGCCCAGAGGGCCGTTAAAAGGAATATCGGATATCGTCAGGGCGGCGGACGCGCCTATAACGCCAAGGATATCGGATTCATTCTCGCCGTCGCTGGAAAGAACGATCGCCATAATCTGCACATCGTTGTAAATGCCCTTGGGAAAAAGCGGACGCACCGGCCGGTCTATAAGGCGGGCGTTTAATATCTCGCTCTCGGACGGCCTGCCTTCTCTTTTAAAGAATCCGCCGGGGATACGCCCGGCGGCGTAAGTCTTCTCCTGACATTCCACGGAGAGAGGAAAAAAATCGATGCCTTCCCTGGTGGTCTTGGACATACACGCGGTCACCAAAACCACCGTGCCGCCGTAATGAACGGTGACGGAACCGTTGGCCTGTTTGGCCAGAGAACCCGTTTCAAGCACTAAATCATTATTGCCGATCTTTACCCTCATTGTGTTGCATTGCATAATGTTTGCCTTTCTAAGGTTTGGGGTTTTATTTCCGCAAGTGGAGTTTACTCAGTATTTCCTCGTATTTCTTGATATCGGTTTTCTTAAGGAAATTGAGGAGCCGCCTGCGTTTGCCGACAAGGGAAAGCAGGCCTCTGCGGGAATGATGATCTTTCTTATGAAACTTGAAATGATCGCCTAAACTGTTGATACGTTCGGTAAGAAGAGCTATTTGAACATCGGCCGAGCCGGTATCTTTCGCGTGCGTCTTATAACTCTCTATAATTGCCGTTTTCTTCTCTTTTACTAAAGCCAATTCAGTCACCTCCTCTTTTCTCTACCTTTTAAATGTTTTTTTATTATAATCCACCTGTCCGGCAAAGTCAATATTTAATATGGATAATTTTGCTGACGGGAGGGGCGCGCGGGAATCCGGACACTTATGCTGCTTCCTACCCATCACGAATTTGCCTATACCGATTGTAAACTAAAGTGCGACAAGTAGGGTAATAAAAAAGCTCCACAGATCGAAGAAAACCTGTTACTTTGTAAGTTATCAGACAAACAAAGACAGGAGCGATCTATGGAGCGAAGCTATTGTAGCACAAAGAAGAGGTATACGCACTTAAAGGAATCGGAACGTAACAAGATTGAAGTTTTATTAGCGGATGGCAAGAAGGCAGAAGAGATCGCAAAGCTGCTTCGTCGACATAGAGCAACGATTTATCGGGAGATAGGGCGAGGCGCGGTAGTGCGGTTACAGCATGATTTGACTGAGAGAACTGAATATAGGGCTCAGGTATCCCAGGCGGAATATGAGAAACGGGGACGGAATAAAGAGCGTCCGTTAAGAATTGGTAAGGATAAGGATTTAGAGGTTTATATCAGGATAAAGCTGATTGAAGAGCGGTTTTCGCCGGACGCGATTATTGGAGAAATCAGGGCAAGCGGGCGGAAATTTACCGGGATGATCTGCACCAAGACGTTGTATAACTATATCGATAAAGGGATATTTTCGGGGATAAGCAACAAGGATTTATGGCAGAAGCGATACAAGAAGCGCCGGAAGTATCGTCCCGTCGGAAGGGTAAGCAGGAGAAACAGGATGTGTCGAAGCATAGAGAAGCGTCCTGTGGAGGTCGAGAAGCGCCGTGAGTACGGGCATTGGGAAGGGGACACGATAAAGGGGCCGATAAGGTCAAAGACGAGTTTAATTACGTTGACAGAGCGAAAAACCCGGGAAGAAATCATCATTAGGGTAAGACAGGCCTCACAGGAGGCGATACAAGAGGCGATCGACGGACTGGAGCGGGAATTTGGCCAAAGATTCAAGCGTAAGTTTAAGTCGATAACGTTTGATAATGGCGGAGAATTTTTAGACTGGGAATCACTAGAAATCAGCATTTTTGATAAGAAGCGCAGGACCACAATCTACTTTGCCCATGCTTTTAGTTCTTGGGAGCGTGGAACCAACGAGAATCACAATCGGATAATTCGTAGGTTTATTCCCAAAGGCACCGATATTGCGGACTTTAAGGAATCTGAAATTAAGGACATAGAAGACTGGATGAATAATTATCCCAGACGAATATTGGCATATAAGACACCCAAGCAAGTAGCCGCTGAATGCTTACAAGGTAACCAATTCGATCGAGAATTAGAATCTTGTCGCAATTAGAGTTGCAATTTGCCGAAGGCCTCCCGGC
>JBAZDY010000038.1:0-13665 GCA_041654215.1 Candidatus Omnitrophota bacterium
CCGCCGCCTGATCAGCAGGGGCGGAGGGACTTGAACCCCCAGGACAGGATTTGGAGTCCCGCCGTTTAGCCAATTAACGGACGCCCCTATTTGGTCTCTTTATGCGGCGAGTGTTTCCTGCACACCCTGCAGAACTTCTTCAGTTCGAGTTTATCCTGATGCTTTTTTTTATTTTTTGTGGTGGTGTAGTTCTTATTCTTGCAGACCGTACATTCCACCGTGATTATTTCTCGCATGATTTTTCGCCTGTTCTTCTCGGTACCGGTTAAACCTTACGGGAAATTTCTAAGCTGGAGACGGGAATTGAACCCGTGACCCCGTCCTTACCAAGGACGTGCTCTACCAACTGAGCTACTCCAGCGACGGGACATCACGATTGATCGCCAACTTCCGGAGAAACAAAAAAACTCACCCATTAAGAATTCCTGCGGGATTCTTAAAACTGGAAAGCCTGCGTTGATTTTATGTCCGTTATTTCTACAGGCAGTACCCTTTGGGGCGATGTAGATAGTAGAATATATAGTAAAAAGTCTCCGTTGTCAATGTTTTTTTTAATAAAATTTAACCAAACCGCGAAAATTCCCGGCTTTCAAAAGACATTTTTCCGGCATCTTACGACACGGGGTTAATCAAGCAAGAAACCCCGGGCCCATGTCTTGAGCAGTTCGACAGGCCCACTACTGAAGCCCGTCGAAGGATCAGCCCGGAGAACTTCATTAGGCGGGACCGGGCGGCGGCCGAGCGGAGGGATTTTTACGCAGGGTCAAAGAGTATTTCGCAAGTTCTATGAAATCGTCCGGAGAAAGGACCTCTCCCCTGGCCTGGGCGGGTATCCCCTTATCCTGCAGGAAGCGCTCCAATTCTTCGCGCTCTATGAGGTCTTTAAGGGTATTTTTCAACATTTTCCGCCTTTGCCCGAACGCGGCCGCAGCCAGACGGAAAAAAATCTTTTGCGCTTCCCCTTCCAGCGGGAGGGTTTTTCTGGGAATAAGCCTGACGAAACAGGAATCCACCTTGGGCACGGGGTAAAAACAGGAGTTCTTTATCTTAAAAAGCACCGCGGCATCGCCGTAATACTGCGCGAAAAGGCTCAAGGGGCCGTATTCATCGCTTCCGGCCTGCGCGCACAACCTTTGACCATACTCCAGTTGCACGGTAAGATATATCTCCGAAACCAGCCCCCGGCCCTCAAGCAGAAGTTTTTCCAGAATGGGGGAAGCGATATAATAAGGAATATTACCTACCGCCTTCAATCCCCTCTCTCCGCCCGCCAAGAAAGAATCGTAAAGAGACCGTATGTTAAGCTTCAGGATGTCCGAGTTGATTACCCGGACGTTGTCCCTGCCGGACACCACACGGCCGAGCTCAGGGAGCAGGTCGCAATCTATTTCCACCGCCGCGACCTCGGCATCCGTCTCGGCCAGCAGAGTTGTCAACTCGCCCTTGCCCGCCCCGATTTCCAGCACGCGGTCTCCGCGTTCCAAACCGCAGGCGAACGCGATCCTTCTCAACACGTTCCTGTCCACCAGGAAATTCTGCCCTAGTTTCTTTTTAGGTTTAATGCGCATTTTACCGCCAGCCGCACGGCGCACGCCAGAGAAGAAGGGTCTTCTAAACCCGGTCTGTCGGCGATATCGAAAGCAGTGCCGTGCAAAGGAGAAGTCCGAACATATGGAAGCCCGATTGTAAGATTGACGCCGGAACCGGCTCCGGTAATCTTCAAAGGAATCATTGCCTGGTCGTGATACATCGCTACCACGCAGTCGTATCTGCCGCTGAGCGCCCGCGCAATGGCTGTGTCCGCGGCAAGCGGACCGTCTATCCCGCCGAACTTCGAACGCAGGCAGGCGGTTTCGGGAGCCAGCAGACGGACTTCTTCGTCGCCTATTACGCCGTTGTCGCCCGCGTGCGGATTGACGCCGCAGACCGCCAGCCGCGGAGAGGCGATACGGAACATCCCTTTCAGGCAACGCCGCACGGAGGTCACCGTCGAGGTAAGCCTTCCCGGTTTTATGGCCTGCGCGGCTTTCCGCAGCGGCAGATGCCTGGTGAGAACGACAAAACGCAGTTTATCGTTAAGCAGCAGCATCTCCGCTTCCGCCGCTCCCGACTTCCAGGCCAGGTATTCGGTATGTCCCGGCCATTTGAAACCAGCGGCATTGACCGCTTCCTTGGAAATGGGACAAGTGACCAAACAGTCATATCTGCCGGCGGAGAGTCCTGCGCAGGCGGCCTCCAGGTATTCCATACAAGCGCGCCCGTTGAGCGGACTGATCCTGCCGAAAGAAAAGCCTTTTGCCGGGACATTATCCAGGTCTTCCAAACGGACGCCCTGCGGCAGCCGGTAACCGCGCGGCAGCATGGAAAGGACACGCGCGCTGCCGATCACCGTGAAATCAGCCCGCAGGCGGCAGTCCCCTAAAGCCCTGCCGATTATGCCGGGACCGATTCCGGAAGGGTCACCCATCGTCACGCACACTCTTATTCTTCCTGCCATGGTTTCCGTCGACCCGGGATTCTTATTCAACAACGTTTAGTTTAATGTAGGCCTTCGTTTTCAATTTATCCAGCCAGGAGGCCAGCCCCTCCTGGAATTTCCTCGTGAAAAGTATATCCCTGATATCCTCTCTGACTTCATCCAGCTTTTGGCTGCGCGGTTCGACGATACCGGTGACCCTGAAAACGTAAAACTCGTTCTCCGCCTTCAACGGATAAGAAAACTCGCCGGTCTTTAAGCTGAAGACCACGTCCTCTATGTTCTTTTTAAACTGCCCGTTCTTGAATAACTGCAACGTGCCGGGATTCATCCCGACGGCGGCGGCGGCTTCCCCGAATCCTTTTGCGTCCTTTAAAGCGGCATAAAACTTAGCCGCTTTGTCTTCTTCCCGGGTAACGATATATTCCACGCTGCGCTGCTCGGGCAGTTCGAACAGCTTCTTATCTTCCTCGAAATACAAAGTTATCTCCTGCGGATCAACGTTGACCCGGCTCTTTACCTGCTTATTTATAACCTCGTACATCAGCATCTGTTCCCTGATTTTGTCTTCGAGGTCCGACTGGACGAGCCCCTGCTCCCGCAAAGTCTGCTGGAACACCGCCTCGGAAGGATATTTGCTTTTTATATCCTCCACCCTGGCCTTGACCCGCGCTTCATCGGCTTTCAACCCGCTTCTCCTGGCCTCCTGAAGTATCAACCGGTCCTCTATAAGCTTGGCCAGCAGTTCCTGCCTGCTCTTAACCCGGGCACCCTGCTCCTGCATGCCGGCGAACGCGGCGTAATCGTTCAACTCCTTGAGAGTAATTATATCCTTGTTCACTATCGCGGCGATACTGTCCGGCGCCGCGCAGGAAGAACCTGGGACAAGGAATGAAACCAGCAGCATGATCGCTCCTATCGATTTATTGAATCTCATTTTCTCCCACCCCTGCTTTCTTGTAGACCGCGACCGCTTCACGAAGAAGCCTGCAATAAAGGTCAAAACCGACCGCCGCGATAAAACCGTGTTGTTCCAGACCGAGCACGTTCCCGGCCCCTCTTATCTCCAGATCTTCCATCGCTATGCTGAAACCTGCGCCAAGCTGGGAATACTTCTCTATGGCGTTCACTCTTTTGATGCCGTCGGCTCCGGCCGCGCCGGAATGCGGCAGAAGCAGATAGGCGTAGGCCTGTTTGTCGAACCTGCCCACGCGGCCGCGCAGTTGATGCAGGTCCGAGAGACCGAAGGTATGGGCGTTGTTGATGATGATCGTATTCGCCCTGGGAACGTCAATACCGGTCTCGATGATCATCGTGCAGAAGAGCACGTCGAACTTGCCGCCGAAGAAACCGGACACGACCGCTTCAAGCTCCGCGGCCGGCATCTGCCCGTGCCCGACCGCGCACCTGACGGAACCCGGCAGGCCGGCCGCGACCTTTTCTTTGAGTTTCTCCAGATCGCGGATGCGGTTGTGCACGAAATAGACCTGCCCGCCCCTGCGCAGTTCAGCGGAGATCGCCTCCCGGATAAGGTCTTCGTCATATTTTACCACAACCGTCTTAACAGGCAACCGGTTTTGAGGAGGGGTGTTTATGACCGACATCTCCTTTACGTTCATCAGGCTCATATACAGCGTGCGCGGTATGGGTGTGGCTGTGAGCGTGAGGACATCGGTAGAGACCCTGTACATCTTCAGTTTCTCCTTCGCCCTGACCCCGAAACGCTGTTCCTCGTCTATAATCAATAGCCCCAGATTCTTGAACTTGACATCCTCCGAAAGCAGGCGGTGCGTGCCAATGACGATATCGGCCGCCCCGGAGGCTATCTCGGAAACTATCCCGGCCTGTTCTCCGCGGGAGCGGAAACGCGAAAGCATGCGCACGTTGAACGGGAAGTCCGTTAGGCGCGAGGTAAAATTAGCGTAATGCTGCTCGGCGAGGATAGTGGTCGGCACGAGATAAGCCACCTGCCTGCCGTCCATCACCGCCTTGAAGGCCGCGCGCATGGCGACCTCGGTCTTCCCGTAACCCACGTCACCGCAAAGCAGCCTGTCCATCGGCCGTCCGGACTCCATATCGTCCTTGACCCTGGAGACGGCCTTCGCCTGGTCCGGCGTCTCTCGAAAGGGAAAGGACCGCTCGAATTTATTCTGCCATTCTCCGTCCGGGGAATAGGCGAACCCTTTGACGCTGCGCCGCATCGCCTCCAGCGACACCAGCTCCATGGCAAGCTTGCGCACCGCCTTTCTCGCGCGCTCCTTGACCCTCTGCCACTGCCTGCCGCCCAGACGGTAAAGCCTGGGCCTGCGCACCTGAAAGGCGATGTATTTCTGGACCAGATACATCTGCTCCACCGGGACGTAAAGTTTCTCGCTCCGGTCGTATTCTATGACCAGGTGATCGACCGGCTGTCCGCCGGAGGATATCTTTTTCATCCCCAGGAACCTGCCTATGCCGTGGCGGTTATGCACCACATAATCGCCGCGCTTCAAATCGAGGAAATTAAACAACGGAGAGTCCTCGCCGAAGGCAACGGCGGGCAGACGCGCCTTGCCGCTGAAAGGCAAAATGATCGCCATCCGGTGTTCCCAGGTCTTCTCTCCCGTGGACGGCTCGAAGGTATAGAGCCCGGAAAGCCTGTCCAGGTCGAAATTGAGTCTCAAAGGCAGTTCAAAGGTGGAGGGGAAAACGTCAATCACCTCGCCCCGGCGGGCGAAATCCCCTTCCTCCGCCACCGCATCCTGCCGTTTATAACCGAGCCGCGCCAGCGCCGAACATATGGCCTCGGGGCCAGCGTCATAACCGGGATAAAGTTTCAGAAAATCGAAAGCGGAATCTTCTAACTGAGCGGGACGATGATATGCTGCGGGCATTTAGTCAAGCAGCGGCCCCCGGCTTAAAAGCCGGGGGCTCTGCGCGTAGGGGACCGATTATTTTTTCTTTGCCGCTCCGGACCAGGCCAGCACTAAAGGCGAAGCTATATATATGGTCGAATACACGCCGGAGATGAAACCGACGATCAGCGTGAAGGAGAAATTACCAAGCACTTCTCCTCCGAAAAGGAATATCGACAGCACCGTTAACAGGGTCACCCCCGAAGTAAGAACGGTCCTGCCCAGGGTCTGGTTGACGCTCAGGTTTATCAACTGGTAAAGACTCTTGTTGCGGTAAAGATGGGAGTTCTCCCTGACCCTGTCGTAAATGACTATGGTATCGTTGATCGAATAACCGGCTATGGTCAGAAGAGCGGTGACGGTCAGAAGATCCATCTGCCTGCCGCTCAAGGCCATTACCCCGCAGGCGACCAGCACGTCGTGAAAAATGGCGAAAACGCCGGCCGCGGCGAAATTAAAATGCCTGAAACGTATGCCTACATAAACCAGTATCCCCGCCAGCGACCATAAAAGCGCCTTGACGGCCTTGTCTTTCAGGTGTTTTCCGGCGACCGGACCGACCTTCTCCAGACGCATCAGCTCGATCTTCTCTCCCGGGAATTTCTTCTTCAGTTCCCCGGTGAGACGATCGTTCCTGTCGATCCCGGTCTTTATCAGCACCTGGCGAGGGTTCTCCTTGAACTGCTGAATGGAGGCGTCGCCAAGGTCTATTTCCTTCAACGCCTCTCTCACCGCTTCTACCTGCACCGGTTTCTCGAACAGGTATTCCTGGAGCTGTCCTCCGGCGAAATCGATGCCGTAAGCGCGCGCACCTTTGCTGAAGAAAGAAAACATCCCCAGCCCTATGACCAGCAGGGAGATGAAATAGAAAATATGCCTCTTGCCGATGAAATCCATCCTGGTGCCGTTTATCATCCTCATCATCGGCAGTGATTTTATCCAGCCCGCGGATATCAGCAGTTCAAAAACGGTCCTCGTCATTATAACCGCGGTGAAAAGGCTGGCGCAGAGGCCGATGGTCAGGGTCACGGCGAAACCGCGTATGGGCCCGGTACCGAACTGAAAAAGCATGAAAGCGGCGATCAGCGTCGTGATGTTGGAATCGAATATGGCGCTGAAAGCCTTGTTGTACCCGGTCTCGACCGCCGCCCGCAGCGGCCTGCCCTGCAGCAGTTCCTCCCGGATGCGCTCATTGATAAGCACGTTGGCGTCGACCGCCATGCCCAGGGAAAGCACCAGCCCGGCGATGCCCGGTAAAGTCAAAGTAGCGGATATGCCGGGAAAAAGATACGGAAGCAGCCCCAGGCAGCCCAAAGAGATAAGCAGGTTGCAGAAAAGCGCCAAGTCGGCTATCACCCCGGGAAGAAGATAATACAAAGCCATGAAAATGAACACCAGCGCCATGCCGACGATGCTTGCCTTGACCCCGGAATTTATGGAATCCTGGCCGAGCAACGGGCCGACACTACGCTCTTCCTCTATATACATGGGCGCGGGCAGCGCGCCTACCTTCAGTATAACCGAAAGATCCTGGGCCTCCGCCGCGTCAAATTGCCCCTGTATCACGGCCTGGCCCGAAGGTATGGCCTCCCGGATCACCGGGGCCGACTGGACCTTGCCGTCCAGCACGATTGCCAGCCTCTTGCCCACATTGGCGCCGGTAATCTCGGCGAATTTTTTCGCCCCCTCCGCGTTGAACTCGAGAGAAACCAGGGGCTCATTGAAAGAACTCTGGTTGAAACGCACGGAGGCATCCTTGATCGAATCCCCGATCATCGCCACCTTCTTCTCCAGCAGTAAAGGTTCCTTCTCCTCTCCGGCGTATTTCAATTCATAGCCTTCCGGCACGCTGCCGGCCAGCGCCGCCTGCAATTTCTCCGGCTCGGAAGATACCACCCTAAACTCCAGCAGGGCGGTCTTGCCGATGATATCCACGGCGCGCTGCCTGTCGGAAATGCCGGGAAGCTGCACTACTATCTCGTCGTCTCCCTGACGCTGTATGGAGGTTTCCCTCACGCCGAACTCGTCTATCCTGTTCCGGATGACCTCTATCGCCCTGTCCGCGGCCTCGCTCCTCTGAGCCGCCGGGATGGCCGAAGTGTCGACTCTAAGCAGCAGGTGCGTGCCGCCCTTCAGGTCAAGACCGAGATTAATACGTTTTTCCAGGGGGAAAGCGAAATACGCGCAAACACCCAGAACCGCCAATATTCCCAACGTCTTATAGAGAAGATTCTTATGCATATCCCGATTTTCCCTTCTTACCTGCCGGTTATTTCTGCTGTTCTTTCCTTGACACTGCGGAAATGCAGTTCTTTTCCACCTCTATCTTTACATTCTCGTCTATGCGCAGGACGACGCTCGTCTCCTTGACGTTGACGACTGTCCCGTGTATCCCGCCGGAGGTGACCACTTCGTCGTTCTTGGCCAGGGCGGAGAGCATCTTCTGGTGCTCTTTATCGCGCATACGCTGCGGCCTGATCAGCATGAAGTAAAAAACCACGAAGATCATCGCCAGCGGCAAAAGGTTCAATATCGGATTTGGTGCTTGAGTCCCCATAGTTTACCCCCTCGTAAATGAGCGGACGGCCCACTCCCGGTGCCTCGCGTGGGCTGCTGTCCCGCTATTCCTGTCCCGTTCTGTTTCACGGGACATTCTATAATATAATGCCCGGGCGCCGGCGCGTTCCGGCGTTATTAACCCTTACGCTTTCTTCGCCTTATTATAAAGGCTCTTAACGGTGTCCGAAGGCTGGGCCCCTTTGGAAACCCAATGCTCGTATCTGGCCACTTTCAGCGTTGAAGACGCCTTGAAAGGATCGTAGGAACCGATTTCCTCGATGCTCTTGCCGTCCCTGCTCCTGTTCTCATCAAGAACGACGACGCGGTAATATGCCCTGCCCTTGACGTTCTTTCCTATTCTTTTCAAACGGATACGTACTGCCATTTTGCTAAACCTCCTTCAAGATTATGCGTTTAACGGCTTTGTGTTATGGCCTCGAGCAGAGCCCTGGCCTTGTTGGCTGTTTCAATGTATTCTTTTGCCGGGACCGAATCCGCGACTATACCGGCGCCCACCTGAATATAAGCGGTTTCGTCCTTTATAGAAATGGTGCGTATGGTAATACAGGTGTCCATATTTCCGGAGAAACTGAAATACCCCACGCAGCCGGCATACGGCCCCCTCCTGGTTTTCTCCAGTTCCTCGATTATCTCCATCGCCCGTATCTTGGGACTGCCGCTGACTGTTCCGGCCGGAAAACACGCCGCCAGCACGTCATAGGCGTCGTGCCCTTTTTTCAGCCTGCCGGTCACCTCGCTGACCAGATGCATAACGTGCGAATATTTCTCTACTTTCATGAATTCGCCCACCCGCACGCTGCCTTCCCTGCTTACCCGCCCAACGTCGTTCCTGCCGAGGTCCACCAGCATCACGTGCTCGGCGCGCTCTTTTCCGTCTGCCAGGAGGTCCTTCTCATTGAAAGAGTCCTCCCGCTCGTCGGTCCCGCGCGGCCGGGTGCCCGCGATCGGCCGGGTGCGCACGAGCCCGTCCTCGCAGCGCACCAGCATCTCCGGAGACGCCCCGACCATTGTTATCTCCCCCAATTCAAGGAAGAACATATACGGAGAAGGATTTATGCTGCGCAGCCTGCGGTAGACATCGAACGGCGGACGGCAAAGAGCCGTCTGCATCCTGCGCGACAACACAACCTGGATTATCTCGCCATCCCTGATATATTTCTTGGCCTTTTCCACCATCCGGCAGAATTCGGCGCGCGTAGCGCCTCCCGAAGGAGGCGACGGGCGCGCGGTCTTTACCCTCGCGCTTCTCGCCGCCGGAAGACTACGCGACAACCTGGCGTTAAGAGCAGTTATCCGGCGCAAGGACTGCCGGTAAAGGCGTTCCATCTCTTGAATGCCGCGCGTTCCCCCGCGCTGCGGCAGAAAAACGCTGGAGACGATCATAATAGTATGCCGGAAATGGTCGAAAATCAGGATGTCGTCGGCAAGCAGGAAAACACAGTCCGGGAAACCGGCGTCGTCCCTCTTCAAGTCCGGCAATTCTTCAAAGAACCTCGCCATGTCGTAACCGGCGTATCCGACAAGCCCTCCGCAGAAACGCGGCAGCCGCGGCACGCGCACCGGACGCAGATCCTTCATCAGTTTCTTCAGTTCGTCGAGAGGGCCTCTGCCGGTTTCGGCCCTGAAACGCCGGACGCCGCCGGATACCCCTCTGCCGCAGAGACGAGCGGCGCCGCCCTTACTCTTGAAAACGACCCGGGGGTCGGTGCCAAGAAACGAATATCTGGCTATCTTCTCCTGCCCCTCGACCGATTCCAACAAAAAAGAATACCTTCCTTTGCGTATTTTCAGGAACGCCGAAACCGGCGTATCAAGATCGGCGTTCACCTCGGCATAGACGGGCACGACATTGCCGTGCGCGGCGAGCTTCCTGAACTCCCGAAACGAAACGGGATGGAACGAAAAGATGTTATCCATTCTTCTTCTTGGTCCTTATTGTTCTGTAAAAACAGCTGCGTTTCCCCGTATGGCAGGCGATATCTCCGACCTGTCTTACCTTGATCAACAGGGCGTCCACATCGCAGTCGTAGGCGATGGACTTTACAATCTGGAAGTGCCCGGAAGTTTCCCCCTTTACCCAGAATTCGCGGCGGGAACGGGACCAGAAACAGGTCTTGCCGGATTTGATCGTCCTGCGCAAAGATTCCGGGTTCATATAACCCAGCATCAGTACGGTTCCATCCTTATAATCCTGGATGACGGCAGGAATCAACCCCTTATCGTCAAGTTTTAACTTATCGAAACTGAAAACATCGTCTTTCTTGCCTGATTTATTCACTCTCTTGGGCCTCCTCATATGTTGAGCATATCTTTACGCACTTATACGATCTTTACGTCACCGCAGCCGTTATCCGGCTGAAAGACGCATCTCCACACCGTTTGCCGAGAGATATTCCTTGACTTGCATTACCGAGTATTTGCGGTAATGGAATATGGAAGCGGCAAGGCAGGCGTCGGCTTTTCCGGCAATGAACCCGTCCAGGAAATGCCGCGGGCAGCCCGCACCTCCGGAAGCTATTACCGGCACCTGCACCGCGGAAGAAACAGCCGCCGTCAACTCCAGGTCATAACCGTTCTCCGTGCCGTCGGAATCCATACTGGTGAGCAGTATCTCGCCGGAGCCTCGCTCAACAGCCTCTTTTGCCCAGGCAACGGCATCCTTTCCCGTCGGCGTCCTGCCGCCATGAATGGTCACTTCCCAGCCCCCCCCGGAACGCCTGGCGTCTATAGCCGTCACTATGCACTGCGCCCCAAACTTGCGGGACGCCCCGGAGATCAACCCGGGATCGAGCACTGCCGCGGTATTCAAAGAAACCTTGTCGGCGCCGGCACCCAGCAGCGCGCTGATGTCTTCCAGTGTACTGATTCCTCCGCCCACGGTAAAAGGCATATAAATGACTTCCGCGATTCTTTCCACCAGGGGCCGCAAGGTCTTCCTTTTTTCGCAGCTTGCGGTGATGTCCAGGAAAACCAGTTCATCGGCGCCCTGCCCGTCGTAAATGGCGGCGACCTCCACCGGGTCTCCGGCATCTTTGAGGCCGAGAAACTTCACGCCCTTGACCACCCGCCCGTCTTTTATGTCCAGGCAGGGAATGATTCTTTTTGTCAACATTCTTATAAACCGGCTTTCTCCACCCCGCAGACCTTCAAAGAAATAAAAACTCACCGGGTTTACTGATTTCTGCGGTTTGAGTGGAACCCGCGGCTCCTTCTATTTTCCGGCGAAGCCGATACTTAGCCGGTACACAGCGCATATTCGGCTATCTGCTTATTCAGGCGACCTCCCCGGAGCTTCGCACGAGCGAACACTTTCACACTGGTGAACACCTGCCCAATTCTACACAAGGGCAGGGTGTTCACACAAAAGAACACTTGCCCAATGCCGCACAAGGGCAAAGTGTTATTCCTTTTAGCCAAGGTATAACACACAGGTGAATACTTGGCCTTCCTTTTAGCCAAGGTATAACCGGGGATTTCTGGGCAAGGGGGATTAAAGATACTTGCGCAGAGATTTCCAGGTCCTCTTGCCGACTTTGCCGTCCGCTTTGAGGTTATTGGCCCTTTGATAATCTTTTATGGCTTCTCGTGTCTGCCTGCCGAACTTTCCGTCGATACTCCCCGGGTTGTAGCCGGCGTTCTTCAGGGCCTTCTGTATCTGCTTCACGGTCGGCCTGGATTTGACTTCCCTGTTTTCCGCGGTATCAACGGCAGAGACCGACTGTTCATGCGTGCGCCCAAGCTCATCCCTCAACCCGGCTATCTCCTCATCCTTAGCCTGCACCTGCGCGTTCATCGCGGAAAGTTGATTATTAAGCCTTTGTATCTCCATGTCCTTCTGTTTTGCGCCGGTAGTCGCGCACCCCGACAATAATAAAGACACCGCTGTAACGACCGCCAAGATCATTAACCGCATCTGTTCCTCCTTTTCACGCTCTGCCGGAACTCCTCCGGCATATTCTTCGTAAACGGTAAAACCCTGCCACCTGCGGCCCGGATCGCCTGCCGCAGAGTGAACTTTTTTTCGTATATCGCCTTACCGGTAATGATCCCGCTCAATCCCTTATCCTCAAGCCCGCAAAGCTCTCTTATATCCCGCAGGCTGGATATACCGCCGGAAGCGATAACGCGCATCCCGCTTTCCCTAAGGAGTTTCCTGACCGCCGGAACGTTCGGCCCCTTCAGGGTGCCGTCCCTCAATGTGTCGGTATAGATCATCTCGCTGAAACCTGTTCTCTTGAGCGAACGCGCGAAATCAGCCGCATCAAGCCCGCTGTGGCTTTCCACCCATCCTTTTACCATAATGCTGCCGTTTGCGGCGTCCACGCTGATGATCACCCGTTCTCCGAATTTTTCGTAGGCTTTCTCAAGGAAAACGCGGTCTTCCACCGCCCTGGTACCGAGAATGACCCTGCTTATACCGGCGTCCAGGGCCAGCCCGATCGCCTGCAATGTCCGTATACCGCCTCCGAGTTGCACTGGTATACCGGCCGCCCTGGCTATTTTAGCGGCGAGCGAAAGATTGCTCTGCCTGCCGCTTTTTGCGCCGTCGAGGTCCACGACATGGATCATTCGCGCCCCCTGCGCGGCCCATTCAACCGCCACCGCTACCGCATCACACGAATACTCCTTGCTGCGGCAGAACTCGCCCTTCACCAGCCGCACCACGCGGCCGCCCTGCAGGTCTATAGCCGGAAATATGTCCACCATCAGTTAAGCGCGATGAAATTCTGCAGTATACGCAGACCTGCCCCCTGGCTTTTTTCCGGATGGAACTGCACTGCGTACACGTTGTCTTTCCAGGCAACGGATGTGAAATCTATCCCGTATTCCGTTAGCCCGGCGGAAACCGGGACTTCGCGCGGCGACGCGTAATAGGAATGGCAGAAATAGACATATTCGCCGTCTTCTATCCCTCGCAGAAGCGGACAGTCGCGGCCTGAAACGCCGAGTCTTATCCTGTTCCAGCCCATATGCGGAACCTTCAGCCCGCCGCGGAATTTCAGCACCCTGCCGTCCAAAACACCAAGTCCCTTGTGCGAGGAGGCTTCTTCACTTTCGCAAAAAAGCACCTGCATCCCCAAACAGATGCCGAGAATAATCTTGCCGGAAGCCGCCTGTTTTTTCAGAAGCGCGGCGCCGCCGCGATCCAGATACTCCATTGCGTCATCGAAAGCTCCGACGCCGGGAAGCACGATCTTGTCCGCCGCAGAAAGTTCATCTTCTTTACAGGTCAAGACGGTACGCGCGCCGAGCTTTTCCAGCGCCTTGCGCACGCTATGTATGTTCCCGATCCCGTAATCGAATATCGCTATCATCTCTTCCATAAAAACTCGTCAGATGGTTACGGTAACAAAGCCCGTTAGTGCGCTGTTCATTAAGTCTTTTAGACAGCGCACGGCGTCCGCCATTAAAGCGTAGGCGAGACTAAAACAGGGGTATTGTAGACAAACAGAGTGAACACTTGCCCAATTCCGCACAAGGGCAGGGTGTTCTCACAAGAGAACACTTGCCCAATTCCACACAAGGGCAGGGTGTTCTCACAAGAGAACACTTGCCCAATTCCACTCAGGGGCAAAGTGTTATTCCTATTGGCCAAGGTGCAACCGGGTTAAAACCCTAGGATTTCTGGGCCAGGGGATTAATCAATCACTCCCTTGCTGGAAGGGACCCCTTTCCTGCGCGGGTCGATTTCCACAGCAGAACGCAAAGTCAACC
>JBAZDY010000039.1:0-13605 GCA_041654215.1 Candidatus Omnitrophota bacterium
TCCTGCGTACTCGGTCACGCGCGCGGCGTTATATGCCTGGCCTGTTCGACCGCCGGCATAAGCGTGGCGGAATACGCCGCGACCAGAATAAAGAAAGCCATCGTCGGTAAAGGGCTTGCTTCCAAACAGCAAGTGCAGAGAATGGTGGTCGATCTGCTCGGGCTGAAGGAAACCCCCGCCTACATGGACATCACCGACGCTTTGGCCCTGGCCATAGGCCATTATTTCATCGGTAAGTCTAAAATATGATAGTAGGTATCTGCGGAAAGATCGTCCAGAAGAACGTCAATTCCCTTGTCATAGAATCGCATGGCCTGTTATACGAGGTTTTTGTCCCTGCATCAGTTATGTCCAGGCTGCGGAGCAGCGCGCCGGACGGCTCGGAGCTTAACCTGATCACTTATCATTTCCACCACGTGGAGCCGTCGCGCAGCACCCCGGTACTGTTCGGGTTTCTTAACGAAATAGAAAAGGAATTCTTCCAGGTTTTTATCACGGTCTCGGGCATCGGTCCGCGCGCCGCTTTGCGGGCGCTTAACCAGCCGATCCCTTGCATAGCCAGGGCGATAGACGCCGGGGACGTTAATTTTCTAAAGACCCTTCCCGGGATCGGCCAGCAGCGCGCCAGGGAGATCGTGGCCAAGCTGCAGAATAAAGTCGGCAAGTTCTGTCTGATGCAGGAGGATGGAGACAGGGCCGCCGTTCCCTTGGCTTCAGCCGGCGCGGATATAGAAGAAGAGGCGACAGAGATACTCTGCAGGCTGGAATATAAAAAAGCAGAGGCCGCCGCGATGATAAAGAAAGCTTTGGGGAGGCTGCCGAGCCCCGGCAGTACCGAAGAGTTGTTGAACGAAGTATATAAGCAGACCCAGTCGGTAAAACCGTGATATATCACATACAGCCGGCGGCCGGGTTTCCCAGTTATCGGATATCGCCGGTAAGGAATCACAGCCGCGGCCTGGAGAAGAACGATTATGCCGGATAATATTACAGCAGTAGTCGAAGCCTTGTTGTTTGCCGCTGAACAACCGCTAAGCTTGGAGCAGCTGTGTTCGCTTGTTCCAGGTTCCGATACGGCGATGTTGAGAGAAGCCGTAACGCGGCTTAAACAGGAATATGAAACCGGAGGCAGGGGGGTACGCGTGGACGAAGTCGCCGGCGGGTACAGGATGACCACGGCCCCGGAACTTTCCGGTTTCGTGCGCAGGCTCTACCGCCAGAGAAGGAGTGATAAACTTTCCCGTCCGGCAATGGAAACACTGGCCATAATAGCCTATAAACAGCCGGTCACCAGGCAGGAGGTACAGTCTCTGCGCAGCGTCAACATAGACGGGGTAATGAAGAACCTGCTGGAAAAGAACCTGATCAGGATAAGCGGGAAGAAAGACGCTCCGGGCCGTCCGTTCGTTTTCGGGACCACCAGGCAGTTCCTGGAATATTTCGGTTTGAATTCAATAGAAGAAATGCCCAAACTGGACAGCATCGAAGTCGGGGCAGCCGCTCTTGCCGTTATGCAGCAGTCGGCAGAGGAGAAGGATAAGAAGGAGGACGGCAATGAGTCTGAACAGCCTGCGGTCGCAGATTGACAGCCTTGACAGAAAATTGATAGAACTGCTTAACCGGCGGGCCGGCGTCAGCAGCCGGATCTCCCGTTTGAAACGCAGCAATGGGAAAAGCCTGTATTCGCCCGACCGGGAGAGCGAGGTCTTGCGCAGGATCGCGTCCGTCAACAAGGGGCCGTTGAGCAATAAAGCCTTGGAAGCGGTTTACAGCGAGATAATGTCCTACAGCCTTTCTCTTGGAGCCCCGCTTAAAGTGGCGTATCTCGGCCCGGAAGCCAGCTTCAGCAACCTTGCCGCCATAAAACGCTTCGGTTCACAGGTCGCGTACTTGAGCTGTCAGAGCATTACGGACGTTTTTCTTCAGGTGCAGCGCGATGCCGCCGACTACGGAGTGGTCCCCATAGAAAATTCCATAGAAGGGGCGGTTAGTCACACCATGGATATGTTTATAGATTCGGATTTGAAGATTTGCAGTCAGCTTATGCTGGATATTTCCCATAATCTGCTCGCGCGTTGTCCTAAGGATAAGATCAGGAAAATATATTCCATCCCGCAGGTCTTCGGTCAGTGCCGCATCTGGCTGCAGCAGAACCTGCCGTCTGTGGAGAGAATAGAGGTCTCCAGCACCACACGCGCCGCGGAGATCGCTTCAAAGGAAAAATACAGCGCTTCGATTTCGTCGCTGCTGGCGGCCAGGATATACGGTCTGAAGGCGGCCGCCGTTTCCATAGAGGACTCGCCGCATAATATCACCAGGTTTTTGGTGATAGGCAAGACCGAAACGGCGCCCACCGGCAAGGACAGGACATCCATCATGTTCTCGATAAAGGACAGGGTAGGCGCGTTATACGCCATGCTGCTGCCTTTCAGGAAATACGGCGTCAACCTGACAAGGATAGAATCCAGGCCTTCCAAGAAAAAGGCGTGGGATTATTACTTCTTCGTAGACCTCTGCGGTCATAAAGAGGATAAGAACGTGGCCGGTGCGCTGCGCGCATTGGAAAATAAATGCAAATTCATGAAGGTCCTGGGGTCTTATCCGGTTTAAACAGCGGCGGCTTGCCGCCGAGGAGATACAATGGAAAAGCTTGTAAGGAAAAACATATCGACGGTCACGCCGTACGTGTCCGGCAAGCCCATAGAAGAGACCAGGAGAGAATTGGGTCTTAGAGAAGTGGTCAAGCTCGCTTCCAATGAGAACGCTCTGGGCCCTTCGCCGAAAGCGGTGGAAGCGATAAAGAAAGCGCTCCCCGGGCTTAACCGTTACCCGGACAGCCAGGGGTTTTATTTAAAAAAGAAACTGGCAAAGGCATTGCGTCTCGGAGCGGACAACTTCGTTCTCGGCAACGGCTCCGACGAACTTATCGACATAGTGATAAGGACGTTCGTGGAGGACGACGAGAATGTGGTTACCGCCGATCTCACTTTCCTGGAATACGAGATAGTTTCTTCCGTTAATGCCAGAAAGGTGGTAAGAGTCCCGCTGCGTTATTTCAAATACGACCTTGAAGCGCTGCGCAAGAAGATAGACAGGAAGACCAAGATCGTTTTTATCGCCAATCCGAACAATCCCACCGGCACCTACGTGACGCGCTGCGAGCTGGAAGAATTTCTCGCAGGGCTTCCGGCGAATGTGATCGTGGTGCTTGACGAAGCGTACGACAGTTTTATAGACACGGATGACTTTCCCTTCGGGATAAATTACATAAAAAAAGCCAATGTGCTGGTGTTTAAAACTTTCTCCAAGGCATACGGCCTTGCCGGGATCAGGCTTGGATACGCCGTAGGCAGGCCGGAATTGATTTCTTTTATGGAGAGAGTGCGCCAGCCGTTTAACGTGAACTCCCTGGCGCAGGCGGCGGCGTGCGCGGCGCTGGATGACCGTAAGTTCCTGGAAAAGACGCGGGCGGAAGTGCTGCGCGGCAAGGAGTATCTCTATGCGGCATTGCGCGGCTTGGGCATTGCCTGCGTTCAATCAGCCGCCAACTTTCTTCTGGTAGATACCGGCAGGGACGGCGTGGGCGTTTTCAGGGAATTACTTAAATTCGGGGTGATCGTCAGGGATATGAAACAATACGGCCTGAAGAATTTCGTCAGGGTAACGATAGGCACCAGAAAAGAAAACGAGAAGTTCATTACCGCACTTAAAAAGGTTTTATCCCGGCCGGCGTAAGAAGACCGCGGGATAAAAGAATAACCTACGGAGGCAGGAGATGATCATAGTATTCAAACCGGACGCCACGGAAGAGCAGATCGGCCATTTACTGGAAAAGGTCGGAAAACTCGGGTTGACCCCTCATGTGTCCAAAGGGACGGAAAGGACGATCGTCGGAGTCATCGGCCCGGAAGACGTCTTGAGGGTCACACCTCTGGAGGTCTTTCCCGGCGTCGAGAAGGTCATGCCGGTCCTGGCGCCTTATAAACTCGTGTCGCGGGAGATTCGCCCGGGCGGCTCGGTGGTGGACGTCGGCAGAGGCGTGCAGATAGGCGGGAAAAAGATGGTGGTCATGGCCGGTCCCTGCGCCATCGAAAATTACGAGACCCTTTACGAAGTGGCGGTGGGAGTAAAGAACGCCGGGGCAAGCGTTTTGCGCGGCGGGGCCTTCAAGCCGAGGACGTCGCCTTACAGCTTCCAGGGGCTTGGCGAAGAGGGATTGAAGTATCTCAAAAAAGCCGGCGACGAGCTCGGCATGATAACCGTCAGCGAGGTGATGGATCCGCGCGACGTCGGTCTTGTGGCTGAATACGCGGACATCCTGCAGATAGGCGCCCGCAACATGCAGAATTTCAACTTGCTTAAAGAGGTGGGTTTGACCAGGAAACCTGTAATGCTCAAACGCGGTATGGCTTCCACGGTAAAGGACCTGCTGATGTCGGCAGAATATATAGCAAGCGGCGGCAACATGAACGTGATACTCTGCGAGCGCGGGATAAGAACGTTCGAGGATTCCACGCGCAGCACGCTCGATATAAGCGCCATCCCGGTCGCTAAACAGTTATCGCACCTGCCGGTTATGGTCGATCCCAGCCACGCCGCCGGGAAATGGGGATTGGTACCGGCGTTGTCCAGGGCGGCCATGGCAGCCGGAGCCGACGGATTGATCATCGAGGTGCACAGCCACCCGGAGGACGCGCTTTCAGACGGAGCGCAGTCTTTGCTTCCGTCCAATTTCTCCGCCTTGATGGAGGATTTAAAAAGAATGGCGCTTGTTTTAGGGAGAGAACTATAATGCCGCAATTCAGAAAGGCGGCGGTTATAGGAGTCGGACTGATCGGCGGCTCGCTGGCCGCGGCGCTGAAAAAGAATAAACTTGTACGCTCCGTGACCGGAATAAGCAGGCGGCGATCCACGGTCAATACCGCTTTAAAGAAAGGCCTGATAGACAGCGCGTCCACTTCGCTCGCCGCCGTAGCCGGGGCTGATCTGCTGGTTTTCGCGGTTCCGCCGGGAGCCGTAAAAGCGCTCGCGGCCAAGGCGGCCTCACTAACAGGCAGGAATTGCCTGGTGATAGATGTCTGCAGCACTAAAGTGGAGGTAAGCAGGATACTCTCCCGTTATTTCCCCGGATATGCAGGCTGTCATCCCCTGGCCGGTTCGGAGAAGAAGGGCCCGGAAAGCGCCGACCCCGGTATTTTCAGGGGCGCGCTCTGCGTGATAACCGGACGCGGACGTTCCGCTTCGGCGGCGGCCGCGTTGTGGCGCAGCATAGGTTCCCGCGTGGCGTACATGTCTGCCTCCGAACACGATAAGATCATGGCTTACGTAAGCCATCTTCCGCATACCGTGGCCTTTTCTCTCATCGATTCCGTCCCGGAGGCTTTTTACCGGTTTTCCGCCGGCGGACTTAAAGATACCACTCGCATCGCGGCTTCCGACAGCAGGCTCTGGGCGGATATAATAATGAGCAACAGGCGTAACGTCGCGCAGGCCGCGCGTGTGTTCGAAACCAGACTAAGGGAATTACGTTCGGCGGTCTCGCGGGGGGATGCCCCGGCGCTGGAACGGTTTCTTTCGCGGGCGTCTTCCCGGAGGCGCATGCTTGAGGGCGTATGCTTGAGCGGGAGTGAATGAATGATAATAGCGGTGGACGGTCCGGCGGGAGCCGGCAAGAGTACGGTGGCCAAAAGGCTGGCAAAGAAACTGGGTTTTACTTACCTTGACACGGGGGCGATGTACCGCGCTCTTACATTGAAAGCTTTGGAGCAGGGCGTTGATTTTTCCGATACCGCTTCTCTGGCGGAGATGGCCTCCGGAACCGCGATAGACTTCCGATACGGCGCGGATTCTTCACCGGCAGTGCTCCTGGACGGCAGGGACGTTTCCGCGGAAATCAGACAGCCGCGCATTACCAGGGTGGTTTCCGACTTGGCAAAAGTGAAAGAGGTCAGGCAGATACTGGTTGAGATACAAAGAGAACTCGGCCGCCGCAAGGACAGCATCCTGGACGGCAGGGATATCGGCACGCATGTTTTTCCCGGCGCCGACGTGAAGTTCTATATCGACGCGGATTTCGATGAAAGGGTCAAGAGGCGTTATCTGGAGTTGAAAGATTCCAATCCCGGGCTGAGAATGGAAGATATCTCCCGCGACCTGCGGAACAGGGACAGTATAGATTCCACGCGCGAATTCGCGCCGCTGCGCCGG
Source organism: Candidatus Omnitrophota bacterium (assembly GCA_041654215.1). Lineage (GTDB taxonomy): Bacteria > Omnitrophota > Gorgyraeia > Gygaellales > Profunditerraquicolaceae > Undivivens. The sequence continues at coordinate 6,208 of JBAZDY010000039.1, forward strand.
GCAGAGGACGCCGTGTACATAGATACCACGGGCGTATTGATCGAGGACGTCGTGGAGATGATGTCCGCTGCGGTTAAAGACAGGGAACGGCATGGATAAGAGCCTGATACGCAATTTTTCCATAATAGCGCATATAGACCACGGTAAATCCACCCTGGCAGACAGGATACTGGAACTTACCGGGGCGGTGGACATGCGCAACCGGCGGGACCAGCTCCTGGACGATATGGACCTTGAACGGGAGAGAGGCATCACCATCAAGGCTTCCATGGTCAGGCTCTCTTACCGCAGCCGGGACGGGAAGGAATACACATTCAATCTGATCGATACCCCGGGGCACGTCGATTTCAGCTACGAGGTCTCTAAGTCTCTCGCGGCATGTGAAGGCGCTGTCCTGCTCATAGACGCGGGGCAGGGGGTGGAGGCGCAGACGGTGGCAAATTATTACCTGGCTAAAGAGAACGGATTAAAGATTATCCCGGTCATCAACAAGATCGACCTTGTATCTTCAGACGTGCCGAGGGTGATCAGGCAGATAAACAGCGTTTTCGGTTTCGAAGAGGAGGAGATAGTGCTTTGCTCCGCCAAGGAGGGCAGGGGTGTGGTCGATCTCCTTGAAAAGGTGATCGAGCTGGTCCCTCCTCCCGGAGGAGAAGCCGGAAATCCCGCGAAGGCGCTGGTTTTCGACAGCAGATTCGATTCTTACCGGGGAGTGGTGATGTTCGCCAGGATATTCGACGGTTCCCTGGATTCCCGCGCGCAGCTTAAATTAATGCATTCAGGAAAAGTATATAAAATAGAGGAGATGGGCGTCTTCAAAAATTTAAAATACTGCCCCGCGGAAGCGCTTTCCTGCGGAGAAGTGGGGTATTTCATCTGCAATATCAGAGACCCCAGGGAGATTGTGATCGGGGACACCATTACGGATATGAAGAACCCCTGTTCTTCCGTTCTTCCCGGCTACCGCGTGCCGAAATCGCTTGTCTTTTGCGGTATATACCCGGTGAACCCGGGGGACTACACTTATTTGAGGGACGCCATGGATAAGCTTAAGCTTACCGACGCATCCTTCATGTTCGAACCGGAGAATTCACAATCTTTCGGGACCGGTTTTCGCTGCGGCTTCCTGGGGCTTCTTCATATGGAGATCGTGCAGGAACGGCTGGAGAGGGAATATAACCTTAACCTGATACTTACTGTTCCTAACGTCGTATACCGCGTCAAACTGCCGGACGGAACGACGGTAGAAGTGGATACGCCGGCCAAGCTGCCCTCAGCGCAGGACGTAGAGGAAACGTTCGAGCCGTACGTGAAGCTGTTGATGATCGTCCCGGTAGACACGATAGATTCCGTCTGCGAACTCGCCAAGGCGCGCAGGGGGATCTTCGAATCCACAGAATATTACGGCGAGGACAGGATGAAAGTGGTTTTTTATATGCCTTTGTCGGAGATAATCGTGGATTTCTACGATAAAGTGAAATCGCTCACCCGCGGATACGGATCGCTCGATTATGAATTCGAGGATTACATGCCTACCAAGCTGGTGAAGCTTGATATATTGATAAACGGCACGATTTGCGACGCGTTCTCCTGCCTGATGCACAAGGAGAAGGCGATGAGCAGGGCGCGCGCCCTTGTATCCAAACTCAAGGACGTCATTCCCAGGCAGGTGTTCGAGGTTTCGATCCAGGCCGCGATAGGCGGCCAGATACTGGCTTCGGAAAAAGTCAGGGCGGCAGGTAAACACGTGACCAGCCGGTGCTCCGGAGGCGACATTACCCGCAAGAGGAAACTCTGGGAGGCGCAGAAAGAAGGAAAGAAACGCCTGAAGCAGTTCGGGAGAGTGGAGATCCCGCAGGAGGCTTTCTGGGAGGTGTTGAAGATATGAAGAAAGATGCGAATAAGACCACAGGCAAAAAAGTCTTCCGGGAGTGGGTTGAGTCCATTTTGATAGCGCTCGTCCTGGCCATGTTCATCAGGACGTTCGTAGTGCAGGCCTTTCGTATCCCGACAGGCTCGATGAGGACCACTTTAATGGAAGGAGACGTTATACTGGTCAATAAATTCATTTACGGGGCTAAGGTGCCGTTCTTGCCCTTAAGACTGCCGGCTTTGCGCAAGCCTGTTGCCGGGGACGTGGTGGTTTTCATCTACCCCGAGGACCCCAAGAAAGATTTCATCAAACGTCTGGTAGCTTGCGGCGGTGACACGGTAGAGATAAAGAACGGGACCATATTCGTAAACGGACAGCCTCTTCTGGAAGGAGGGTTCGGCGGAAGGTATTATTATAACCGGGGCGAATACGGCAGGGAGGCGGACAAGATAATCGTTCCGCAGGGGCAGTATTTCGTCCTTGGGGATAATTCCGCTTCTTCTCAGGACAGCCGCTACTGGGGTTTCGTGCCGCAGGAGAACCTGCTGGGTAAGGCGGTCTTCATATATTGGCCGCCCCAGAGGCTGAGAGTCATACAATGAACTTCGCGAATAAGATATCCACGTTTCGTATCCTCAGCGTGCCGTTTTTCATCGCAGCGCTGATATATTACACCCCCTGCCGCGGTTATCTGCGTCTGGCGGCGCTCGCGATTTTCTGCCTGGCCGGTATATCCGACGCCGTGGACGGTTACATAGCCAGGAAATCCGGGCAGAAATCCAAGGCCGGACTGGTGCTGGATCCGATAGGCGACAAGCTCCTGCTTATGAGCGCCTTTATCCTGTTGAGCGATTCCACCGGGGTCAAGCTGGCGCTTAAGTTCCCTTTTTGGGTAGTGCTTATAGTCCTGAGCCGGGACGTCATAATAGTCCTCGGTTCGGTAGTAATATACATGGTGCGCCAGCGTATCGAGATAATACCCAGTAAATGGGGAAAATACACCACCATCGCGCAGATGTCGTCGGTCATTTCGGTATTACTGCAACTTCAAAAGATGTCGCGGTTCCTCTGGTGGGCGGCAGCGGGGTTGACCGTTATCTCGGGGCTGCTTTATATCAAGAAAGGTCTGAAGATCCTCTATGGCAGTGATAATTGCAGGGATAATATTTAGTTACTTGCTGGGTTCTGTTCCTACCGCTTATCTGGCCGGATACCTGCTTAAAGGCGAGGATATCCGTAAACTGGGGTCAGGCAACGTGGGGGCAACCAACGCCCTGCGCGTGTTCGGTAAAGGCCCTGGGATAACCGTTTTGCTGATTGACGTCTTGAAAGGGGCGCTGGCTGTTGCGGCCGCCGGAGATTTCATAATCGGGCACTCTAACCAGGAGTTCCCGGCAGTATTGCTTCGCGTGGGCTGCGGTATAGCCGCGGTAGCCGGGCATAACTGGCCGGTTTTTCTCGGTTTCAAGGGCGGCAAGGGTATAGCCACGACGCTGGGGGTATTGATCGGATTGGCGTTGCGCATACCGGGGCTGGGGTTGATCCTCGGGCTGGTCGTGCTCACATGGTTTGCGGTATTTGCGTTGACAAGAATAGTCTCCATAGCGTCAGTCTGCGCCGGAATACTCCTGCCGGTCTATCTCGCTGTTTTCGGGTTCCCGGTATTCTGGATAGCGGCAGGGGGTATCTTCGGGCTTCTCGGGGTACTCCGGCACAGGAGTAATATCGTCCGTTTCCTCAAAGGCCAGGAGAAAAAAATATTTTAGATTCCGGGGGAGACTTCATTTATGTGGCTGCACCTGAAAGTTTATCGAAGAAGCCCGCTATTTTTACAAAACATACCGCCAATAAAACTATTAGACGCGCAAATCCCAAGTATTCTCATCAGGTTATAATAAAGTCCTGATTAAAGAAAACGTTTTCCCGCCGGCCCGTTTTACATCTTGAAATGAATAGAGAGCGCGTGTTATAATTTATTAACAACAAAGGAGTAAGCTTTTTTATTACCCAGAAAACAAATATTTTAAAAAAGTATTATTAATTGTTTTCCCCCGCCAGCCACAAAGGTCAAGGGGATAACGCCGGGATGCCGGGGAAAAATCTTAATGATCCCTTTATGAGCATCCCGGCTGAATTTTCTACGGAGCGCGCCGTTATGAGAGACATCGTCTTCAAGAATATCTCTTCACCGCTTAAAAGGCGCAAAATACTTGCGACTACCGAAGTTGCCGACAAGGAAGGTATTCACAGTATCATAAGCCGTCATTTCGTCTATATGGCTAAAGAAATGTCCGGAGGCCAGCTTGAGAACAAGCCCAGGTCATATTTATATATTCTTAAAATCAAAGATACCAGGGAGCATACGGAGAAGTTCTTCTGCCGCATCAAAGGCAGCATGTTCGTGGTGATAAAAGGAAAACTGTTCCTGATCTATTTTATGCATTCGTTGAAGATCGCCCTTTCCGCAGCACCCGCGGTTTCCGCCTGAGAAAATATAAATAGATGTTTTCTCGTCCTTCGCCATCATCCTTCATGCTTCGATTTTTCCGGATTATCCCAAATGTATCTCGATAAGATTATCCTGTGAAGAGAGATGCGTCCTGTTTACGCGCAGGCTTGCGGAGGGGGAGGGGAAGGGAAGCTCACCGCCGTTAAGCGAGGCTTTTATAATGGCGTATTCTCCGTAATTCTTCAGGCCGGGATTAGAAAACTCAACCCGCAGTTTCTTCCCGGCGAAGGAAGCAGATATGGCGGCTTTCTTTGCGGCGCCGAATTGTTCTTTCATCAGTTTCGGTTCTATCCGCAGGTCTCCGAAATCTCCTTTGACGCCGAACACTTGCGTTAAATAAGTGAAAACGAACCAGCTCGCCGAACCGGTAAGATAACTATACATCCCGCGTCCTTCGCCGTTAAAATATTCCGGAAGGCACGGGTAAATCCTGCTTACCGCCGTATCCAACGCCATGCGGTGTATGGAGGACAAAACTTCGTGGCCTTCCCGGGCGAATCCCCGGCTGTATAACGCGTAAGCGAACATCACCGACATATGATTGAAAAAAGCCCCGTTTTCCTTATCGCCGTATGAGAAGGAAAAGGCCCTGCCTAAAGAGAGCTGTTCTTCGCCGAAGTCGGTATTCAACCTGAAACCGCCGAGCAAAGGTTCTTTCAGGTGTTTACGGGCGTTTTGAAAAATAGAGTTCACCTGTTCCCGGGAAGCGATCCCCGACATAACCGGGAACACCTGGCCGGTGAGGGTCATCCTGATTTTTCCGTTTACCTTGCCTTCCACCCGGTTCTTCAGATTGTCGTAATAGCCGTTGAAGAATCCCTCTTCGAGCCACTCGGTCTTTTGTATCTGTCCCGCGATAGCCGCGGTTTTCGCCCGCAGGTCGGCGATGAGTTCTTTTACGCCGAGATCTACCTTCGCGCCGTCTATGCCGCCGCGCACCGAGGCGAAATAGGCGTTCAGTTTCTCCGTCCGCGCCCGAGGCGTGGAATAGTCGGTGGCCGGCGCTCCCGGCATATCTATGAGCAGTAAAAGCTCCCTGAATACGTTTATTTTCGCGGCGCCGATGCGCTCGAGGATGGAACAGATGTTTTCCAGGTTTTGCGCGTAAAGAGCGCTGAAGGCAACACTTTCCCCGTGTTCCGCCGCCATGTCCAGTCCGTCATTCCAATCGGCGTTCTCGAGGCGTATGTGGTTGTGCGGACCGACATTGAAGAACTGCACCAGGTTCTCCACCAGGATGTGTTCGAGCAGCGTCCCTTTGTAGACGGTCCCGTCTTTAGCGGTGAGCTGTCTGCCTTTTTCTTCCCGCCAGGCCGGGTCCCTTTCTTTATTGCGGGAAAGCAGATGGTCGCGGAAATAAGAGCTCTCTTCCAGAAGTATCCCGATATCCGCGGTCTGGTTTAAATAGACTAAAACGGTGATAAGGGGCCAGATACCGTGATCCATCCAGATACGACTGATGCTGTTCCTGTCCGCGAGAAATTCACCGGGTCGCTGTCCTATAATGGTGGCGTTAGAGCCGTCTATGCGCACTCCGGAAAAATTGTTGATCAGCAGGCTGCGGACTTCTCCGGGGTCATCCAGCAGAATAAGCGAGAGACAGTCCTGCCAGAGATCGCGCCAGCCCCGCCCGCCTTTTCCGTAATCGAAATCGGGAAGAAAAGAGCAGCCGAATATCTTTCTTAAAACAGGCTGTACGCCGACCCAGCGGAACCAGCGATCGAAGTCGGCGTCGGAGGTCTCGACCGAAACGCGTCCGCTTTTGGCGCGCCAGAATCTTTTCGTGGCTTCCAGTGAAAGATTTACTTTTTCTCTCGTGTCGAAGCGGGAGAAAAGTTCTTCAGGCCCGGGCGTCCCCTGAGGCGAGATGCCCAGGACCACTATGAATGAACAGCGTTCGTTTTTCTTAAGGCGCCTGGAGTGGAAACGCAGCCCGGCCATGGGCTCTTTGCCCTGCGCGGAACGTTTCTTATCCGGCAGGATGTTTTTGAATACGGCGGCCGGCGCCTCCAGATCGGAATCCTCTCCGGTGAACTCTTCCTGCGTAGCGTATATATATTCGGGTCCTTTTGCGCGGTCGTCCCTCCCGAGAACGAAGTAAGAAACGGTATTTCTGGCGTGCCCGGATTCGTTGAAGCTTAGCGTCGGAACCGCTGTTATTCCGTCCGGGGATTCTTTTACGCGCACGAGCAGCGAAGTCACTTGGCGGTGGTCATGCAGATTGGCGGCCGAACGCGCGTAGAGCGGAACGGCGGCCGTCGGGATGAACTCCACGGAGCGGGAAGAGATGTTGGTGATGTCCACCAGCATTATCTCCACAGGTTCTCCGCCCGCGGGGACAAAAGAGGTTATCTCGGCTTTTAGCCCGATGCGCCCATTACAGCGGGTCGTTTTTTGCCAGAACATGCCGGCCTCGAGAGAATACTTATCCTGTTCCGGAGGCGGCAGGCCGCGGGAAACGCCGGTTGCCGACCATATCGAACGGCTGTTCAGGTAGATCCAGAAATTCCTGCTTGCTTTTGAGTCTGTCATGGAATGCCGCGAAACCGGTTCAAGCAGAAAAGAGTTAAAGCCTGTTTTTATGTCACCGTGCAGGTCCGGGGTTATAGAGGACATTAAGGGAAATCCGTTGCACAGCGGTAAATAAAGGGTTTTTACCCTGTCCGCGGTTCCGGATACGAAGTCGCCTTCTTTATTAGAGAATTTCCAAAGGTTCTTTTTCATAAGAACCATAAATTACCATATCCGGCGGCCGATTTCAAGGAGAACGTTCCGGTTGCGGTAAACCGCCTGTTATGATAAAATTTAATCCCCTATCCCAGAAATCCCCGGGTTTTAACCCGGTTGCACCTTGGCCAATAGGATGGCCAAGTATTCACCTGTGTGTTACACCTTGGCCAATAGGATGGCCAAGTATTCACCTGTGTGTTACACCTTGGCCAATAGGATGGCCAAGTATTCACCTGTGTGTTACACCTTGGCCAATAGGAATAACACTTTGCCCCTGAGTGGAATT
>JBAZDY010000040.1:0-13534 GCA_041654215.1 Candidatus Omnitrophota bacterium
GCTGTTTCCGTACCCCGTCGTGTTGGCGTACAGTGCCGCGTAGCCCATCGCGCTGTTTCCGTACCCCGTCGTGTTGGCGTACAGTGCCGCGTAGCCCATCGCGCTGCTATAGTACCCCGTCGTGTTGGCGCGCAGTGCCGCGTAGCCCATCGCGCTGTTTCCGTACCCCGTCGTGTTGGCGTACAGTGCCGCGTAGCCCATCGCGCTGTTTCCGTACCCCGTCGTGTTGGCGCGCAGCGCCGCGTAGCCCAGTCCGATATTCCCCAAGGCATAACTCGCTCGCAATGGTGCCGCATCGCTTCCCGCTGAATCCAGAAACGCAACGATGGGAGTCGCGTTGGCCGTAACCAATTTGCACGTCACCGAAACCACGGACCCCGCAAAATCAGACGACGGGGTAACAGTCAAATTAAATGCCGCCGTACCCGTAGCCGTCCATGTCCAAGCCAGCGTCGATGACGACGACACCGCGTAACCGCCTCCGAGTGCGCCGAACGTAATCGTCACTGACCCCGCCGTCCTGACCACGGTCACGGAAACCTGATAGACCTCGGCATTGGTCAGGTTAACCGCCTGGACCAGCGTCTCCACGCTCCCCGCCGTATGGACTGCCGCGCCCGTCGCCGCGTCCCAATTCGCACCCGCCGTCCAACCTGTAAAGTCATTGGTGGCGAAATCGCCGTTCGTCAGCATCTCCGCGCCGAGCGTCGCCTCACAGGAGGCCGTTGCCTGAATCGACAGCCGGACGTTGGTAGTCGGGGCCATCCCCATACCCAAGTCCGCCGCCGTGGATCGTAGCGGCGAATCGGCCAACCCCGCCGCGTCGCTGACGTGATACGGAACATAGCCGGGGTCAAGACCAGAACATTTGACCGTGACGAAGGCGGGAGACGATGCCGTTGTAAGACCGGAGATGTCGGCCTGGGCCAACGACAAATTCGTCTTGAAATCGGCGTAGGTCATTGAGGCCAACGCCTTACCAGCAGACGTTACCACCGGAAGTGAAGCCGTCAGCCCCGAAACGGTCAGCCCCGCAAGGGTGGGGGAATCCGTCTCCTTCAATCCATCCACGGCCGCCTGGTTCAGCGTCGCCCAGGACGGAATCGCGCCGGTATTTCCTTTGAGATATTCTCCGGTCGCGCCAGCCGCCGCCAATTCCGTCATGACGTTCGCCCCCGAATACACCGGGAGCCGATACGCGGTTCCCGCTTTCGGCAATCTCAAATCAGCCGAATAAACGTATCCCACCGACGGCGCAGCGCTCGGCACCAGGTAAATATCGCCGCCCGAATCGTTGCTCTGATTCTGGATCGTCAGCTTCCGCGTCGGTTCATCAAAATACATCCCCCAATACCACGACGCGTTGTACCTCGTCTCCATCTGCCAGGTCGCCCAGGCATGCGCCAGGTTCCCGCTCAGCGTCCCCGCCGCCGTCCACGGACCCGCCAGCGCCGCCCCGATATGCGTCGTCACCACCCCGTCGGTCCCGATGGTCATCGCATCGGCAAGGGAACTCCACAGGTTGTTCCCGCACCTGAATTTGATCGGCACGGCCGCCGCCGTCGCTCGGTCCGAGCAAATATACATGGCCGCCGTCGTCGCGACATGGACAAGCCGTTGAAACGAGGCCGCCCCCGGATACCCCGACGCATAAAATTCATACGTCGCCCCGTATCCCGCCCCGGTCCCGACTCCGCTTTCGGGATAAATCCGAAGCCCGGCCATCGTCGCCGCCTGTGAAGACGTGACGTGCAGGCTCGATTCCGACGCCGAGACGTTCGGCCGAACCTGAACCCCCGCCCCGCCGCTGTAAAAATTCACCCCGGCAAAGGTCGGAATCAGCGTCGTCCCCAAATCCGCCTCTACCATCGCTCGGAACGTCGGAGCCGCCGCCGCCCCCGCCGCCGGACCCGCAAATATCCGATTCGCGTTCTGGTTATCGAGTCCAATTTCCTGCGTACTCAGCGAAAGCAGAACATCGGCCGCTGCCGACAGCGTCACGGGGGAATGATGATTGTAGGCCAGCTCATGGGCAGCCACAGCCGCCGCCGCCGTTCCCGCCGGGTCCCAGACCCCGGCTCCACCGCCACCGCCTCCGCTCCCGGTGACGTCCCCGACATACAGGGGCTGACGCTTGGTTCTGGCCACGCTTACGCCTCCACCAGGCCAAAATATTTCCACGTTCCGGGCGCGCCCCCGACCGTGCAGACACATCCGAGATATCCGCCGGCCGTCGGAGCATCAAAATAGATTTTACATCCGCTATCAAAAAGCCCCGAAGCCGGTTTGTCGGAATATCCAGTGAACCTTAGTCTCTCCGGCTTATTGCATAGGCCGGAAAAGTTTGCCGAGTCCATGAGGTCCATGACGGTCTTGTCAATTTCCACGAACGAAAAGTCGTCAATTTCGAAAACATCCCCGCTTGAAGCGTCAGCATCGAGAACTACCCCGTAGAACCGGACGAACTGGCAATTTGTCAGTTTAAAAAGGACTCCAGTCCCGGCCTGGTGAAACTCAAATATTTTACTTCCCGGTGAATTCCTGCCGTTGAACTCCAGCGGGATGTTGATATTCAGAAGTTCAAAAGCGTTTCCAGAAGAATGACCGAACGTAATAGTCGCCGTTACGTCGGTGTCTTCCAGTTTGAACATAAATTTCCCCCATCCTTTCATGTTGATAAGCCGAAGCGTAGAGGTAAGGGTGACGGTTCCGGCCTTTATAAATGCGGCCGCATCTAAAACTCCGTCATAATCGCGTAGCCGATATAAGATTAAGTCTTCGAAATCTGCGGGAAGGCAGTAGCATGCCGACGAATTCATATCCCAATAATCATTCCCGAGGAAACGAGGTTTTAAATAAAGAGAATCAGTCGAATCTGTACTGTGCCAGCGGGATTTGTCAACCTCTCCGTCGGCGGCCCAGGGACCGATTATCAGATTCGGGCAATTCGTAGTCTCAAGAAAATAGGTATTCTTTATATAACCGCTGTCAAACAACCCCATGAGGCTCCCGCCGCACCCGTTAAGGCTTATAAACGCATCTTCGGTTGGTGAGTCTATTGATGCCCCAAAAAAACCCGAGATGCTAAGCGAGTAGGCATATCCAACAATTCCCTGATTTGCGGCTTCACATCCGCATCCGACCATAGAGACGGTGTTGCAGTCGTCAAATTTATAGGCAATCGTCGCCCAGTCCGACGCACATCCAAGATAAACTCCGTACGAGCCCTGGATGTCATAGCCAATCGTGCAGGCGTTGGCGTAGCAGTTCGCCACGAACGATGTCGTGGAGATCGACCCGAATCCGTGACCGCACCACTTCGCGTAACAATGACGAATTTCCGTCATCCAGTTCCAGCCCCCGAGTCCGTATCCCGTGCAACCGGTCCACATACAGCGAGAGAGAGAGGCATACTGCGTGGCTTCGCTATCATCGAAATAGATGATGTTCGTGATTTTTGAAAGGGCTCGCGTGTTGGAATCATCTCCTGGGGCGCAGACGATATTTAACTCCTCAAGGCTTGCATACTTCGTGGCGGCGGTAAACTTGATAAAGTGCGTCGCGGCCAATGCTCCCTCATAGGCGATTGCCTTTATCCCCATCCCCGGACCTTCGATAATGATTCCATTCACGGCAATCTCGAATACCTTATCGGCGTCGGTTCTTGATTTTATGCAGTAATAGGCCGTAGGATTCAGGACGATCCGCCTCCGGATATACCCCGCATACGCCCCGCCGGTTTTGATGTCGTCGAACATATCGACGAACGCCTGAAAATCGTCCGTCACCCCATCTCCGACCGCGCCATACTGCTCCGGCCTGATGACGAGGTCAACTTTATCCAGGTCCGCTTTCTCGTCCTGGAGCTTATTGATATGCGCGGCGTCGATGATTTTGCCCGCCCCGTTTACCTTTGTAACCCAAGTGCTCATGGCTTACGCCTCCAGTTCAAGAGTAACGGCCAAGTCGAAATTATTGAGTTTGATATCCCGGACCAAGCCCCGCTCGGCTACCAGGATCCCGTCGTCCCCGTAGTCGTCGATTCCGTATTCAGCGATTCCATAGCTCCCGCCGACGCCTGAGCTGGGGACGAGCTGAATATCGGCCTCGATCGTGTCCCCCATCTCGGTCGGCAGAGGGCAGACCTTAAGGTCGAATTTCAGATAATCCTTGGCGGCTTTGAGCTCCGCCAGCAGCGCGGCCGCCGCCGCGTCGATTGTCGCTTGGTCCTGCCAGAGCGTGTTCTTGATTAAAAGCGACTTCTCCCCGAACGCGGCGATTGAGACGGCGTCTGAGGCCGTGGCGGTCAATTCCGCTTTGTCCCCAAGGTCATCTTTCGACTCCCGGTCCTGGAGCTCCCCGGTCAGGATGATCCGGTTATAAAATTCCTTGTCGTTCTTGATATGCTGAGCGTTGGCGATCTGGGCGGCCGCCAGGTCCAAATCCTCGGAGCCTGAGGCCTTGATCGCAGGTTTCGGCTTGAAGACCGGCTTCCCATCGTACCGGAAGAAGAACTGGTAGTTGCAGCGCTCGGTAATCAGCCGGATCGCCTCGAGGCCCGTCGTCCCGGCCTCGAATCCTACTCGGTCGATTGTAATCCCGGTTGCCGTAAAGACGGCATCCGCTTCAGCTGCGGCCTTACTCGTATAGAGCCCGGCGTTGGCCAGAAGCTCGAAGATCACGTCCTCGGGCGCCCAGGCCTCGTACACATGCGCGACGAAGTTTGTCCCGGCGGCCGGCATTTCCCAATCCGGGACAAAGTTCAGAGTCGAGGTATCCCGGTCCCAGGTGAAATCCTCGTTGACGAAATAGTCCTCATAAACGCCCGGGGAAACCTCCATCTGCAGCAGGAAGCACCCCTTCGCCGCCGGATCCGCGGGGTATTCCGTCGTCGTCATAGGATAGGCCCGGTTTTGAACCTGGTGAATCGTCAACTCATCAAACAGCATCGAACCGGCCGCGGCCGGATGAGGCGAGGACTTCTCCAGGGCGATATAGAGCGTCGAGGCCGGGGCGATAAACTCCCCGGAGAACTCTCCCCACCCGTCGTCTGGGACCTGGAACTGCTGATAATAGACGTCGGAATAGTTCTCGGCCGAGCCGACGACGAAAGCCACCTCTTTCCAGTTCTGCGTCCCCTTGGCAGATTGGAATGAATACTGGTATTTTCCCCCGACGACCAGGCCCGAAAGCACCGCCTTCCCCCGCTGATACCCGAGCCGGTCCTCGATTTCGTCATCGGTGGCCACCTCGAGGCACTTTCCCGAATACCCCGAGGCATTACTTGAGACGAGCCCGTTGTAGGCGGTCCAGCCGGTGATATCGACATCGAAGGTGCCGTTCGAGACGACGTTCGAGCCGTTGGCCAGGGTGAATTCCCGGGTCCCGCCGAAATTCTGATCCACAAGCGGCCGGAGGGTATAGTCGGCCAGCACCTGAGCGTAGTCGTACCCGGAGATTTTGATCTTCATACCGATGGCGTCGAATTCCGCCCGGTCAATGATCCCGTACATGACCGGCCAGACATACTCCGTTCCGCTCACTTTCAAACCCGCGGAGATCCGGACCTTCCGGCCGATTGAGAAGACGTCCTTGTAAGACGACGTCGGGTGCAGCGGGTGGAAGATGGCCGCGGGATTGGTGATCTCGGCCGACCAGGCGCCGGCCATCACGGTCCGCTGTGGATCCGAGCCCCCGAGCGACGTTGAAACCGAGACCAGAAGCTTCCCCCCCGCGTCCGCGATGATCGCCTCCGGAGTCTGCCAGGATCCGGAATAGTAGAGCTCGATCTTATTTCGGGGAGAGACCACGGCCGCCGTGAAGTTGGCCAGGGTCAGCGGGGAAACAGAGCGCATGCTTAGATTTCCACCAGTACGATCGACGCCGAGTAATATTTATCAGTCGCCGAGGACATGCCCCGGAGCTCCGCGAACGAAAACACGGAAAAGAAAACGCTGTACCAGGTCTCGCTTTCGAAGCTGTCCTGGAAATTCAACGTCGCCCCCATGTTGTAGAGCGTTTGAATCGTCTCCTTTTCGGTCTCTGTCAGAAGCGCCCAAGAGTAGGACCACTGTCTTTTAATGGCGATGAACCCGAAGCGCTTTGAACCATCGCTCTGAACCGACTCCACGGCCAGCTTGTCAAGTCTCACGGGAACGTCGGCCACGGCCGCGCCTTTCCCTGTGAGCGTCGGCAGAACGACTTCGGAACCGGACGGCCCCAAGTACAGGTTAGGCATGAGCCAACCTCCCCACTTGTCGCTCGATGATCGAGACCAGGTCCTCGGCGGCCCGCTCCAGGTCCGAACGGGAGACGCCCGTGGTATGGATCAGGGGGCCGTTGAGCTGCACGGTGACAGGCCCGCCGGCGGCCGCGCCCATCCCCATGCTCCGGGCAAACGCCCCGACTTCCGGAAGCGGGAGGATGACCTCGGGAACACGGGGCGCGTCCTCACCAACCATCATCAGGGACGGGCTGGTGACGAGCGCGCCCTCGGCCGCGCCCGAGATCGAGGAGATGGCGTCCCGAACCTGGAAAACGGCATCCCGGATCTCCGCTCCCCATTGATGGATCGTTCCGTTCATGGTGTCCAGCTGATCGGCGCGGTGGTCGTTTTGCCCCTGAATGAAGGAGGCGATGGCGGCCATATCGGGAGCCCACCAGTCCCAAACGGCCAGGAATCTATCTTGACGCTCCACCACCCGGCCCATGCCATCGCCTGAGCCGCCCCCGCCGGAGCCGAGTAGCGCGTTGATGGCCTGGAATCCGGCATACAGGGCCAGGGCAATCCCGCCGACGATGAGAAGCTCGGGAGCCGCCGCCGCCAAAGACTTGGCCGCTGCGGCGATCGACGACGCCAGCGTTTCCAGGGCATAGGCGACGATATCGACAACGGTTTTGGCGATGAGTTCGATGATTTCGATAATCGCCCCGGCGATTTCCTTGATAGCGTCCCCGATCCCCTTGGCGACGTCGGCGATTTTCTGGCCCAAGGTGGAGAACGATCCCCCGGCCGCGGTGGCCGCGCTTTCGCTTTCCTTCCCGATATCTTTGATCTTGGGGAAAAGAGAGTTCGTTATTGAATCCAGAAGCGGAGAGATCAGCTTCGTCAACCAAGCGGTCAGCATGCCTTCGACCGCTTTGCCGAAAACGTCTTTCATTTTCGTCCACAGGGAATTGGCCCGCTTCTCGGCATTCTCGGCGTGCTCTTTTTCCGAGCGCTCCATGTCGCCCGTGATGCGTTCTTTTTCCCCGGCGTACCAGGCGTCCAATTCCGCCAGTGCCTGCACCTGCGCGTCTTTATCCGTGACCGTCTCTTCGATATATGCCTTCTGCGCCTCATAGGTGGCCTCAAGGTCACTGAGCGCCCCGTCGAAATACTCCTGATTGTGCTTCGTGGATTCGCCGACCAGGGATTCGGTTATCCCAAGAATATCCACCACGGCCGCCGACCAGCCCTGAGCGATATCCGTAACCATGTTCGCCCAGGCCTGCTTCATCTCGTCGGTGGTGTCCTGGAAACCATCGTTAAGATCTTTTCTGTCTTTCTTGAAATCCTCGGTATCAATCCGCGGCTTGGGACTATTTTTCAACTTTTCCCAGAGCGCGTCGGTGTCCCTCGTCGTAATGATGGCCGTCTCTCCGAGTTCCACGATGGGAATCTGGATATCCCGGATCTTCCCGACCGCTGTGGGAATGAGTTCGATAATCTTTTTAACGGAATCATTCAGCTTGCCGTGAGCCGTGGTCGTCGTTTCAATCGTCGGCTTCAGACCGTCGAAGGCGCCCTTTTGCCGCTTCAACATTTCGTTGACGCGATCACCGGCCCCGGCCAAGGAGTTTTTAATCTCTATGCCATGCTTACCTTCACGAATATCCGATTGGAGCGCGGCCAGGTTCCCATCATAGGCTTCGATCAGCTCCTGCATCCGTCCGCGAAGCCAGCCCGCCTCCCGCGCCGCGTTGGCCAGCACCAGGGCGGAACGGTCCTGCGCGTCTGACCAGTTTTTATCAATCTCTATGTTCTTCTCGTATTGCCCCTTGAGGTCATCGAGGATTTCCTTGTATTCGAGGATCTTGGTTACGAGGATTCCGATGGCCGTTGCTCCGGCCATCGCCAAGGGATTGAAACCGTGCAGGGTCGTTTTAAACCCCTCGAAGCCTTTAATAAGGCTCGGAAGGGCAATCAGCAGCGGCCCCGCCGCCAGCATCAGCGCGCCGACCGCGCCGACGATCGTCGTGATAGCTTTAAAAAGCTGCGGATGTTCGTCCGCCCATTCCCTGACCTTGACGACGATATCAGTGATCTGCTCAATCGCCCCTTGGACGATAGGCATCAGCACCTGGCCAAGCTGCATCCCGGCCCCGCTGAGCGCCGACTTCATATTTCCGAGGGAGTCATTGAATTCATCGGCCGCTTTCGCCGCCTGCTTTGAGACGATCGTCCCGAAGCGTTCGGCGTTCTCGTAGTTCTCCCGCAACCCATCCCGGCCCAGATTCAGGAACGGGATCAGCTCCATTCCCGAGCGGCCGAAAACTTCCACGGCCAGGGCCGTCTTTCCGGCTCCGTCCTCCATGCCCTTGAACCGCTCCGCAACGTCCAGCATGACGTCGTTTGAATCCCGGAGCGTACCGTCGGCGTTCAACACCTCCACGCCCAGGACCTTGAACAATTCGATCGAGTCCTTGCCCCCGGCCTGGATGTCGACCATCCGCTGACTCAAAAATTTAAAGCCCGTGGCCAGGCCGTCGATCGACGTCCCAGAGTTGTCCGCCGCGAGTTTGTATCCGCTCAGGATCTCCGTGGCCACGCCCGTCCGCTGACTCAGGTCATTGATCTTGTCGCCATAGTCGGCCGTGACCTTGACCGCCGCCCCGAGTGAAGCCACGATCGCGCCGCCGGCAATCGTGAACGCCTTCCCGAGATCCTGGATTTCCTGCTTATGCCGGAGCGCAAACCCGGCCAGGGACTGCTGGTCTTTCTTGACGGTCTCGACGGATTTTTTCCAGCCCTCAAGGGCCAGATCCATCTTTGCGATAACAGAACCAGCATCAAGCGCCATTTTTATTTATCCTTTGCGGCGCCCGCCGGTCAGGTCCAGGAAACTTGCGGCCTGACGCGGGAGTGGAGCGCCGCCGTCAATCCCATCAATCCTTGCAATTTGGCTCCGGTACATCTCCAATTCCGAACGCACAACATCCGCCTCCGCCCAGGCCATGCGGGACATTCGGAGATCGTGCATCTTGCTGTACAGCTCCCTTCTCTGCGCCTCGAGAGCCAAGGCCGCCCTGTCCCGAACGTCCAGATTGAGATAATCAATCCACGAGACGCCCGGGAACGCCGCCGCTATTACGGCGTAGGTTTCGACCCGGGCGCGGACACGTTTTTTTCGGGCTCTTCCTTTTTCGGAGGGGCCGGGGTCGTTGACGGGATGGCCGCCGGCGGTGCCACAGCCTTGGCCACGGTCATGGTCTCCAGGGGTTGAAGGGCCGATTTCGTTCGGGCGGCAAATGTGCTCATGGCCAGGATAACGGCCCGTTCCTTGACTTCGGCCGGAAAGGCGGCGGTCGCCGCGGCGTCGAGCCCGAAGAAGGTGGCGAATTGCCCCTCGATCATTTGTTCGTCGGTGATCTCCTTGCCCTTCTGCTTCGCGGCAAGGTTGGAAATCTCTTCTTTGATCCGCTCCGTCAGCGGAACAGACTCCAGGGTCGGGAGCCCTTCCACCTCGATAATCACCGGCTCATAGGCAGACCTTTCAATTTTGAATCGCGGCATGATACTTTTTCAGACCGCGATCAGGCGGGGTTGCCGACGCGCCACATGTTGCCGATGTTGCCCGAGGCGTCGTCCGGGAGCGCGTTGAACGTGACCAGGGTGATCCGCTGGCCGGCGTTGTCGAAGCCCCAGTCGATCTTGGACGTGGGATCGGCCTTGAAGATAACCAGGGTCTTGTCCGCGTCCGTCGAGGGAGAGGCCCCGTCCATGATGGTGAGGATCAGCTCCTTCGCTCCGGTCCGCCCATCTTTTCCGGTGGTGGTGGCGACGATCATGCCGTCCGCGTCCACCGTGGCGCCCGCGATAAGATCCTCGATCAAGGCCAGGGCCTGATTGGTCAGGGGAACGTCGACGCTGGCCTTGCGGCCCTTGGTGACGGTGTTCTGGACGGTCTCGCCCGTCTGATCGTAGGTGATTTCCGTCTTCATCACCTCGTCCTTGAACTTGACGCCGCCCTTGGTGTAGCCAAGATCGACGCCGTCATACTTCACTTGACAGGGTCCCGTTTCGCCTAAGGGAAAGCTCATGTTGACCTCCTTGGTCAGTTATTCCGAAGGGCTAAAAGCCCATTCGTTCGAAAGGGGTTTGGCCATTTGAATTCGGAGGCCGGGTGTGGCATAAAAAGAACGGCCCGTAACGAATCGCGAGCGCTCTAGCACCACGTTTACCTCCGGTTCGGGGCCCGGGCGGGGCTGCAACCTCGCCCGTTTCCCTTTATTCGCCTATATTGGCTTCACAATTCCTCAACCGAGACGCCGAGTCGGATAGCCCTTCTCTCAATCGGAGAAAGACATGGTTCTTCGGCAGGTCGGATTTTCCGCATGAGTGCCATATACCGAGAGGACATTGAGCGGATAATCGTGTTCTCCCATCCCGCCCTTGGGCCCTTCGGGCAAAGTACCTGCCCCCGGAAATATTTCGTATTCCCGCGCAGGGCCTTGCACCACCAAATCGGCACGCCCGTCTTTGTCATTGGTCGTTCTCTCAATTCGGGCTCCCTGTAACCAAATAATTGGTAGAAAATTCGTGATTCCCTTTCTGGTCACCGCCGAGGTATTGCGGCTTGGCCAGGGCCGTGATTGAGTGAATCCTGTACGTCGCCCCGCCTGAGACCAGCGGGCCGATCGTCCAGCCCGATGTCCCATGAATGGCGCTATAGATGGCGTAGGCGTCATCCCGGGTTTGCTGGAAGTTTCCCTTCGGCCCCCGGGTCATGACTTGGAGCATCATGTCCGTCCGGTAAGGCAGGTCGAAATCGGCCGGGCCGCCGGTGTCGATGAGCGTATGGCAGCGGACCGGGGCGTCCTGCTCCCGGAATCCCACCTGGACGTTTCCGCCGATAACAAGCGCCGGAGACGCGCCCAGGGCGTTGACCCGGGCCACCAGCCAGACCGCAAACTCTTTAAGCATCGGCTTATTTCTCCGTCGTTTCGCGGACCCGGGAGGCGATGATTTGAAAATATTTTTTCCCAAACATCATCAATTTCTTTTCCGCGAACTTCGGGCCGACCCCGGGCTCGGACCAAAGGACTCCGCCTTGCGACCATTCCTTATCGATGGCCTCGTGCCATTTGGCGGCGTAGGGCATGCGGAAGATGAGCTTGCCGAGAATATTCAAAGCCCCGCGCCGCTCCGCCGGTTTCTCGGTTCCGCCGTGATTTGTTCCCTTGCCGCCGGAGTGGTTTGTTACCTTGCTCTGGGTTATCCCTTCGAGGACCAGCGAGTAGTCGCCTCGCAGGTTACCTTCGAGGTGCGGAGTTTTCGGGACCACGTTGTCGCAATCGTTTTTGAACTCTGACAGCGCCTCAAACATTCCCTGTTCGGCCGCCGCCGGCGCATTCTCCAGCGCCCACTTAAAGAACTTCGAATCGAAATCCGACCAGTCCATTTCGAATCCGCCGTCCGGACCGATTTCGTTGCTCATGTCACTGGATCCAGCACTCATAATGAGAGGTGGAGAACGCCGTCTTCTTATCGACCCGCATGATGGCGTGTTCGACGCCGTCGATCAGGATCCTGTCGGCCAGTGTCGGGGCCTGGTCGATGTCCCCGGACAGGTAAACCTTGGCGGAGGCGACGACGAGCTCGCCCTGGGTGTTCCGGACGAGCTTGTTTGACCATTCCACCCGGGCCATGACCGTGACGTCATTGAAGACGCCCGTGTTCCACTGGTCCAGGGTGGAGAGATAGCGAATCACGATTTCATCCGTCAGATAGGCGGAGATCATTGGTTTCTCCACCGCAAGGCATTTTCCGAAGTTGGATTTGCGGTACATTCGCAGTTGCTTGACACAATACCATTGCAAATGTATAATGAAGGCACCGTTTGGAGGTCGTAAACATGGCCGGAATAAGGAAAGATGTTCACCTTGACGATCTTATTCAGCTGTATCAATCCGGAATGTTGTTTCGCGAGATTGCGGAGCGCGTTCACATGCACCCGGAAACTATCGGGCGAAAATTCCGCGCCGCCGGAATCGCACTCCGCCCCGTGAGCGAACTCCGCTTGCAGCAATGGAGGCGCGCCCGTTCCTTGTCTGACAAGGAAATCGTCGGCCGATACTTGGCCGGAGAAACCGCCCCGAGCCTGGCCCGGGAATGCGGGGCGACCTATGTGACCATCTGTCGAATTCTTCAAAGGCACGGGGCCAACACAAGGACCGCCTCGGAGCGACAAGTCTTGACCGCGGCCCGAACGAGCAAGAAAGAACGGGCTCGGCGCGCGGCGGCCGCCCATGATGCCGTCCGCGGCAAGCGCCAGACGTTCAAGCATCGCTGTAAAATCGCCAGCACCAAAGAAATCAAAGGGCAGTGTATCGGCCCTGCGGAGAGCAGGCTCATGGATGCCTTGCGGGCCAAGGGGCTGCTCTGCTCTCCCCAAAAGGCCATAGGCCCCTATAACGTCGATGTCGCCATCACAAAACCGCCCGTCGCCGTGGAGATATTCGGGGGAAATTGGCACTCGGCCGGCCGACATGCCGCCCGCTTTAGAAAGAGAACCGACTATCTCCTCGATCAAGGTTGGACACCCGTATTCGTCTGGGTGACCCGCAACTATCCCCTCGAAATCGGGGCAATAGAATACGTCGTCTCCCTCGCGCAAAGACTTCGCCGGGGCAAAGCCGAACGGCGTCAGGAGCATATGATTTTCGGTAACGGCAAGCCGAGCACCCTTGGAGAAAACCATCTCAACGGCGTTTCCGGAATACCGCGCCCGAATCCCCGCGATAATGCCACCGGGAGATATAACGCGCGTCCCCGGCAATAAACACCGGGGATGCCAAGGGGGCCCGCCGTCCGGGAGCTCGGGATAGTCGGGGTGCTTCCCAGAAATTGAATAAACGTTCCCCTGATATTCGGCGCAGATCTCCTCGCATGGATTATCGTGCCGGTCGATCTGTACGAGGTCATTTTCAAATTCCGAGCAAATATCCAACGTCGCCTTGGTCTGACTTTCTCTCATGCGCGTCCGGGCGACGAGCTCCGCATAGGACTTCACGTTGAACGACTTCCCGTTGACGATGATGAAGTCGCCCCCGCCGATCTGATCCAGGAGCTTCGCCCGAATCTTCGCGCTGATGTCCTTGCTCGTGAGGTCCGCCTCTCCGGCGTTGTATTTCGATTTTGCCGCCAGCGCCCCGGCGACGGTCTTCTGGATGTAATCCTTGATGGCCTCGGACGTAAACGCCTGGATGGAGGCTTCGCGGTAGTCATCGAGTTTCTTTCGGGCATAGGCCAACGTGGAAAGATACCGGCCGG
>JBAZDY010000041.1:0-13428 GCA_041654215.1 Candidatus Omnitrophota bacterium
TTTCACCGGCCCGTATTTCTTGCGTTTTCCCTGGCCGTGATTTTAATGCATTCAGGAGCAAATCTCATCAACGATTACTACGATTTCCGCAAGGGAGTGGATAAGCCTGGGGCGCACGGCTCAGGCTGCGCTTTGACGCAGGGGCTGCTTTCCCCGCGTCGGGCGCGCGCGTGCTCTTATTTCTGTTTTCTGGCGGCCTTTATCCCGGGTGTGTTTCTTGCCGCGCTGCGTGGCCCAGTCCTCATGTTCTTTGGGTTTGCCGGCTTCATGGGAGGTTACGGCTATACCGGCAGGCCGTTCGGTTTCAAATATCTCGCGCTCGGAGAGGTGCTGGTTTTTCTTCTTCTGGGGCCGCTGCTGGTTGTAAGCGGTTACTTCGCTTTCTCGGGCAGACTGTCGCCTTCTGCCGCTTATGTCTCATTGCCGGCGGGATTGCTGGCAGCCGCCATTCTGCATTCCAACAATCTGCGCGATATGCGTCCAGACAGGGAAGCCGGGATCAACACTATGGCGCTTTGGCTCGGCCTGCGGGGAGCGAAAACGGAATATTACCTCCTGCTTGCTTCTTCGTATCTCTGCATACCGGTAATGTGTTTCCTGGATATGGTTCCGCCCGCCGCGTTCTTGACCTGGCTGACCTTGCCTGCCGCGGTCTCCTGCGCGTTGTCGGTGCGGAATGCCGAAGCCGGGCAGTCAGCCGGTATCGCGAACATTGACGTGCGCACGGCCGGTCTGCATTTAGCGTTCGGTCTTATTTATGCGGTTTCTTTTCTGGCGCCGTTGTTGTCCCGCCGTTTATGAGCGAATTCCATTCTTATTGCGTTAGTTCTTTTCATAACATATAATAGGTAATCAAACTGGGGATGAGTGCGGTGTAGATTACCCCGCAGAGTGCCGGAAAAATGCCGAAGGGATTTTTCCGGTATCTTACGACACGGGGTTACTCGAGAAAGAAACCCCGGGCTGAAGCCCGGAGAACTTCATTTCAAACCGCAGAATCCCCAGGACGGGCAGGTTTTCGCGGCGGCAAGGAGAAGCGATGGCGGGAGAGAGGATATTGATAGTAGAGGATGACAGGAATATTTCCAGATTGCTGCGTTATAATCTGGAGAAAGAAGGCTATGCGTGTTCTCTGACTTCGAATGCCGGAGAAGCGCTGGAAACGCTTTCCAGAGATAAGACGTCGTTGATCATCCTGGATATAATGCTGCCGGGAGGGGTGGACGGTTTTGAATTATGCCGCAGAATTAAAAGAGAACAGTCGTTGAAGGAGATACCTGTTATTATGCTCACCGCCCGGGGAGAGGAAGTGGATAGGGTGGTCGGACTGGAACTCGGCGCCGACGACTATGTTGTCAAGCCTTTCAGCCCCCGGGAACTTACCCTGCGCGTTAAAGCCGTCTTGCGCAGACAAAACGCGCCCGAACAGGGCAGGGATATCTTCGCCTGCGGGGGGCTGTATGTGAATCTCCCTGAGCATAAAGCGGAGGTGAACGGAAAAAACGTGGAGCTTACGCTTATGGAATTTAAACTCCTGGCGGTTCTGGTCTCCAGGAAAGGCCGCGTGCAGACGCGCGACAAACTTCTTTCCGAGGTCTGGGATATGCACGCCGACGTGTACACGCGCACCGTGGACACCCATATAAAAAGGCTCAGGGAAAAACTCGGCCCCGCCGGCAGGATGATCGAGACCGTCAGGGGCGTCGGTTACCGTTTTAACTCCGCATATGAAGATTAGACTGCATTGGAAGCTTACCGCTTTTTTTTCCTGCGTTTTTATTTTCACATTCCTCGCAGGATATCTTTAT
Source organism: Candidatus Omnitrophota bacterium (assembly GCA_041654215.1). GTDB lineage: Bacteria > Omnitrophota > Gorgyraeia > Gygaellales > Profunditerraquicolaceae > Undivivens. The sequence continues at coordinate 1,809 of JBAZDY010000041.1, forward strand.
CTTTCCGGGCAGGTGAAGGCCTTCCTGCGGGAAAATTTCTACTCGGACATTAAAAGCCAACTATTCATAAATAAAGCCGTTCTGGAAAGCCGTTTATCCGGTAAAATGCCGGTTGATTTGCAGGATACGGCCGGGGTTATCGGCAAGGCGCTGTCCCTGCGGGTGTCGATTATCGGTACGGACGGACGCCTGTTGGGCGATTCCGGATTGACGCCGGAGCTGCTGCTGGCGGCGGACAACCACGCCGGCAGGCCGGAAGTCGCCGAGGCGTTCAGGAACGGCTTCGGGACGAGCAGGCGGTTCAGCCATACCCTGCGGCGGCAGATGCTCTATATGGCAGTGCCTTTCGGCAAGGGTGAGATTAGCGGGGTACTGCGGTTCTCGGTGCCGGAGCGCCAGGCAGCATCTTTGGGCAGGCGCGGAGTGAATGTTGCCGGGGCGGGGCTGATTTTGATACTTTTTTCCAGCCTGTTCATCACTTTCGTTACGTCCGTTTATGTCTCCAGGCCGCTTGTCTCCATCTCCAGGACAGCCGAACTGATGGCGAAGGGAGATCTTTCCCGCAAGGCCCTGGTGAATTCCGGTGACGAGATAGGAGATCTCGCGGCGTCGCTCAATGCGTTGGCCGAGGAGATAAAAGGAAGGATAGACGGCATCAGTTCCGAGAAAGCCAAGCTGGACGCCGTTCTTGCCAGTATGTTCGAAGGGCTGGTAGTTACCGATGAACAGGAAAAGGTCGTTCTGATGAACCCCTCTCTGCGCGGGCTATTTTCCGTGAAAGAAGACCCGCAGGGCAGTAAACTGATCGAGGTGGTGCGTAATACCTCCGTTCAGGAGATGGCCGATAAGATAATCTCGGAGAAAGAGCGTCTTGTCACCGGAGAGATCAGGATATTCGTTCCTGAAGAGAAGGTATTGCGCGTTAACGGCGTTCCCATAATTCGGAGGGGGAGGCTTGAAGGCGCCGTAATGGTTTTTCACGATATTACGGAGTTGAGGCGTCTGGAAAAGATCCGCCAGGATTTTGTCGCCAACGTCTCCCATGAATTGCGCACGCCTCTTTCCAGCATAAAGGGGTATGCCGAAACTTTGCTGGACGGGGCGGTTGACGATAAAGGGCACGCGCGGGAGTTTATCGGCATCATCCATCAGGAAAGCGACAGGCTGGCAAATCTGATCAACGATCTTCTCGATCTCGCCAGGATAGAGTCCGGGAACATGGAACTGTCCAAAGCGTCTTTTGATGTTTTGGCCGTCGCGAAACGCGCCGCGGAAAGCATGCGCGGCCAGGCGCTGGCTAAATCCATAAAACTGGAGATAACCGCTTCCTCCGGCGTCTTGCCTTTAGCTTTCGGGGATCAAGGCGGGTTTTATCAGGTGCTGACCAATCTGCTTGATAACGCCTTAAAATACACCCCGGAAGAGGGCAGCGTCACGATCTCCATAGAAGCGGCCTGTGGTTTTCTGCAGGTTAACGTCGCGGATACCGGTATAGGTATTTCTCCGGCGGACATCCCTCGTATCTTTGAACGATTTTACCGGGTGGACAAGGCCCGTTCGCGGGAAGCCGGCGGAACAGGTCTGGGACTGTCCATAGTAAAGCACATCGTGCAGGCCCACGGCGGCCGCGTATGGGTGGAATCCGCGCCCGGCTCCGGCTCCGTCTTCAGTTTTACCATTCCTTTAGCATAACCTTCCGTTCCTCTTCCGGGGACACAATACTTAATCAAGCCGGGTTACCTGTCGGAATAGCACTTTGCCTTCAAGGAGAGGCAGGTGTTCATTAGTGTGAGCACCTTGGCTAATTGGAAGAACACTTTGCCCTTGTGTGGAATTGGGCAAGTGTTCACTCGTGTGAAAGTGTTTACCTGTGGGAAAATGTCGCAGGAATTTTTTCGGTATCTTACGGCACGGGGTTAATAGAGAAAGAAGGCCCGGGCTTGAAGCCCGGGGAGCTTCATTTGTCAGCAACAGAAACGCTAACCTACAGGTTCAATAATTCCCGCCTTCAAATCCTGGAAACGTAATTTCACCATAATTTCACATGTTCTTACCTGTTCCGTCACATAGCGGTAATATATTCTGATTAAGGGCGGCGTGATTCTTTTAAAGCGTCCGCCGGAGCAGAATACAAACCGGGAGGTTTCATGGGCATTGTCAGGAGCGAGAGAGGCAACTGTTCCGTGGCCAGGAAGAGAATAATGGTCGTGGAGGATGAACAGGAGATAAGAAGGCTTATGTCTTTTCATATAGCCATAAGCGGTTACGATGCGGTTCCGGTAAGCGACGGAGCTGAAGCAGTGAAAAGCATCAGGGAAAAACTGCCCGATCTCATAGTCCTTGATATACTCATGCCGCGCATGAACGGTTGGGAACTGCTGGCCTGCCTGCGCAGAGAATTTCGAGGTAGCGATATTCCGGTGATCGTGGTAAGCGCGCTCGGTGAGGTGGACGACAAATTACGCGCGTTTGCTTCCGGCGCCGAGGATTACATGACCAAGCCTTTCAGCCCGAGGGAATTGGTAGCCCGGATACAAAGGATACTTGAACGGCGCGGAGACGCCGGAATCGGGGTTTGAAAGCGGCTATCCAAGGTTTGGAACAATGCGCAGACATCCCCGGATCCGGAGATATCAGGCTTATGAGCAATTCGTTTCGTGAATATGATTTCTTTCGCCGCGGGGTAACGTTTTTTACTTTCTTGTCCTGCATTTTCGCTTTCTGTCTTCCTTTTTCATTCTGCGCTCCGTCTATCCCTCTAAATCCCGCCGTTTCAGAACGACCGGTTTTTGTTTTTCGGTCATTGGCTGTAGAAAACGGCAATAAGATTTTGCGTCTGCCGGTTTTCTCCGCGTCATCCGGACCAATAAGCAGGGAATCCTGTCTTGAAGAGGAAGCCGGGCGTTTGACACAGTATTTTCTCACAGGCCTTAACGCGCCGTCCGGGGATCTTTGGGTAAATCTTTCGCCGCGTGATCCGGGCAGAATCGTCGGCCCGGCGTTGAAAGGCACGGAAGCCGGCAAGGTCATGCTCGATGCCGACATACAGCTCAAAAAGGACTTTGCCGCACTTATATCTCCTTATACGAACAGGGGAAGTAATTTTTGGGTGCGAGTGAGGGTGAAGAGCGGCGAGCTGTTCGGCGCCGGGGGAATGCAAATCCCTCTGGAGATAAGGCTTTGGATAGAGCCGTCGGAAGTCGTGATAAAAGAAAGCAATGAAGGCGCTTTCATAGAGAAGGCCGCGCTGAAAGTTTCTTTTGAGCCGGTTTTCGGACCCGGGGCGGACAGCCGCCTTATCCTTTTCGGCAACTACGCCTGCGGTCTGCTTTCGCCCTCAGTTTCGGAAGAGTTGACCGCGGTGGTCAATTCCGCCCCGCGTTATTGCCGGCTGAGGCAGGCTTTCAATTCCCTGGTGTTGGCGCAATGGTTTAAACAGAGATCCGCCTCCCGAGAGGCGTATAACGAACTTGCCGCACGCGGCGTGCTCTGCGGTTTAGTCTCCGGCGCGCGCTGGTCGGCGCAGGACTACTTCAGGCAGTACAGAAAACTGGCGCAGAAGCACTCCGTGGATTTTTCTTCCATTAGTTTTTTGTCGACGGGCGAGATAAGGGTTATCTCCGGCTTCAGCGGGGGAGTTTCTTTCGCTCTACCGGCGTTTCCGCCTCCCGGAACGGTAGCCCTGCCGTTCCAGGCCGGAACGGTTACCGTCAAACCGGCCTCAGGGAATGAGACCGATAAATTGTGCAGGTCCGTGGTCGAGGCGAGCATAAAAACAGGGGCTTCCGGAGGCGTGCCGGAATTGGGGATAACCGTTCATCCTCTGCCGGACAGGACTCCCGCTGACACGGATAAGCTGTTCGTTTATGTTCATCCCGCCGCATCGGACGGCGGAGAAAGCGGAGCAGGAACCGATTCCCAGTCCGTCGATAATAACGTTGAGCGTTCAGGGATCAGCCGGCAGGAATATTTTGATAGATTGCTGCGTTCCTGGGCCGGGATACTGGATTCAAACGAGAGGAAGGAGTTCCATGCGTCAATACGCAACGATATTCTCAATATTTCCAGTCAATGCGTAACAATCATGCCTTTTATCCCTGAACGGGCAACCGGTAAGGCAGAGTCTCTGGCTTCGGATATACGGCTGATCGTTGACTTGCTCCGCGAGACCGTTCGCAGGATCGATTATAACGTTGTCCCTGCGGACGAAGAAGAAAGAAAGTCGGTTGCCGCGGAACGGGAGGAATTGCTGGCGGCCATCGAGTATTTCGCGGAATACGAATATGCCCTGAATTTCGTGGTGAATATTCCGAAGATCGAGCCGTATAGATTCAAACGGGGAGGGCGTTTCTGGCGTGTTTGTGAAACGGCGGTAAGGAGGGTCTTTCTCTTTGAGTACGGGCTAAGACGGTCGAGGCGGCTGCTGCTGGAGCAGACGGATAAAGTTATCAGCTTGGGGAACCGGCTGAACCGCGCCTATACCGGTAAAGAGAAATACGTTAGAGAAGAATGGAAGAAGTGGATCGCCGAGCAAGACAGCCTGAACGGCGGAGCTAAACGCGCAGCGGGCGTGAAGAACAAAAGCAGCGTTCCGCTTGGCATTAACCGGACATGGAAGACCACCGGGACCACTACCCGTTTTGTGAGTTTGATATCGGTGTGTTTGTTCCTATTTGTATCCATGCTTGATTTCGGGCACATTCTTGCCGGCATTTCGTTATTCCTGCTCAAACTGGGCCTGGTCGGCATGTCTTTTTTTATTTCCTGGTACAGTATCGCCTGGGTCGGATTCAACGACGTTTGGTATAAGCAGCGCATATCGGAACTTGAGTCATTGAGGAACAACGAAGCCGTTTGCGATTTCAGAAAAGAGCGGATTAAATCCGCGATCACGCAGACCTTAAACAGTTTCAAGAGAGAGAAACGTGCCCCCAGCGTTGATTACATACTTGTTTTTTGCAAGCCGGGGATGAAAAAAAACGTCCGGTTGAACCCCGAACTGCTCAGGGATGATGTTTTTCTGGAAATAACGGAAGCCGATTCCGGAAGCGGCGGGGTTTACGCGCAGGCGTGCAGCGATCTTTTGTCCGGCAGGTACGATTCGTCATTTGAGAGAACGGCGAGGCTCAAAGGTAAAAGTGTTTCCGATATGCGCGGCATCGTGATTGTCCTTGAGCGCTTCTTTTCAGTTTCCGAGACGGACGGATATCTGGATAAGGCGGCATCCGGCGCCGTATTGCCGGCAGGCTGGGGCCCTTTGAATAATCTGGAGATGGCTTTGTTGAACGGTTATAAATCCACTCAGGAAATGGGTGCTTTGGGCAGGAGCGGGATGGTTTTTATATTTGCCGATAACTTTCTAATCAGTCCCGCGACAATAAAGGGCGATATAACGTTGATAGGTTCATGGGACAGCTATCGGCATATAAAAGATTGGGGATTGGGGCTGCTTGTCGCCGATATCGGCAGCGGCGACAAACTGGTTAAATTGTATGAAAAGGCGGATACTCCTCGTTTGCATAAGAAGCTTCGCAGGTCTTTTCTTTACACGGCGTTGGATTGGGAGAATGAGGACAAGACCCAGATGCTGGGGTTCACCGGTATGACGATCTTCAGCTTCAAAGATCAGGGGCAGTACAGGCGTTTCCTTGGACTGATGGCGGAGATAAATACGTTAATCAAGCCGCAAAAATCCCCGGCTTTCACAGACCGGGAAGCTTCATTATCTCCCGTGCCCGGGCGTTATTCATTCGTGACTGAAATCATGGTGCCTTTGGTCATGACCGGTAACGGCGAGAATCCGTATACCTATCTGGATACTCGTTTTGGTACCGGGGAATTTTCCGGCGGTGATCACGGCCGGGAATACAAGGTAAGAAAAGAACTGATAAACAGAATTTTCGCGCAAAGGAACACTTTGCGCCCGGAGGTCAAGGTTTGCGCCGGCACCAATTCATTGTTCTTCAGACCGTGGAATGACTCCGGACAAGAAACGGCGGGTATCCCTGACAAGAAAGATGGTGATATTGCCGGTGAAGACAAGTTTCAGGACATCCTGCTTTATTTTGCCGATCTGCTGTCCGGCAAGAGGGGGCAGCATCTTGATGAAAAGGCGCGCAATGAAATATTGAATATCGTGCACCGCTGCGTAATCCGCAATCCCTTTACTACGGAATGCGCGGCGGACAATCCGGAGAGAACGGCCGCCGATATATACATCCTGGCGGAACTGTTGAAAAAAAGTATAAGCATGCTGGGCGAACAAGCCGGGAGCGCCGGGACGCGGGAAGCGGAGGAACTCTTGTCGGACAGGGACCATCTATTGGCGGTATTCGAGTATTTTTCCCGATATGAATACGCGCTTAACTTTGTGGCCAACATCTCGAAAATAGAGCCGTATAAATTCAAGAGGGCGGATCCCTTATCCAGCCGGTTGAGCTGGTTGGTGAGACGTCTTTTTTCTTTCGAAACAGGTCTGCGGAAGTCGCGGGAAAGACTGTATAAGCAACTGGAGGAGGTGATGGAATACGGCAATCTCGTGAACGGTCTGTATTATGGCAGGGAAGAGGATATCAGACGAGAGTGGAAAGAGTGGGTGAACCGGTATTCATCATTGAAACGCGAAGACGGAGCGGCAGGACGGCTGAGCGGGCAGGCCCTTCCGCTCTCCGACAAGTGTATGACAAGGTTCATGCATAGGCAGAAGGTTCAATTGGGTGTCAACCGTATCTGGGACAGCGATAGAGGAATAATGTCGAGATTGCTGAGCTTGATCTCCCTGACCTTATTTGCCGTATTGACTATCGCGCCGTTTATCGGCGCCGGCAGTTTGTCATTATTCTGGGGGGCGATGCAGTCTCCCGGTAGTTTTATCGCCGCCTCTTATGCAAACGGGGATATTACGGCTTTCGTTCTCACCTCGATCAGATTCTGTCTCGGCGTCATTCCCCTGATCTTTTCCTGGTATAACCTCAGTTTCGTAAGCGTAAGCGATCCTTGGTACGAGTCCAATATGAAGCTTATAGCGGATTTTCGGCACGCCGGAGCGGGGAAATACGCTTCGGAAAGCGGCTTATCTAAAGAATTCAACGCCCTTGTCCGGGCGTATGAAGCCGAGATATCGGCTCCTCTGCCGTCGGCAGACTTCTTGATAGTAGTCGGCAGCGGCTCGCCGGATAGTAGAAAATATTTCACGGGAAACGGAATGCCGGTCCGGGATAAAGGTGTGTTCCTGAAATATCTCACCGGAAGCCGCGGCAGCGGGAATGCCTGGTTGACCGCGGTCAGATACCTGGAATCGGATTTTGTGAAGGAGAGCGGCCGGTCTCCGCAGGGGCTTAAAGGAATAATAATCCTCGCTGATGACATCGAGACCCCCGTTCGCCTCCCGTTCTCCCTTCCGCAGAGAACCCTGAAGCGATCCGGGCGCCCTTTGAGCAATATCGATCTTGCTATTCTTAACGGTTACAAATTGACGCAGCAGATGGCGTCGGAAGGCAGGGGCGGCCTTGTGGTTACCTATGCGGATAGCTTGTTGATAAGTCCGATGCAGATAGACGGTGATATCACGGTGTCCGGAGTATGGACGGATTATGAACAATTGCGCGAACAAAAACCCGGATTGCTTATTGCCGATGTGGGCAAAGGAAATCGTCTCAGGAAGATGTATGAAAAAGCCGATTTGCATAGAGTACGCGGCAAGATAGAAAAAGAGGCCGGTCCGGGCGCGATAAACTGGGCTGAAATGAAACGCAGGCAGCTGCTTGTTTTCGCAGGAACGGTCGTCATCAGTTTTAAGGAAGATGTGCGTTACGCCGGTTTCCTCAAGATGATGGCTGAAGCGGCCGTCTTCTCCGCGCCCCGGGGTAATAAAGAGAATAAATTGTCGTTCGTATCCGATATCTTCATTCCTTTATTGATGTTGATGAACAACGAGAATCCTTACACGTACCTGGATGCGATATCGCTCGGGCAGAACAGGGAATTTGTCATGAACGAAGAGGGATGCGTCTTGAGAAGAAGAATAATACGGTTGTTTGAAAAGCAGCGGGATATTCTGCCGGGTATGGCGAGTGTATGTGTTCATCCTCAGGGGACATATCTGAGGTTGGACCATAGCCCCTTTGCCGGCAAGAGACTCGCTTATTTAAATGCCCGCATGCGGCAAGAGACGTCCGGCGTGTCGGTTTCGCATTCGTCTCTGGAGAATCGAGCGCCGGATACCGCGCGGGAAAAGGGAGTTCGGACTGAGTGGAAGAATGACTGCAGGGATAAGCCGGCATTCAGGCCGGCCGGGAACGCCGCCGGCCGGGCATTCGCGGTTTCCTCCGCGTTTCCGTTATCCGTTGATTTCTTATGGAATACGGACAGGCTGCAGACCGTCTTAAGGGAGAGGTTGGACAAGGAGCTCCTGAGAGAATGGAGTTATCGGCGTGCTTGGGATGTATTGTCTGTGAAGTCCAAGGGATACCGCAGGGATGTTTTTTTCGCAGGGGAAGTGTTGGAAGAAGAATTTGAGGTTTTTCCGCAGGCAGAAAACCGCCGGCGGGAAGATGTTTTCGGACGGGCAATAGGTTATGCCGTCATGGACGGAGGGCGGGCCCCCCTGGACGGAGGGCGGGCCCCCGATGCATTTTACAGCTCGGTCCAGCCGCCGCAAGAAGGGTTTCTCGGCCCTCTGCCGCTTGACAGCGGCGGTCCCTGGTCCTCAAGATATATGTTCCAATATGGAGGGACTTATTCTGGAGCCGGAATGTTCACGAGACCCGGCGGCGGAGAAAGAGCTGTCCTTTCAGATAAGCCGGGGCAGGAGGCGTATTTGTCCGTTCCCGCGCCGCTTCTTAAGCCGGCGAACAGACCTAAGGAGAATGAAGAATGCGTTTATAACCTTTGGGCAAAACCTAAGAATGGAGGAGAAGGATTCATGCTTTTGGGAGGACTTGGCGGACTTTCAGCTCTCTCGGAAGGGCTGATAGAAAAAGCCCTGCAGGCGCTCGCGAATGCCGGTAAGGATGCTTCCGGATTCAATTTCTTTCTTGTCAGCAGTTGTGATTTCTCCAACCGAATAGACGTGACCCCTCAGTTATACGCGTCCGCCGGAGACGGTTGTTTCTCGCGAGGCGATTACAAAGGCGCTTTAAGATATTACGATCTCTGCCTGGATCTCTACGGCAAAGCCGGCCTGTCTCCGTCTCTTTATGAAAGGATCGCGGCGGGAAAACAAAGGGCCGGGGAGATGCTGAAAACGGGGGCCTGAAGCGGAAGAAAAGTCCGTAAATCCGGGGGAAAAGAGTTCACACGGATTTCACAAGTGCTTAATTCAATTGTAACGGAGCGGTTTTATACTCTGGATTAGAGACGGAAAACCACTGCCGCGGATAAGTGCGGCGTATATCCATAGATCGAAGGTCAAAGAGGGATAAACCTATCATAACCTGCAGCAAACGAGGAGGAGTAAATGAAAAAATGGTATCTATTATTCACGGCGGCAGCGGTATTCGCAACGGCGCCGGTATCCAACGTCCGCGCCGGGGAGATCGACATCCTGCTGGATAAACTGGTTGATAAAGGAGTGCTTACCGCAGGGGAGGCGCGGCAGATAGCAGCCGAGACCAAGGAGGATGTCCGCAAAGAGGTCGCGACCGGCAAGTCGGACATCCTGCCGAAATGGGTGCAGAACACGAAATTGAAGGGTGATTTCCGCCTGCGCTATCAAATGGACCATGCCAAGAGTTCTCATAATCAAACAAAGAACAGGCAGCGCGGACGCATCAGGGCGCGCCTGGGGCTTGAATCGAAAGTGAATGAGAAACTGCTCGTGGCGGTTGGGATGGCCACCGGCTTGAACGAATACACGACGTCCAACAAAGACACCATCCGTTCCACAAACCAGACGCTCGGCGCTTCCTGGTCAAAGAAGCCGTTTAACCTGGATTACGCCTACGCTAAATACACCCCGATGCCCGGGTTCGCGGTGATCGGCGGTAAAATGATGCTTAAGGACGCGATTTGGGAGCCGGGCGACCTGATGTGGGATACCGATATTACCCCGGAAGGCGTGGCTTTTGATTTCGCCAGGAACGTAAACAGCGATATGAGCGTTTTCCTGAAGAGCGGTTTCTTCCTGCTTGAAGAGATCAGCTCCAGCAACGACGACCCGTATTCCATACATATCCAGCCCGGTATGGACGTGAAGATCGCCGACGGTATCTCTCTGCGCGCTTCGGTGGCGGCAGACTATTTCCGGGTGCGCGATTTTACTTTAAAAGGCAGTTCGGTGAGCAACACCGGGTCGTATAAGAGCGGGGACAACAGCTACGCGGTCCCCATGGCAAACTACACCAATATAATGCCCGCCCTTGAATTGAAATTCAGCGATCCTTTCAAGGCGTTCCATATTCACGTGCCGCAGTTGAGACTCTTCGGAGAATACATCAGGAACTTCGCGGACATCGATCCTTACACCGGTAAGAGCGGTTATATGCTCGGGTTCGGTCTCGGCGCCGACAAGGTCGCCAAATTCGGAGACTGGGTGTTGAAATACAACTACGCCAGGCTGGAAAAGAACGCCGTGCTTGACATCCTGCCGGATTCCGACCGTTACGAGGGAAAGACCAATATCCGCGCGCACGAGATCGCGCTCGATTTCGGACTGGGCGAAAATACCTGGCTTGGCCTCGACATTTACAGGGCACAGTTGTTGACTGCCCCAAGAGCTCCTTCTACGGTAGTGCAGGTTGACTGGAATATGAAGTTCTAAGTCCTGCTGAAGCGGGATGTCGGATAAAACGGACAACGAAAATAATTAAGGAGGAAAAACAAATGAGAGTTCAGAAGTCAATCTTATGCGTCGCCGCGGCGATCTTTCTGGCGGCAGCGGCACCCTGTTACGCCGGCAAGGTCGTGGTGGAAGGTTCCACCACGGTATTGCCGATAGCCCAGCGCGCCGCGGAGGTCTTTATGGACGATAACCCGCAGGTGGACATCTCGGTGCGGGGTGGAGGGTCAGGGGTCGGCATAGCTTCTTTGCTGGCCGGCACCTGCGATATCGCCGATTCGTCCCGTCCCATAAAGGAAAAGGAACTTGAAGACGCTGTGAGCCGCGGCAAAGACCCCAAGGCCAACGTAATCGCGATGGACGGAATAGCCGTGATAGTCAATCCGTCCAATCCCGTCAAGTCCATGACTAAGAAACAGTTAAAGGATATTTATACGGGAAAGATATCTTCGTGGTCTGCCTTGGGAGGCAGCGGTCCGATAGTGGCGGTTTCCCGGGACAGTTCCAGCGGGACTTTTGAAGCGTTCGGCGAGCTCGCTTTGGACAAGGAGAAGGTCAGGCCGGACGCGCTTATGGAAGCATCCAACCAGGCCGTCGCCTCGGTGGTGGCCAAGACACCGGGGGCGATAGGTTACGTGGGGATCGGCTACATAAACGATTCCGTAAAGGCGCTTGAGCTTAACGGCGTCTATCCTTCAAAAGAAACGGTTTTGCGTAACCGTTATGCGCTTTCCCGGCCGTTATTCATGTATACGAACGGCAAGCCTGACGGCGATTGCAAATCCTTTCTCGATTTCATCATGAGCAAACAAGGGCAGATTCTGGTGGAAAAAGAGGGTTACA
>JBAZDY010000042.1:0-12762 GCA_041654215.1 Candidatus Omnitrophota bacterium
ATACCTGCTCCAGGCCCCGATACGCGAAGGCTGGGAATATCTACATAAGCGCACGATTTCCGCTATGGACAGCCCGCCACGCAGCCGGCGGTAGAACCCGGCGGCAAAATCCCTGCAGGCGGCGTCCTCCGCAGCCGCGATCGTTCCCAGGTAATGCATAGTCCCGTGAAGCAGGAAAGAACCGGCCAGCGGCGGCAATCCCCGCCGCCCTGCCGCAGAAGCGCAGGCATTCGCGAAAACAAAAGAAGGAAGAACTGAAACTTGAGCGGCCTGCGCCACGTCTTCGGCGCCGAATATCCCGTCGCTGAGCACCCACCCTCCCTTTTCCCCCGGCAGGCAATGCCCGGCGAAGTGGAGCATATCGTAGCGTCCGAGAGCCTCGTGCAGGAACATCTTTCCGGCGGGAAAAGACCTGAAATCAACACTTATGCCCGGTAAACGCGACAGGATACCTTTTATTTCCAAACCTTCCGCATAGGCGTAAGACAATCCTCCTGCCGGGTCGGCGAGTACGAGCGCTCTTGCCGGAAACAGCGGTCTCTGCCTGCGGACGGAATCTTTTTCCCCCCGGTAACGCAGTATCCTCGAACAGGCGAACTTGCGGCAGAGGAAATCACTCCCGTCATAAGCGAGTTCCCAGGGCACCTCGGCAAGCCGATCGTCGAGGAGCATCAAAAGGGTCTTCCGGGCGCTCCCGGAAAGGACCTCCCTGACCCGCGATGGAAATACCGATTTCCATAATAGCCGGCCGGAAGAAATCATATCCCGTGTGCCGTCTTCTCCGGGAATATACAAACCGCGGGTGGAGGAAAAAAAAGGGAACCTGCCGCATAGAAGATTTAAATCCTTGGCGGGAAAACCGCAGCGCAGGTGGCGTCTGACCGGAGAACACTCCACGTCATTCCGATCGAAAACGCCGAAAAATATCTCCCCGTCTTCCAGCGAGATCTCTACTATCAGCAACGCCCCACCTTAACCTTTAAGAAACAGCCTCACCGCCGCCAGCCTTACGCCTTCCGGCGAGGATATCTCCAGGAGATAATCTCCCGCCGGAACGCAATCGAAAACCGCCCTTCCCGCCGGCAGGACTTTCGACTCATATTCGCGCCCCCGGCAGTAAAGCGCCGCCCGAATATCCCCGGGCGGGAGTTTTCCGTGCATCCCGCAACGGAGAAAAAAATAACCGCCGGAACAGCCGGAAACCGCTATTTCAAATCTCAGGCTGCCCCGGACACTTCTCAGCATTGCTTTACCTGATCCCTGCTGACATACTCCTCTAAGGATACCTCCCAGCGCGTATCGCCTGGCAGATAATTCCCCGGACGCGCGCAAAAGACGGAAAATCCCATCTTTCCAGGAGAACTCGGCCTCGGGAAGCGTTGCTCCGGAATACAGTTCCTTCAACGCGGATTTTCTTTCCTCTCCTAAAATAGGGGCGGAAAAATCTTCTTCCGCGGCCGCGGCGGAAACAATCTCCGCGCACCTGTCGCACTCCAGAATATGCTCTTTTATGTAAGCCTCTTCCGGCTCCGTTAGCCTGCCCTCAAGGAAACAGGCCAGAGTTTCTTCGTCCGGATGCTTGACAGGCATTGCTGCGCGCGAAGCCTTCCAACGTTCATAAACTTTTTTAATTAATTGCCGCTCATCCATCCCTTCACCCGTCCTTCAGGTCCGCGGCGAGGTCATAACCCCTGCTGCGGAAACATTCGCGCAGTCTGCCGAGCACCCGTTTCCTGCGCATATCCACGGCCCCCCTCGAACTGCGCAGCAATTTCTGCAAATGTCCGAGGCGCAGACCGCGCGCGAAATACAACTCCATAAAATACTTGTCCTCCAGACCCAGCCTTTCTATGCAGTTTTTGAGATTATCTATCATTTCACTATTCTGCGCGGAACCCGCGGCGTCCGCGACCGCGTTCCCCTGCGTAAAACAATATTCCTCGTCCGGGGTCTCCTCCTCTTGATAAAAATGATGGATTCTGCGCGCGCGGTCTATAGTAGCGTTAAGCGCCACCTGACGCAGCCAGCTTGCCAGGCTGCAGCCGTTCCTGGCCTGAAAGGTGCGAAGCTTGCGGAAGTCGTCTTTCAGCAAAGAAAAGAATATTTCCTGAAGTATATCCTGAGGATTGATATCGGAAGTAGAAGCGCCTCTGGCCTTCAAGGCGTTGTGGACGAAACTGAAAATAAGCTGGGAATATTTGTCTACGAATTCGCTCCAGGCCGCCCGGTCTCCCATGACGCAGCGGCGGATGAAATCCAGATCATCCATACGGGTATTTTACCTACTTTGATTTGAATTCCCCGGTCCGGAAATCCAGCGAAAGAGAGTAAGATATCCTGGCCTGGGGGGCTCTGCCTCCCTTTGTGCATCTCTCGGCCACGCCTCTCTGGCCCTCGGAAGAAAGATAATAGCGGAAGTAATGAGTCGGGACGCATCTATCCGGAGCGATCACATCAAGTTCTTTGACCGACTGCGCGCTCTCTCCGGTGAACATGCTGAGCGCCTGTTGCGCGTTGCGCAACTGCCCCAGCACGTAACGAGCCTCCGCGACGCGTGATTTCTCTATGATGTCCCTTAAAGCGGCAAAACCCATAAACAGCAGGGCCAGAATGATCAGAATAGTGATAATGAGTTCGAGAAAGGAAAAACCCAATTTCATAATATATTATTTTAGTAGCTTATGGAGAAATGGCAAGCAGAAAAAAAAGGGGGCGTTCCCAGCGGGAACGCCCCCTTAGTTATTATGCTAATTGTCCTTATTTAAAAAAACTGTTCGCGATTATGAACGACGCGAACACGATAGATACCATGGACATCAGCTTAATCAAAATGTTCAAGCTGGGGCCGGAAGTATCCTTGAAAGGATCGCCGACGGTATCTCCTACAACCCCCGCTTTGTGGGCTATCGACCCTTTACCGCCGTGATGCCCTTCTTCGATGAACTTCTTGGCATTGTCCCATGCCCCGCCGGCATTAGCCATCATTACCGCCAGCACGAACCCGGTTACTGTGGCCCCCGTCAACAATCCGACGACCGCTTCCACTCCCACGAAAATACCCACCAGTATGGGCGCGGCAATCGCCAGCAGAGAAGCCGGAACCATTTCTTTTTGCGCGGCAGCGGTGGCTATATCCACGCAGCGCGCGTAATCAGGTTTAGCCTTGCCTTCCAACAGACCGGTTATCTCCTTAAACTGCCTGCGCACCTCCACCACGATCTTTCCGGCGGCGCGCCCCACGGCGCGCATGGTCAAGGCGCAGAAAAGAAACGGCAACATCCCGCCCAGAAATAACCCTATCAAAACGTTGGGATTAAGCAGGCTCAAAGAAAGCTCCTTGCCCGCAAGCGCCACCTGGTCGCGGTAAGCCGCGATCAGCGCCAGAGCCGTCAAAGCGGCGGAGCCGATGGCAAACCCTTTTCCGGTGGCCGCCGTGGTATTGCCCAGAGCGTCCAGAGCATCGGTTCTCTTCCTGACCTCCGGAGGCAGATGAGACATCTCCGCGTTACCCCCGGCATTATCCGCCACCGGCCCGTAAGCGTCGGTGGCAAGCGTGATACCGAGCGTGGAAAGCATGCCGACCGCCGATATCCCTATTCCATAAAGACCGGCCCCGTAATTAGAGGCGCCGCCCGACAGGAAGAAACTCAACATAATCGCCAAACAAACTATTATTACGGGAACGGCGGTGGACATCATTCCTACCGCCATACCTCCGATAATTACCGTGGCCGGACCGGTCAAGGCCGAGTCGGCGATACCCTGTGTCGGTTTAAAGTTGCTGGAGGTGTAATACTCGGTGCAAAGGCCGATGATCACTCCCGCGATCAAGCCGGCCAGCACGGAATAATAGACCCCGATATGCTGCATACCAAGCGTTCCCTTGACCAGAAAAAAAGAAACCACCGCGACTAAAAAGGAACTGGCAAAAACGCCTTTTCTTAAGGCCGCCAGAAGCACCCTCTGGTTCGCCTCTTCACTGCTCTTGACGAAAAACGTCCCGATGATAGAAGCTACCACGCCCACGGCCGCCATGACCATGGGAACAGTGACCCCGGCAAGACCGAGACCGGCCGCCACGCCCAGCGCGGAAGTGGCCACGATGGAGCCCACGTATGATTCGTATAGATCGGCTCCCATGCCGGCTACGTCTCCCACGTTATCCCCCACGTTATCGGCGATTACCGCCGGATTGCGCGGGTCGTCTTCGGGAATGCCCGCCTCGACCTTACCCACAAGGTCGGCGCCCACGTCTGCGGCCTTGGTAAATATACCGCCTCCCACGCGCGCGAACAACGCCTGTGAACTGGCGCCCATGCCGAAACAAAGCATAGTGGAAGTAATGGCGGTTATTTTATCCATGCCGTAAGGAAGAGCATGCGTTCCGTAATACCAATTGAGAAAATAATACCAGATGCTCAAATCAAGCAGCCCCAGACCGACTACCACCAGACCCATGACCGCGCCGCTGGAAAAAGCAACGCGCAAGCCTGAATTAAGGCTTTTAGTGGCGGCCTGCGCCGTGCGGTTGGAGGCGTTGGTCGCTACCGTCATGCCGATAAAACCGGACAGGCCGGAAAAGAAACCGCCGGTAAGGAAGGCGAACGGCACGAAGATCGCCAGGTAGTTCTTGAAAGACAAATAAAACAATATCAGGGAGACCACGGCAAAGAATATACCCACTCCGGCGTATTGCCTCTTAAGATAGGCACGCGCGCCTACCTTGACCGCCAGGGCGATCTCCTTCATGCGGTCGTTACCCTGGTCCTGTCTCATAATGAAACAAGCCAGATACGCCGCGAACGAAAGCGCCAGGATCGAACCTACGGGTGCCATCCAAAGAAAATCTGAAAACATCTCTACTTCCTCCTTTTGCCTGTTGAAAAACCATACCGGAGGCTTCCGGCTCCCGGGGACTTGTCCGGGTAAAATTTAGAAAACAGATTATCACGTTTCGGAAATAGAGTCAATTAAAAAAACAGGTCCCGGGTTTTGTTTCTGAAATAACGACAACAAATCTATTTCAATTATTAGTACCCGGTTTTCGCATTGTTCCGGGACCCTGGACCTAAAATCCGTATTACCGCGTTCTTCTCGCCGCGAAGGTAAAGGCAAGAAAATAACTGCGCCAGGCGGCGTCCGTGGAATGGAAGCTGTTCTCTCCGAAGAAATCATCCACTATCGCTTCCCGCATCCTGGTAAGCTCCTTGAGGCGGGAAAACCCTTTTGCCGCGCCTATGGTCAGGTCGGCCAATTCCAGGGCGCGCTCGGCCGCGCGGCGCGCATAATCCGGATTATTGCGGGAACGCCAATTAACGGCCCGTTCCACCTCGCTGCCTATATTAGCCATCTGCTCGGCAAAGGTCAATTCCTGCCAGCGTCCGGCGGCAAGCTCCTCATGCTGATAACTCATCTCTTTATCCTCTCCGCCACTATGACGGCTATCTCCCTGCGCAGATCTTCGTCATCAACGCCGCGGCTTTTATTACCCTGTGAAGGGCGAAGATTGATCATCGAATCGAATTCGATAAAAGAATCATCCTGAAGGTCGGGATAAAGATTGACCCCCCAGAGATATTTTTGCTTAGAACCATCATCGAGCAAAGCGGCTTCCAGGTCGGAATGCAAATCAGCATCAACCGCTATCAGCCTGCGTTCGATGTCCACGACCGCCTTGACCATGTTGCCGAATCCTTCCTCCGCCATCCGCTTTAACTCGCCTATAACCAATGTTTTCGATATTATTTTCATGGCTTCGCAATATCCTCCATATCTCCCATTCCTTTCCCTTACCTTTTAGGATCCTGCGTTCTATAATTCCGATTCAATCCCCGTTACTTAAACCGGCCTTGTTATTATAATGCTCATACACCATCCTTAATCCCCGCAGGGTCAGGTCAGGCTCGATACGATCGAAAACGCGGGTATAGCGGCTGATAAACCGTATGTCGCCGCCGGTGCCGATAACCACGGCCTTGCCTCCAAGCTGTTTCTTCATCCCGTCGCAGAGCCCATCGCAGACTGCGGCGGTCCCTCTTACCACACCGTTCAATATGCCGTCCTGCGTGCGCTTGCCCAGCAATCCGGAAGGAACCCGCAGTTTGACCTTCGGCAGCAGAGCCGTCCCCTCGCACAAAGCACGCAGCTGCATACCCATCCCGGGGAATATCATACCTCCCAGGTATTCTCCCCGCGCGGACACCGCGTCAAAGGTGACAGCCGTCCCCAGGTCAACGCAGATCAAAGGCGCTCCGAACAGCTTAACCGCGGCGTAAGCGTTCACTAAACGGTCTTGCCCGGTTTCTTTCGGTCTCGTATAAAGGTTTTTCAACGGCACTATCACGCCGTTGCTGCCGACCACCATCGGCCTAAACAAAGAAAACAGTTTCAGACAGCGGCAGAAGGAACGCGTCGCCGCCGGCACCACGCTGCAGATCACCACGTCCCCCGCGTCTTTTATGCCGATATTGCGCAGGCTCGCGCCGCAATTTTCCGCGCGCGCGGTGGGGATATTCACGCGACGCAGCAGCCTCTCACCGAAAAAAACCCCGGCGGTGATATTGCTGTTGCCGATATCAAATGCGAAAAGCGGCTTCATATTTTTCATTTCTTCAACCTCCCGATCTCTTTGAGTTTATCCCTGATGGCCGCGGCCTTTTCAAACTGAAGGTTGCGCGCCGCCAGTTCCATTTCATACTCCAGCTCGGAGACGTAACGGTTCAACTCATATTCCTCCTTGTTGAGACCGGTCAGGTCTTCCACGTAATCCTCGGCTTTATCGTATATCTCGATGCCGTCTTTTATCGCCTTGTTCACGGAGACAGGCGTAATGCCGTGCTCTTTATTATATTCAAGCTGTATCCTGCGGCGGCGGTTGGATTCCGATATCGCCTTGCGCATGGAATCGGTCACACTGTCGGCATACATCACCACCGTGCCGTTTATGTTGCGCGCCGCCCTGCCGGAGACCTGAATCAACGAAGTGGCGGAACGCAGGAAACCCTCTTTATCGGCGTCGAGAATCGCCACCAGCGACACCTCCGGCAGATCCAGCCCTTCACGCAGAAGATTCACTCCCACCACGCAGTCAAAATCCTTTTTCCGCAGTCCTTTCAGTATTTTGCTGCGCTCGAAGGTTTTAACCTCGGAATGCAGATATTTGACCCTCACCCCGCGTTCCTGGAGATACGTGCTCAAATCCTCGGCCATGCGTTTCGTCAAAGTGGTAACCAGTGTTCTTTCGTCGCGCGAGGCGCGCTCCTTGACAAGCTTGAGCAGATCATCCACCTGCCCCTCCACGGGTTTGATCTCCACCTGGGGGTCCACCAGGCCGGTCGGCCTGATTATCTGCTCTACCACGTTCCCCTTGCTCTGCCCGATCTCGTATTTTTCCGGGGTGGCGGAAACGAATATCGTCTGTTCCATCAGAGCCTCTATCTCCGGAAATCTGAGCGGCCGGTTATCCAGGCATGACGGCAGGCGGAAACCGTATTCTATCAACACTTCCTTCCTGGCGCGGTCTCCCTCAAACATCCCGCGTAGCTGCGGCACGGTCACGTGCGATTCGTCTATGATGGTCAGGAACCCCGTCGGGAAATAATCCATCAGACAATACGGGCGCGACCCTGCCGGCCTGCCGGATAGATAACGGGAATAATTCTCTATCCCGTGGCAGTAACCGGTCTCTTTAAGCATCTCCATGTCATACTTGGTGCGGGACTCGAGGCGCTGCGCCTCCAGGAGTTTATTCTGTTTGCGCAGTTCATCGCAGCGCAGACGCATATCCGCGCTGATCACCTCCATAGCCGGCGGCATCAACTCCTGCGCTACCAGAAAATGCTTGGCGGGATACACCGCCGCCTTCTGCAGGCCGGCGAGAATATTCCCGGATACCGGGTCGACCTCGCTGATCTTGTCAACTCTGTCTCCGTAGAATTCCACTCTCAAAGCGGTTTCCCTGTAAGCCGGATATATCTCGACCGTATCCCCCCTGACGCGGAAACGCCCGCGTTTGAACTCGTAATCGTTTCTTTCATACTGTACGTTCACCAGGTCAAGCATCAGCCTGTCGCGGCCGTTTCCCGAACCTTTTTCCACGAAAACCAGCGCGCCGCGGTAGTCATCGGGAGAACCGAGGTTATAAATACAGGAAACCGAAGCCACGATTATCACGTCCCTGCGTGACATCAAAGAACTGGTGGCGGAAAGACGCAAACGGTCCAGCCTGTCGTTTATGGAAGCGTCTTTCTCTATATATGTGTCTGTTGACGGGATGTAGGCTTCCGGCTGATAATAATCGTAGTAGCTGACGAAATACTCCACGGCGTTGTGCGGGAAGAATTCCTTGAACTCCGAATACAGCTGCGCGGCGAGCGTCTTATTATGAGAGATGACCAGAACAGGAAAATTCAGCCCGGCTATCACGTTCGCCAAGGTGAAGGTTTTTCCCGATCCTGTGACCCCGAGCAGGGTCTGGCGGGAATTACCGGAAAGAATTAACCGGGTGAGCTTCTCTATCGCCTGCGGCTGGTCGCCGCGCGGACGGTAAGAAGAAACCAGCTTGAACAAAGACATTTCACCTGCCTTTTACGTCCGCCGGGATGAATTCCATGCTGATGTCCGCCGATTTAACGTTATGGGTGAGCGCCCCTACGGAGATGATATCCGCGCCGGCGGCGGCGTAAGCGCGAATATTGGAAAGAGTGACGCCTCCCGACACCTCCAGCAAAGGAACGCTCCGTCCCGCCTTGCCGCGCAGCCGCACCGCTTTACGGATATCGGCAGGCTTCATATTATCGAGCATAATGATGTCCGGCTTCAGCGAAAGCGCCATGCGGAAGTCATCCATGTTCTCTACTTCTATCTCTATCTTCATCTTTCCGCGCGGAAACCTGTTCCTTAGATTTGAGAACGCGCGGCTCAAATAAAGGTGCTTGCCGCTTTTCGGGCAGGCCGCCAGATGGTTGTCCTTTACCAGCACCATTTCATCCAGGCAGCTGCGGTGGTTATCCGCCCCTCCCGTACGCACGGCGTATTTCTGCAAGGAGCGCAAACCGGGGAAAGTCTTGCGCGTATCCACCACTTTGACGCCGTAGGATTTCACTTTGTCGGCGTAAGCGCGAGCCTGAGTGGCTATCCCGGAAAGCATCCCTATGAAATTTATAGCGACACGCTCTCCTTTTAGCAGCGAACGCGCCTTTCCGCTCACGCGCGCCAGTTCTGCGCCGCGCCGGACTTTTTCGCCTTCTCTACGCAGCTTCCTGAAGGAGATTCTTCCGTCAACCTGCCTGAATACCTCGGCGGCGATGTCCAGGCCGCAGACCACCATATCACGGACGGCAATGAAAGAGGCCGAGGCCGAGCAGTCTCCGGGCACGAAAAAATCCGTGGTGACATCGCCGCTGCCGATATCCTCGCGCAGCGCCTGCGACACTATCCTGCCGTATTCGATATTATTTGCGCAGTTCTTCATATATACCGCGGTACCTTTCCAGAGTTTCCTTCAATTCTTGCAATTTGGCTTTTTCCTTATCTACAATATCTTTCGGGGCTTTGTCCGCGAAACCAGGTTTTGCCAGCATAGCTTCCTTGCCGCGGATCGCCCCGGATGTATTATCAATCTTAACGCGGAGTTTTTCCCTCTGCGCCGCGATATCCACTATACCTCCGAGCAAAACGCTCACATGCATACCTCCGGCTACGACGGCAACCGAAGACGTTTTATGATTGTACCCGTTCTCAATGCCAAGATCGGATATTCGCGCCAGGCGGCGTATGACCGCGGAAAGCGGCTTCAACGCCTCTGCCTGCGCCTTTAAAGAAGCAGCTATGACCGCGGGTATCTCCTTCTGCGGCGGGATGTCGAGTTCCTGACGGATGTTGCGCACAGCGGCGATCACGGCAAAAATATCCTCCATGAAAGTCTCCGCCTTGCTATCCTGGCGCAAATCCTTGTGTGCCGGCCAGGCGCGCGTCATTAGTGAATCGCCCCCGTGCGGAAGTTTCTGCCAAATCTCCTCGGTGATAAACGGCATGAAAGGATGCAGGACGGCGAGAAAGTTCTCCAGCACGCGCAGCATCACCGCCTGGTTCTGCCGGTCCTTCATATCAAGCTTGATTATCTCCAGGTACCAGTCGCAGTATTCCTTCCAGAAAAAAGAATACAGCAGGTTGGCCGCCTCGTTGAAGCGGAAAGCGGAAAGCGAGGCATCGGTTTTCTTCAGGGTGACGGAGAGCCTGCTCAATATCCATCGGTTGACCGCGCTTAAATTCTTTTCAGAAGAAACGGCGGACGCCTCAACCACCCCTGTTCCCGGCTCAAGGTTCATCATTACCAGGCGCGAGGCGTTCCATATCTTATTGGCGAAATTTCTGCCCTGCTCGAACCTCTCCCTGGAAAGATAAACGTCCTGCCCCTGGGCGGTGATGGCGATCAGGCTGAAACGCAGGGCGTCGGTGCCGTATTGCGATATTATTTCGAGCGGGTCGATGCTGTTTCCCAGTGATTTGGACATCTTCCTGCCGTCCTTATCCCTTACCGTGCCGTGTATATAGACGTCCCTGAACGGTATGTCCCCCATAAACTCGAACCCGGCCATAATCATGCGCGCCACCCAGAAAAAGATGATCTCAGAGGCGGTGGTCAGGGTATCGGTGGGATAGAAATACGCCAGTTCTTTCTTTTTCTTCTCCTCTTCCTTTCCCTGCCCGAACGGCCAGCCGAAAATGGCGAACGGCCAGAGCCAGGAAGAAAACCAGGTGTCAAGCACATCCTCATCCTGACGCAGCTGCGCGTTCCCGCAGACCGGGCATTTCTCCGGTTTAGTCCCGGATACAATGACCCCCTCTTCCTCATTATTTCTCCAGCCGGAATCTCTGTCCGCGCGTGATGGACTATCGGCTGTGGATTGTTTCTGCCGCCTAAGGCAGTTGTCGCAGTAATAAACCGGCAGTCGGTGCCCCCACCATATCTGCCGCGAGATACACCAATCCTGGATGTTCTCCATCCAGTTCAGATAGACCTTGGTCCAGCGCTTCGGATAAAACTTGATTCTCCCCTTTTTCACCGCTTCTATGGCAGGCAAAGAAAGCGGCTTCATCTTCACAAACCACTGTCTGGAAAGATACGGTTCGATTATGGTGTGACAACGATAGCAGTGTCCGGCGAAGAGCTTGTGCGGCTCTATCTTCTCCAGCAGGCCCTTCTCTTTCATATCCTCGATGATCACTTCCCTGGCCTCGAACCTGTCCATCCCGGAGTATTCCCCGGCCGTCTCGTTCATCCTGCCGTCCGGATGCATCACGTTGATAAACCGCAGACCGTGTTTTCTGCCCATGCGGTAGTCGTTGGGATCGTGCGCCGGGGTTACCTTGACCGCTCCGGTGCCGAACTTGACGTCCACTTCAGGGTCGCCTATTATCTCTATCTCCCTCTCAGTCAGAGGCAAAACCAGGGTCTTTCCAATCAGTTTTTTGTAACGCCTGTCTTTCGGGTTGACCGCCACCGCGGTGTCTCCGAGCATAGTCTCCGGCCTGGTCGTGGCAACGACGACGAACCGCGAGGTATCCTCTTTTAAAGGGTATTTAAGGTAGTAAAGGTGAGCGTCCAGCTCATGATGAGGAGCTTCCTCGTCTGCAAGCGCGGTTTGACACCTGGGGCACCAGTTGATGATGTATTCGCCCCGGTAGATCAGTCCTTTTTCGTAGAGCCGGATGAAAACCTCCGTGACCGCTCTGGAATACCCCTCATCCATGGTGAACCTCGCGCGCGTCCAGTCGCAGGATGCGCCGAGTTTCCTGAGCTGTTTTATAATAGTTGAGCCGTACTGTTCCTTCCACTGCCAGACGCGCTCCAGGAATTTCTCGCGGCCAAGGTCCTGCCTGCGCAGTCCTTCCTTCATCAGCATCTTCTCAACCACGTTCTGGGTGGCGATGCCGGCGTGGTCTGTCCCGGGCATCCAGAGGCTCGACTTCCCTTTCATACGCTGCTGCCGGATGAGTATATCCTGAATGGTATCGTTGAGGGCGTGCCCCATATGCAGAATACCCGTGACATTGGGGGGAGGAATAACGATGGCAAAAGGTTTCTTCCCGGAATCCGCCGGACCCCCGAAATAACCCTTATCTTCCCAGAAACCGTACCATTTGTCCTCGGTATCCGCGGGATTGTAATGAGTGGGTATCTCGTTTATATTTTCTTCCATGAATAATCTCCGGGTGAAAACCGGCTGCGGCTACGATAACGAAGCACGTTTCGGCTTTCAGTCACGGTTAAGTCTTAAAACCGAAAAACGAAAGACGATTGACGATACTTCCGCCACTAAAGCGTCGGCGAAACTAAAATACGGGCATCGTAACCGGTAAACGATAGACGAGTTTTAATATCGGTACCGGTTACGGATATAGTCAACCAATCTCCCCTCTCTAATACCATACTCCAACCTTTATTCTCCAATGGCATACTTCACTCTTTCCTCCCGAATGGACACCTCCATTCTTTCCTCCCCTTGATGGGGCGGACGAAGGCGGGGTGATAATCTTCTCTATCCTCCGATGGGGAGGACGAAGGCGGGGTGGGTGCGCTGTCCAGTAAGTTTTTAGACAGCGCACAGAGTAATCGAAAATCAGCATTGCATAATCCAAAGCTCAAGCAGCTTACCCTGAGCTTGTCGAAGGGTCCAAATCCAAAGCTCAAGCAGCTTACCCTGAGCTTGTCGAAGGGTCCAAATCCAAAGCTCAAGCAGCTTACCCTGAGCTTGTCGA
>JBAZDY010000043.1:0-12486 GCA_041654215.1 Candidatus Omnitrophota bacterium
CGCCCGGTTATGCCCGCGTTATTGATGAAGAGGAAGCCTTTCAGCGCGGCGGCTGAAGAGGATATTTCTCCCCAGAATTCGCCGTCCATGGTACGGCTCAGGAATTTGAATTTCTCCACGTCCAGGCTGTTGTTTTTATCCACTGCCCCCAGAAATTCGCAGGAAATTCCGCCGGCGCGCAGGTTCAGGAAAAAAGACCTGCCTTTTATCGTGAAGGCAGAGTCGGCTTGGAGCTTCAAGGTCGAATTGTCGTCTTTTCTATAGAAAACCGAGCCTTCTTTCAGCGAAGCGTCCATATCCCGCAGAGGAAGAGAAAGGATGAATTTTAGTATTTGCCGGTAATTCCCGGTTACCAGCCGGTAAAGGCTGTTGCCGTCAGCGCTCGGCCTGAAACAGCGCAGGGATATCACCTCGAGTTTTCTTTCCAGAAGCATGGCCGGCAGGGAAAATACGATGTAAGTTTCGGGAACGGAGATTATCTTGCCGCGCGGTCCGCGGTCCCCTTCGTAGAAACAGGTTTTTCTGAGTATAAGCAGGTTCGGAGGCAGGTAATATATCCCTCCCATGTCCAGCGGCAGGGGAGAAACGGCGTTTAGCTTGGCGGAGATATTGTTTTTGTATGCGGCCAGGAACAGGTTGGGAATGACGAGCAGAACGGCAACGAGGCAAATCGTTATCGCGGCGAGCAGGCGCTTTTTAATAGAGGATCTTTTCCCGGAGTTTTCCATCTATGTAGAATTCCAGTCTGTCCACATAATGAATGAGTTTATATTTTATGCCCATCGGAGATTTTAATTTGTGTTCTTTCGATTTCTTGAAGATAAGGATTACCCGTTCCCAGTTCAGTATTTCTTTTCTGAAATTCTCTGCCGCGCCGCTTTCTTCCGAGTCGCGCGCCATTTTATAGAGATAGAACAGGGCGAAAGGCTTCATTTTCGACTCCGGATACCGGGAAAGCAGTTCACTGAACGCCTTGAAGGCGCCGCCGCGGGCGCGGACCGAGAAATAGTATTCGCCTATCGCGAATAAAGCCTTTTCCCGGTATCTGGAGCCGGATTCGCGGGCCGCCACTTCCCGGAAATGCATAAAGGCGAATATCCGGTCGCCGGCCTTTGCCTCCGCCACTGCCTGCGAATATTCCTCGTTCATTGCCGACGCGGCGCCGGCCTTGAAGGTGAAGAGCGCCGCGAGGACAAACAGGAGAGGATATGCCGTTTTTTTCATGTCGTTATTCTACAGCTAAAGTATCGGCATTACAATATTTTTTGGGTTTCATTTTTGGGAATGAGGCGTGAGAATATATAGTATCATTTTCCGGGCAAATTATTAACTTGTGGGGCGGCGCCGAAAGTTTTATAATAAAATTCTACTTCCGCGTTCGCCGGAAAACGCGGCAAGATATTAACCATCGCTTTACCGGGAGGGCACGCTTATGACGGACGCTAATCTTAAATGGTATTTCAGGAGGTCGGCGCTGCTGCTGGTTTTTCTTTCTTTCGGGCCGCTGGTTTTGCCTTTGGTATGGCTGCACCCGCACTTCTCCCGTAAAACAAAAATAGTGTTGAGTCTGCTTGTTATCGTCTTGAGTTATTTCGCCGCCGTGATGACCATGCGTTTCGTCTCCGGCCTGCAGGACGAATTCCGGCAGATAACTCAGTAAGGCGTAATTTTTTATCAGGAGGAAAAGGTTATGAATTTACAGATCCAGGAATTTCTTTCCAGAGAGTTTCTCGGCAACAGCGTTTCGCGTTATTTGGCCACGGCCGCGATATTTGCCGCCGGGATATTGGTGCTGAGGCTGGTCATACAACGCGTCGTCCAAAGGGTCAAGAAGCTGGCGGAGCAGACCAGCACCACCATAGACGATTTTCTGGCGGAGGTCCTCGAGAGTGTCGCGCTGCCTCTGCTTTACTGTTTTCTGGCCTACGGCGCCCTGAAGAGCCTCGCGCTGCCCGTGCCGGCGGATAAAGCCCTGAATTACGCCGGGTTGGCGGCCGGCGTTTATTTCCTTGTGAAATTTCTTATCGCGCTGACGGCGTACGGGTTCACGGTTTACCTGCGCACGCGCGGCAGCGACTCCACGCTCAAAAAAAGCCTGCAGGGGATATTGACGGTGGTGAAGTTTGTCATATGGGGGGGCGCGGTAATTTTTTTACTCGATAACATGGGGTTCAAGGTCTCCGCTGTGCTCGCCGGACTCGGCATAGGCGGCGTTGCCGTTGCCCTGGCCGCCCAGGCGGTGCTTAAGGATCTTTTCAGCTATTTTTGTATCCTCTTCGACCGGCCGTTCGTCGTGGGTGACTTCATCATCGTGGGGGATTATCTGGGCACTATAGAGCATATAGGGATAAAGACCACCCGCATACGCAGTTTAAGCGGGGAGATGCTGATCTTTTCCAACTCCGATTTAACGGATTCCCGGGTGCGGAATTACAAATTGATGGAGAGACGGCGGGTTTTGTTTCAGTTGAAAGTGGTCTATCAAACTCCTCTGGAACGGGTCAAAGAGATTCCCGTTATGCTCGCAAAGATCATAAAAGGGGTGGAGGGGACCGTTTTCGACAGGGCGCATTTTCTTTCTTTCGGCGACTTCAGCCTGGATTTCGAGGTGGTTTACTATGTCATAGGCGGGGATTATAACAAATACATGGACATTCAGCAGCAGATCAATTTCGCGGTGATGCGCGAGTTCGCGGAGAAAAAAATAGAATTCGCCTATCTCAGTCAGACCGTTTTTCTGCAAAAATAAGATCCGGGCTTCCGCGTCCCCTCTGTCTGTCCGGCGAACGGCCGATTTGCCTTGACAAAACTTCGGCAGGGTATATAATTTCGACGACGACAAAGACGGCAGACAAAAAGTGAGGCGGTCATGGAGAATTCGGCTTACCAGATTCAGGCGGATTTCGTGAAAGCTTTAGCGCATCCCGTGAGGCTCCAGATAATAGAGGCATTGCAAAAAGGGGAGCAGAACGTCGGGAGCATCGCGAAATCCTTGCATCTTTCCCAACCGGCGCTTTCGCGCCAGCTGACGGTGCTGAAGGATAACGGCATACTCGGATGCCGCCAGCAGGGGCTGTCGAGTTACTATAAAATAGAGGATGATGATATCTTGAAGGTCCTGAAATCCCTGCGTTCTTTTCTATGCAAGAAATTGAAGAAGACCGAGGGCGTCCTGAAGAGTCTCGAGCGCGAATGAGCGTGCCGTCCGCCGCTTTGGAACGGTATAATTACGATTGACATATCGCGGCGGCGGTCATAAAATCAAACATATAAATATTAGTCACGGCAAAGAAACCGGTCGTCGCGCCCTGTCCACACTATGTCTAATTCCAAAAAGTATTTCATCGCCGGCCTGCTTATTATCCTGCCGCTTTTCATCACCTTCTATCTGCTGTTCTCCATCTTCGTTTTCATAGACGGAGTCTGCGGCACGCTGATTAACGCCCTGCTGAGACGTTATTTCGGCTTTTCCGTGCCCGGACTTGGACTGATAATCGGCCTGCTGGTGATATTTTTGACCGGTTTTCTGGCTACGAATTTCCTGGGCAAGAGGCTGCTGCGCGTCTTCGAGCGCTGGCTGATGAGGTTCTCTTTTATCAGGCAGATATATTCACCGATAAAGCACATTATCCATTACGTGGCTTCCAGGGAGAAGCCGTCTTTCAACAAAGTCTTTTTGTTCGAATACCCTTCCAGGGACATCTGGACCCTGGGTTTTGTCACAAACGAACATTTCGAGAAAGGCAGCGCGTCTTCCGGTTCCGATCTCGTAGCCGTTTACGTTGCCAGCACCCCGAATCCGTTCACAGGTTTCGTGGTATTCGTGCCGCGTTCGAATCTGCGTCCATTGGATATTTCGGTGGAGGAAGGCATGCGCCTGATAGTTTCCGGAGGCATAATGACCCCCGGCAAAAAGCGCGATGAACATCCTGAAACTGATCCGCGGGAAACGGGAGGGATATCCGCCGCGGCTGAATGATCCCGGGAGCGGGCAGCCGTGTCTTCGCGAAGGAGTCCGGAATGATCAGGCCGAAAGCCATATCCGGCCGCATCGGCGCCGTCGTATTTTTATGCGCCTGCTTTTGTCTGTCCGTTTGCCGTTCGCCGGCGGCCGCGCTGGACTGGAAAGCGCTTCATGAGCGGGCAAACACGCTTGATATCCCTGCCGCGGAACGGGCTTACGGCGCGTCCGTTTCTCCGGAAGACCGTTACGTGCTGGCGCTTGTCTATCTGGCCGGACATAAGGACGCCGAAGCCGGCGGCATATTCGACGAGTTTTTGGCGGGCAGTCCGGGCGCCGTCGAATTCCTCTGGGGCAAGGCCGAGGTTCTGCGCCGTGGACACCAGGCGGCCAAGAGCCGGCAGATGCTCGAGGAAATACTTAAGGCCGAACCCTATTTCGCCCCCGCTTATAACAGTCTGGCATATATCAGACATGCCTCGGCGGATTTTTCCGGTTCCGTGGCGCTGGCGCAGAAAGTGATCGCCATGGGCCGTGATAATGTTGACCGCGCTAATTATGCCAGGGCGTATCTGATGGCGGCCGGAGGCAAGGGTATGATAGCTCACTATGGCGGGCCTTTGTCAAAGGTGCTCAACGGGACCGCGGTCTTTCCGCTTCTAAAAAAGGCCGAATCGCTCCAGCCGGATTGTCCGGAGGTATTATTCGGCCTCGGCAATTTTTATTTCCTTGCCCCGGTGGTTGCCGGGGGGAACAAGAAAAAAGCGCTTGATTATTTTGAAAGGGTCGTGCGCAGGGACCCCCTGTTCGCAGACGCTTACGTGCGTCTCGCGCAGACATACCGGGCCCTGGGGGACAAGGGTAAATATGAAGAATACTTGTCCAGGGCGTTGAATATAGACCCTAACAATATCCTCGCCTCCGATGAGCGCAGCGGCAAATGCCGTTTTATCTGCATAAGCCCGGATCAATGAAGGAACGGTCAAAAAATGACTTTGAAAGGAGAAACCGGATGAAATCAAGGTTTTTTTTAGCTCTATCGGCGGCCGGTTTAATTATTTGCGGCTGTGTTTCCAATAAGACGCGGACCGCGGAAGGCGCTTTTATCGGAGGAGCTTTGGGGGCCGCGGCCGGAGGTATCATCGGTCATCAGAGCGGGCACGGAACCGAAGGCGCGCTGATAGGGGCGGTTACCGGGGCCGCGGCCGGCGCGGCAACGGGGAGTATGGTGGAAAAACAGCAGGCCGAGCCTTCCGCAGATCAGCCCGTCCCGCAGGAACGGCAGGTTTCCCCCGGTCAGCCGGCGGCGGTCATGAACCCTTCCGCCAATCCCAATCAGATCCCGGCCTCCCGGATCGTGGAGATGGCCAAACAGGGGGTGGATGAGAAAGTCATAATCGATAAGATACTGCTTAGCGGTTCGCGATACGCCCTCACGGACGCAGAGATATCATCTCTGGAAGCGCAGGGTGTGAGCCGTCCGGTAATAGACACTATGCTCCGGGATTGAAGAGCGTTATGGATAAAAAGGGGAGCCAAGGCGCCGGGAAGTCCCGGGCGGTAAGCGCGGAGACGGCGAGAAAGATGGATGAGTACGCGTCCGCCGTCATCGGCGTCCCTTCCTTGATATTGATGGAAAACGCGGCCGTCTCCATAAGCGCGGAGGCGCTGGCCCTTCTTGACGGCAAAGATTCCGTCTGCGTATTCTGCGGCAAAGGAAATAACGGAGGGGACGGTTTTGCCGCTGCCAGACAGTTGTTGACTTGCGGAAAAGAGCCGGCGGTTTTCCTCGCCGCCGGGCCGGAAGAAATACGCGCAGATGCGCAGATAAATTTGGCGGCTTTGCTGAAGCTCGGCGGCTGTCCGGTGTCCTTTGCCGGCGCGAAAAAGAGCGGCTATATCCTCGACCGGGCCCGTTCCTGCGGGCTGGTGATAGACGCCCTGCTCGGGACAGGTATAAAGGGCAATGTGAGCGGGATTTACGCGGAAATGATCGATATAATAAATTCCTCCGGGGTGCCGGTTCTTTCCGTGGATATTCCTTCCGGCTTGAACGCGGATGACGGATCTATAATGGGGAAATGCGTTGAGGCGGCGGTTACGGTAACGTTTCCCGCTCCAAAGCGGGGGATGTTTCTGAAAGACGGGCCGCGGGTCTGCGGAAAGATCGTCCCGCGCGGTCTGGGTGTGCCGCTGGATGTGTTGATGAAAGGTGCTAAGGGTTTGAAGCTATGAGCAGACGGAAAAAAAAGGATATCACGCGTTCATTTCTGTTTCTTTGTCTGTCTGTATGCGTCATGCTTTTTTCTTCCTGCGCCAGGATACCGCAGTATCCCGCCGGCACGGCGCCTTCGCCGGTCCAGCCGGGCTATATGCCCAGGCAGGACATCGTTCATATCGTAGGCCCGGGCGAGACCCTTTGGCGTATCAGCAGAATGTACGACGTCAACATGGCCGACATCACAAGAGTCAACAGTCTTCCTTCGCGTCCCGTGTTGAAAATGGGCCAGCGGCTAACCGTTCTCCGCGCCGCGCCGCTGAAGCCGGTAGTCCCGTTGTATCCGTCCCGCAAATGGAAGTATATCATAATCCATCACAGCGCCACCGACGAGGACAACGCGCTTTCTCTGTTCCAGATGCACCTGCGCCGCGGGTTCGACAACGGCCTGGGTTACGATTTCCTTATAGCTAACGGCACGTGCGGCAAGAAGAACGGGCAGATAGAGGTTTCGCCCCGCTGGCTCAAGCAGATGGACGGCGCGCATTGTAAAGCCGCCAATATGAATTCGCGCGGCATAGGTATCTGCCTGGTAGGCAATTTCAGCAAGGAGAGCGTCAGCGAGGAACAGATGGATTCTCTGGTTTATCTGGTCAATATCCTGCGTAAATATTATTCCGTTCCCTTGAAGAATATAATGGGTCACGGGCAGGTCCCCGGCGCCAGGACGGAGTGCCCGGGTAAATATTTCCCGTATAACGAGTTTTTTTCCAGGCTGAAGTCGGCGGCACGGAATTAAGCGGATGAATGAAAACCGCGCGATACCGAGCGGCGGCAATGTTATCCGCGCCCTAATTTTAAACCGGAGGTCTTTATGCAGATCGAATTGACAAAAGAGCAGATGATAGATTTGGTCAAGGTGGTTTACCTGGGGAACTGGATGATAAACGGCGTGCGCCTGCAGAGCGAGCGGGCCAGGAAGTTCGATGAGATCGAGCAGATCATATACTCCCGGGCGGCCGCAAACGGCCTGGGAGACATGGTCGAACTTGATTCTTCCTGCGGCGAATATTTCCCCACTTCGGGTTTCGAGGAGAGCGAAGAAATAGAGGGTTACAAGGAGGATTACGACGAGGAGACTTTCTGGGAGAGGCTGGTGGACAAGATGGCCAATCGTGATTTCATCGCCGGGTTCGGGGAAGAAGCGGTGAGAAAAATGGGGGACCACGAGCGTTTCGAAAAGCTCTATGAATTCATAAACAAATATGAGGATTATTTCGAGACCAGGGGAATAGACGGGCTCAAGGCTGTCGATCTGGAGGACCTCTAACGGAATAAGGAAGGCCCGGGTAGTTTCATTACCCTGCGCTTATTCATCTTACGAAAGGAGCATCTTTAAAATGGACGCGTTATTGAAAAAACTGCTCGAAGCCCCCGGTATATCCGGGTACGAAAAAGAGACGGCCGCGATCATGAAAGAAGAACTTGGACGTATCTGCGCGGAGTGTTATCAGGACGGCATGGGGAACGTAATCGCCAGAAAAGGGAAAGGGAAGAAGAAACTTCTGCTGGCGGCGCATATGGATGAGATAGGCCTGCTGGTCAAACACATAACCAGGGACGGATACCTTAATTTCATCAAGATCGGCGGCATAGACGACCGGGTGCTGGTCAGCCAGCGCGTGGTGGTCAAAGGGGCGGGCGGCGACGTTCAGGGGATAATCGGCCTGAAACCGCCGCACCTGCAGAAGGAAGAGGAGCGCAAGAAACCGGTGAATTGCGAGGATATGTTCATCGATATCGGTTGTTCCTCGCGGGAAGAAGCCGAAAAGAAAGTGGGGGTGGCCGACCAGGTGATCTTCGAGCCGAATTCCGGCAGTCTCGGAGGCGGCTTGTTTTACGGCAAGGCGGTGGATGATAGAGTGGGGTGCTATGTCCTATTGAAAGCGATGGAAAGGATAAACGTGGAGGCGGAGGTTTACGCCGCTGCCACCGTTCAGGAAGAAGTGGGATTAAAGGGGGCGCGCACGGCTTCTTTCCGCATCAACCCGGATTTCGCTCTCGCGCTGGATACGACCGCTTCCGGAGATACTCCCAACATACAGGAAAAAGAGACCAGCCTGAAGCTCGGGGCCGGTCCCGCCATCACGATGATCGAAGCCGGCGGCAGGGGGCTGATCGTCGGAGAGAATGTGCGGGAGCTTTGCATCAACGCTGCCAGGGACAACGGTATCAAATATCAGTTGGACGTTGTGGAAGGGGGAATGACCGACGGGGCGATGATTTATATGAACAGGGAGGGCATTCCCACCGGCGTCTTGAGCGTCCCTGCGCGCTACATCCATTCCCCCACCGGAGTCTTCAGTATGGACGACGTCGAGGCTGCCGTGCAGCTTTGCGTCAAGATAATCGAAGCGGCCGCTTCTCAAGCGTAAAAGGAAAGGGGATGGACTCGTGAAATTCATCAAAAAGATATTGTTTTCCATTGTGCTTTTTGTTTTGGCGCTGGCGGCGCTGTTGCTGGTGTTCAGGAACGTTATTGCCAAAGCCGCGTTCACATACGCGATGTCGGCGGCCGGGCTGAATGCCCGGGTGTCGAAGATAGATATAGGCGTTTTAAAGCCTTATTTGCGCGTCTCAGGCCTGACGTTATCCAATCCGTCGGTAGCCAAGGATGAAGCGATGATAAACCTGCCGGAATTCTACGTTGAATACAGCCTCCCAGACATTTTGAACAGCAGACTGTTCTTTCCGCGCGTGAGGATCGAACTGAAAGAATTAGTGCTCCGGAGCGATAAAAACGGGATGACCAACACAAAGCCGTTGGAGTCGTTCATTCCCAAAAAAGGAGAAGGCGCCCCCCCGCAGTGGCGCATAGACACGCTTGTGCTGAAGGTGGGAAGGATAGTTTATTCCGGTTACTCAACGTCGGGCGCGCCTTTAACATACGATATCAACCTTAATCTCGACCAGACCTATCATAACGTCGATAACCCCGCCAGGATAGGTTCCGACATATTCCTTTCTTATATGGGCGCGCAGGGCAAGGAGGTATTTCAGGAGGTGCAGGGGACGGCCGTTGATACCGGAAAAAAAGCGGCGAACGCCGTCAGGGATACGGTATCCGGCACCGCGGAGGGCGTTAAAGACGCGGTCGGCGGAGCAGCCAAGGGATTAAAAGACCTGATAGGGAAGTGATAAGCTCTTTTTCGCGCATATGCCTGCAAAGAATATTCTCATTCTGGGCCATTCGAACATAGGCGACGTCTGCAGCGATCTCAGCGTAGTCGCTCCGCTGTCGCGCGCTTTTCCCGGCTCGAGGATATCTTTTTTGACCTCTCCCAGACTGAAGAGTTTTGTAGAAGGCTGCCGGGGCATAAGCGAAGTCCTGGTTTACGACCGTCATGGGAAAGATAAAGGGTTCTTGAGGCAGTGGAAGCTGGCCCTGGGATTGCGCCGCCGCAGATTCGGTCTCGTGCTTGTGCTGAAGGCCAGTTTGATGTTCGTTTTTCTCGGCGCAGGGAACGTCTGGAGGGTGAGAAAAAAGGAGATCGGCCGGAACCGGCACATGATAGACGTTTATCTTGGGCTTTTGAGGCGTCACGGCGTCCCGGCCGCGCACAGCCCCGTGGATTTCGCCTTTTCCCCGCAAGAAGCGGCGTTCGCCGACGCGTTTTTCTCGGAACAGCGTATCCCCGCCGGTTCCCGCGTCATCGGGTTGTCTCCTTTCGCCAACTGGGGGCTTAAATGCTGGCCGCCGGAGAAATGGAACGAGCTCGCCGGGTTGATTTCCTCCCGGCCGGGAATGGTCCCGGTCCTGTTCGGCAAGGCGGCAGGGGACGCGTTGTCTGAAAAGATGTTCAAACGGCTCTCCCCGGGAATTATCTGCGCCGTGGACAGGTGTTCATTGAGAGAATCCGCGGCATTGATATCGAGGTGCAAAGCGTTCGTTTCCTGCGACAGCGGCCTGGCATATATAGCCGACAGCATAGGGGTTCCTTGCGTGACCTTGAGCGGGCCCACGAATACCGATTGTTATTATCCATATCTTTCGGCCGGCCTGCGCGTCAGAAGCCGCCGTCCGCCGAAATGCGCCCCGTGCATGAAACCGCCCGAAAACTGCGTTCTGGACGCGCAGGGAGCGCCGGAGTGCATGGGAGGGATCGACGCGGGGGACGTGATGGAAAAACTGCTTGAAGCGCTCAAAGGTGTTCAAGGGGCAGATTTAGATTGACAATCCGCTTGTCCGCGGCATAAGATAGACCGATATTTACGCGTGTTTTTCTTCGTGCGCCCGGCGCGCGGGCCGGTTTAAGATACTATGACATCGGGAGGGGAAATATGAAACGTTTTTTGCTTTATCTGCTCAGGTGGCAATTAAGCACGCCCATACTCTGGCTGGTGGTCCGAAACATGGGCACCGGTATCTCTTCGACGGTGATAGCGAACCTTATCGGAGGAGCGATCTTTTTCTGGGTGGACAAGTTTATTTTCACTTCCGCCGCCATAGAAGTCTGGCAGGTCAAGGAGAAAGGCAAGTGCGATAATTGCGGTAAGGAGGAGAGCTTGTGGAGGCTGGTAAGAACGGCGAATTACGACCGTTCAAATGCCAAACCGGTCTTCCTTTGTAAAGATTGTTCGAGGAAAAAACTGCTGGAATTGCACTCACGCGGGGTAAAAACATCCAAGGCGGACATAACCGGAGCGGTCTGATGAAAACAACGATAGAATTCGATTTTAATAATCTGATGAGTTTTAATGTAGGCAAAGCGCACGGCGCGGCCCCTGCGGAGTTGAAATCCATGCTCCCGGAGGCGCGCAAGGCGCATGAACACCTGAGCCGGGTGCTCGCCGATAGGGCCAGCAGGGTAGGCATAGGCCTTGAGTGGGCGATGCTGCCTTTGCAGGACGTCAATATCCTGAAGGAAGTGGAAAAGTTCGCCGGGGAAATCTCCGCTGAATACGAGAGCGTGGTTTTTCTCGGTATCGGGGGATCTTATCTGGGGTTAAAAGCCGCCCAGGACGCCTTATGTCCGGCTTATTATAACGAGTTTTCCCGGCTCCGCAAAGGCAGGCCGAGAATATATTTCGAGGGTAATAACCTCGATCCGGACACGCTTTCCGCGCTTTTGTCCGGTTTGACTCCCCAAAAAACCTTTGTCGTAGTCATATCCAAGTCTGGAGAGACCACAGAAACCAAGGCGGGGTTCGCGGTGGTGGAGAATTGGCTGAAGAGACATTGCGGAAAGAACTACGGCAGGCAGATTGCCGCCATAACCGATCCTTCCGGGGGCTCTCTGCGGGCCAAGGTGAACGCGGCCGCGGCGAAGGACGCCTTGAGTTTCAGGAATTTTCCGCTGTTGCACGGGGTGGGCGGCCGGTATTCGGAGTTCAATATGGGGCTTTTGCACGCGGCGCTGGCCGGGATACCCCTTAGACATCTGCTTGCCGGGGCCGCCGGAATGCGCGAAAGATGCTCGCTTCCGGACCCGTTGAAGAATCCGGCCTATATGTACGCGCTGCTGCACACTCTGCTTTACCGGAAAAAAGGGAAGAAAATATCTATTTTGCTGCCTTTCGCGGAAAGTCTGCGCGCCACGGCAGATTGGTATTGTCAGCTTTTGGCCGAGAGCACGGGCAAGAAATACGCCCGTAAAATAGTCATAAATGACAAAACAGAACAGTGGCTGCGCGACT
The DNA here is from genome assembly GCA_041654215.1 of Candidatus Omnitrophota bacterium. Taxonomy (GTDB): domain Bacteria; phylum Omnitrophota; class Gorgyraeia; order Gygaellales; family Profunditerraquicolaceae; genus Undivivens. Next base: position 11,877 of record JBAZDY010000043.1, read on the forward strand.
TTTCCCGCAAGGTGAATCTGGGGCGGACGCCGGTCGCCGCCAGGGGGACCAATGACCTGCATTCCATCCAGCAGAATAATATCGAAGGGGAAAACGATAAAACCGTCACTTTTATAAAGCTGGATAAATTCTCCTCCGATCTTAGGGTTACTGGTACCGGCGATTTTCTTTCCGGGAAGACTTACACTGAATTGATACATCTCGCGCAGGAGGCTACTGAATGGGCTTTGGTCAAAGAACAGCGGCCGAATTGCAGCATTACGCTTCCGCGGGCCGACGCTTATTCCTGGGGCGCTTTATTGTTCTTTTTCGAGATGGCTACGGCATTCGAAGGGGAACTGCTGGATATCAACGCTTTTGACCAACCCGGGGTGGAAGGTTATAAGAACTATATGTATCATAAGCTCAAGAAACCCGGTATCCCTAAAGAGATAAGCGAAGAGATCCGGAAGTCTCCTTTGCTGAAGAATAAAGCTTATATAATTTAATCCCCTAGCCCAGAAATCCCCGGGTTTTAACCCGGTTGTACCTTGGCCAATAGGATGGCCAAGTATTCACCTGTGTGTTACACCTTAGCCAATAGGAATAACACTTTGCCCCTGAGTGGAAT
>JBAZDY010000044.1:0-12436 GCA_041654215.1 Candidatus Omnitrophota bacterium
TGAACATAAACGGTTTCAGCGGCATCAGGAAACAGGACCTGATATTCAAGGTCCTGCAGGCCCAGGCGGAGAAAGAAGGTTTGATGTTCGGCGAGGGAATACTGGAGATACTGCCGGAGGGGTTCGGTTTCCTGCGTTCACCGAATTATAACTATCTGCCCTGCCCGGACGACATATACATTTCCCCTTCGCAGATAAGAAAATTCGATTTGAAGACCGGGGATACGGTTAGCGGGGAGATACGTCCCCCGAAGGAAGGCGAGAAATATTTCGCCCTGCTGAAGGTGGAGGCGGTCAATTTCGAGAATCCGGAAACCTGCAAGGACAAGGTGCTTTTCGACAATTTGACCCCGGTCTATCCGCATGAAAGGTTTATGCTTGAACGCAAACCGGAGGAAATATCGACGCGAGTCATAGACCTGCTGGCTCCCATCGGCAAGGGGCAGCGCAGTCTTATAGTCGCGCCGCCCTACAGCGGCAAGACCGTGCTCCTGCAGCGTTTGGCTAATTCCATCACCGGCAACCACCCGGACGTGGTGCTGATCGTTTTGCTCATAGACGAAAGGCCGGAAGAGGTCACCGATATGCAAAGGAACGTCCAGGGAGAGGTTATCTCCTCTACGTTCGACGAGCCTCCGGAGAGGCACGTGCAGGTCTCCGAGATAGTGCTTGAGAAGGCCAAACGCCTGGTCGAGCACAAGAAGGACGTGGTGATCCTGCTGGACAGTATCACGCGCCTGGCCCGCGCCTACAACTCCGTGGTGCCGCACAGCGGCAAGGTGTTATCGGGCGGTATCGATTCCAACGCCCTGCAGAAACCAAAGCGTTTCTTCGGAGCGGCGAGGGCGATCGAGGAGGGCGGAAGCCTTACTATCATAGCCACCGCGCTGGTGGATACCGGCAGCCGCATGGATGACGTGATCTTCGAGGAGTTCAAAGGGACCGGCAACATGGAACTGCAGCTGGACAGGAACCTGTTCCAGCGCAGGATATACCCCGCCATAGACATAAAGCGTTCCAACACCAGGCACGAAGAACTGCTGTTGAAGCCGGAAATACTTCAGCGGGTCTGGATACTGCGCAAAGTGCTTAATGAATTGAGCAACGTGGAGGCTATGGAACTGCTGATAGAGAAACTGGCCAAGACCAAGAACAACGAAGAGTTTTTAAACAGTATGAACCAGAAATAAAACCCCGCGTTGCGCGGGGCAGGAGTTATCGAACGAAAAGGAGAAGGAAGAAATGAAAGAGAAGATACATCCCAAATACGAAGAAAGCGTGGTTGTCTGCGCATGCGGCAACACCATACATACCCGTTCCACCAGACAAAACATCCGGGTCGAAGTCTGCTCGAAATGCCACCCGTTTTTTACCGGAAAGCAGAAGTTTGTGGATTCCGCCGGGCGGGTAGACAAGTTCGAGAAGAAGTACGGCAGGAAAAAGGCCTGAGAGGCGTATGTTGAAGCATCTGAAGAAGCTCGAAGAGCGTTACTGCCGGCTGGAAGAATTGCTCGCCAGCGAAGAAGTCGTCTCCGACCTGGGAAAGTGCAGTAAATACGCCAGGGAGCTTGCGGAATTGCAGGAGCCCGTGAGGCTGCTGCGTCTGCATCGTAAGCTCTCCGCCGAACTGGAAGAGTTGAAGCACATGCGGCACGGGCACGAAGACCGGGAGATGGCGGAATTGGTCAACCGGGAAGAAACGGCGCTGAAACAAAAGCTCGCCGGGTTTGAAGAACGTTTGCAGTCGATGCTGGAAGAAGAGGAAGGCAACGCCGACAGGGATATCATTGTCGAGATCCGCCAGGGCACCGGCGGCATGGAGGCCGCGCTGTTCGCGGCGGTGCTCTACCGTATGTATAACAAGTACGCAGACGGCAAGGGCTGGAAAGTGGAGTCTATGTCGGTGAGCGAAACCGAGCTGGGCGGAATTAAAGAGGTCGTTTTCAGCATCAGCGGCAAAGGCGCCTATAGGTGCATGCGTTTTGAAAGCGGGGTGCATCGTGTGCAGCGCGTCCCTGAGACGGAGTCGCAGGGACGGATACACACCTCCACGGCCACGGTGGCGGTGCTGGTGGAACCGGAAGACGTGGAAATGGCGATCGACCCGGGAGACCTGAAGATAGACACCTACAGATCTTCCGGCCCGGGCGGCCAGCATATGCAAAAAACCGATTCCGCTGTCAGGATCACGCATATCCCCACCGGCGTAGTGGTATCCTGCCAGGACGAGCGCTCCCAGCTGAAGAACAAGAACAAGGCGATGAGGATACTGCGCGCCAAGATTCTGGAGAGGAAACAGGAGGAAGAGCGGAAAAAGGTAACCACTGAACGGCGTTCCCAGATCGGTTCCGGCGAGAGAAGCGAGAAAATCCGGACTTATAATTACCCCGACCGCCGCGTCACGGATCATCGTATCAATTTCACGGTGCACAGGCTGGAAGCGGTGCTGGAGGGGGAATTGGAAGAGATATCCGGGGCATTGCTTAAAGCGGAAAAAGAAGCTAAACTAAAGGAAAAGCAGGAATGACCAGTTTTTTGCTATGAACGAAGCGGAACTTTTATTTACCGGTTTGTTGGAATGCAGCAGGACATCCCTTTATACCGGCGGCAGGCAAAAGCTGCCGGAAGGCAAGGGGAGTTTGATCGCCGGTATCCTGAGAAGGCGTATTAAAGGCGAACCGCTGCAGTATATACTCGGCAGGACTGAATTCATGGGGTTGGATTTCCGCGTCACTCCCGATGTGCTTATCCCCAGGCCGGAGACCGAGATACTGGTGGAGACCGTTCTGGGATATGCCGGCGAGGCAGGAGCTCGTCCGCGCATCCTCGATATAGGCGCCGGTTCAGGGTGCGTGGCGGTCAGCCTCGCTCATTACCTGCCGCAAAGCGCTGTCTGCGCCGTGGATATCTCCGCGACGGCGCTGCAGGTGGCGCGGGAAAACGCCTCCGCCAACCGCTGCAGGGTAGATTTTCTGAACGCAGATTTATTCCCTCCCGGAGACGGGGAGTTTGACATCGTAGTTTCCAACCCTCCTTATATCCCGGATGGGGAGTTGGGGTTTTTGCAGCGCGAGGTGCTTTTTGAACCGCGGCAGGCCCTCAGCGGAGGCGGTGACGGGCTGGATTTTTACCGCCGTATCTGCGCCGGCTGCGCCGGACGCCTGGTTTCTTCCGGCCTGCTGATTGTGGAGATAGGATACGGTCAGGCGCAAGACGTGCGCGCCCTGATTTCTTCCGTGCCCGGCATGAAAGTGGAAGATACCGTTAAAGATTACGCGGGAATAGAACGGATTGTTGTAGCCCGCAGGCAGTCTTAGAAGCGGATTTCAGGATCGTTCGTTCAGGGAAGAAACCCCGGCTTCAGCCCGGGGAGCTTCATTATTAAAGGAGCGGCATAGATGGACAAGCTTATCATAGAAGGCGGGGTCAGGCTGAAGGGAGAAGTGAGCGTTTCCGGGGCCAAGAATTCGGTTCTGCCCATACTGGCGGCAACCCTGCTTACCGACGAACCCTGCGTGCTCCAAAGGGTCCCGAACCTCAGGGATACCATGACCATGCTGAAGATATTGCGTTCCCTGGGCAAGAACGTCGAGTATGATAAAGGCACGGTGCGCATACTGGCGACAAAACATTGCGGGCATGTAGCCGACTATAAGCTGGTTTCCACCATGCGCGCTTCTTTTTGCGTCCTCGGCCCGCTGCTCGGCAAGCTCAGGAAGGCGAAAGTGTCCCTGCCAGGCGGTTGCGTCATCGGCCTTCGGCCGGTGGACCTGCACATCAAGGGTCTGCAGGCTCTGGGAGCCGATATCGACGTGCAGGGGGGCTACGTGGTCGCCGACGCCTCCGGGTTGAAAGGCGGGTATGTTTATCTCGGCGGAGTTTTCGGCTCTTCGGTGCTGGCCACCGACAACGTGATGATGACGGCCGTGCTGGCGCCGGGGAAGACTGTGATAGAATCGGCCGCCTGCGAACCGGAAGTGGCGGACCTGGCGGAGTTCCTGATCAAAATGGGCGCCAGAATCAAAGGCCACGGGACTCCGGTTATAGAGATCGAAGGGGTGAAATCACTGCGCGGAGCCGAACACAGGATTATACCCGACAGGATAGAGGCCGGGACTTTCATACTGGCGGCTTTGATCACCAAAGGCGATGTCAAGCTGAAGAACGTGATGCCGGAGCATCTGGGAGCGATGTTCGATAAATTGATCCAGGCCGGCGCTTCGCTGCAGCGGCATGACCATATGGTGCGCGCTTCCCTTAGAAGGGATTTGAAACCGCTCAGCATAACCACGCTTCCTTACCCGGGTTTCCCTACCGATATGCAGGCTCAGATAATGAGTCTGATGTGCGTTACTCCGGGTATCAGCGTGATAACCGAGAAAATATATCCGGACAGATTCATGCACGTCGCCGAGCTTAACCGCATGGGCGCGCGCATCCAGCGTGAAGGGCCTTACGCGATCGTGGAAGGAGTAAAGAAACTTTCCGGGGCGCCGGTAATGGCCTCGGACCTGCGCGCTTCGGCTTCCCTGGTCCTTGCCGGGCTGGTGGCAGGCGGCAAGACCTCCATTTCAAGGATATACCACCTGGAACGCGGTTATGAAGGCATAGAGGAGAAATTCAGGAACCTGGGCGCCAGGATCCGGCGCCAGAAGGAATAACCGACCGGAGCGAAAAGGTTTTTTTCTAAAGGCGGGAGTTTACCAAGGAGCGGCAAGATGGTCCTGATGATAGATAACTACGATTCCTTCACTTATAATATAGTCCAGTACCTGGCTGATCTCGGCTGCCGGGTCAAGGTGATCAGGAACGACAAGATAGATGCCGCGGGAGTGCGGCGTCTATGCCCGGAACGCCTGGTCATCTCGCCGGGCCCCGGAGCTCCCCGGGACGCGGGCATATCCTGCAGCCTGATCTCGGAATTCTCCGGCAGGATACCTATCCTCGGTGTCTGCCTGGGGCACCAGTGTATAGGAGAGGTTTTCGGCGGAAAAACAGTGCACGCCAAATCAATCATGCACGGAAAGACCTCGCGCATTTATCACCGCGGCAAAGGGGTGTTCAAAGGCCTGCCTAATCCGTTCGAAGCGACCAGGTATCATTCTCTTGCGGTGGAAGAAACATCTTTGCCCCGGTGTCTGGAGGTCACGGCCAGGACGAAGGACGGGGAGATTATGGGGCTGCAGCACAGAAGATACAAAGTTTACGGCGTGCAGTTTCATCCGGAATCGATATTGACCGGCTGCGGCAAACAACTTCTAAAGAACTTCCTGGCCATATGATAGAGAGATACACACAACTGCTGCTTGAAGGGAAGGTCCTTTCTTCCGCGGAAATGTCGGAGGCGATGGAGACCATAATGTCCGGGTTCGAGGGGACGGATGCCGTCGCGGATTTCCTGCGGGCGTTGTCCGGCCGCGAGACCGTGGAAGAGGTCACGGCCGCCGCAGAAGTTATGCGCGGGCATTGCCTGAAGATCCATACCGGAAGGGCCGACGTGCTGGATACCTGCGGCACGGGCGGGGACAAAAAAGGTACTTTCAACGTCTCCACCGCCGCGGCGTTCGTGGCGGCCGGCTGCGGCATTACCGTGGCCAAGCACGGCAACCGCTCGGTTTCCAGCAACTGCGGCAGCGCCGATATCCTCGAGGCCTGCGGCATCAACATCTGCCTCTCTCCGGAACAGACTAAAGAATGTCTCTTGAAGACCGGGATCGCTTTTCTTTTCGCCCCGGCTTTTCATCCCTCGGTCAGGTATGCCATGCCCGCCCGCAGGCAGATAAAAGGCAGGACTATTTTTAATCTCCTCGGACCTCTGGTCAATCCCGCCGGGACCAGGCACCAGCTCGTAGGCGTCTACGAGCGCAACAAGACCTGTTTTGTTTGCGAGGTGTTGGCCAACCTGGGCTCACTCCATGTCCTGGCGGTGCACGGCAGCGACGGGCTGGACGAAATAACTATCGGCGGAGTCACTTATGTCTGTGAATTCAACCGCGGTAACCTGCGCGAGTTTGAGATATCCCCCGAAGACATGGGGTTTCCGAGAAGAGAACTCTCTTCCATTGCCGGCAACGGGCCGGCAGCGAACGCCGTTATAATGCTCGATGTATTGCAAGGGGCCTCCGGTGCTTACCGCGACACCGTGCTGATGAACGCCGCCGCCGCTATCTACGCCGCCGACGCCGCGTCTTCCCTGGAGGAAGCGATGCAGAAGGCGGCCAGCGCGCTGGATTCGGGCAGGGCGCTGGAAAAGTTCAATCTCCTGAGAGAATTTACGGTCAAGCAGGAGAAAAAATGAAGAAAGACATCTTGAAAGAGATAGTAAAGCACAAGAGGGAAAGGCTGGCTGCGACTATGGAGCAGCTGCCGGAAGAGGAAGTCAAAGCGAGGCTGAAGGATATCCCGCCGCCTTTGCCGTTCAGGCAGGCGATAGTAAAACCGAGGGAGATCTCTCTTATCGCCGAGGTGAAAAAAGCTTCCCCTTCGGCAGGAGTGATACGGGAACGGTTTTCCCCGGTTGAGATAGCCGCTGCTTATGAACAGGCCGGTGCCCAGGCGCTTTCCGTGCTTACCGAAGAAGACTTTTTTTACGGTTCGCCCGTCTATCTGCAGGAGATCAGGAGAAGCGTTAAGATCCCGGTGCTGCGCAAGGACTTTCTGCTCGAACCTTACCAGGTTTACGAGTCGCGCATGCTGGGGGCCGACGCTATACTCCTGATCGCCGACCTGCTCTCCAAGGACAAGTTGAGCGAACTATACGGTATCGCCTCCGGACTGGGGATGGACTGTCTGATAGAGTCGCACGGCGAAAAGGACTTGAAGAAAGCGGTATCTTTGAAATTTCCCCTGCTGGGATTGAATAACCGCGATTTGCGCACCCTGGAAGTGGACATTAAGACCACGGAGAGGCTTTATCCCCTTGTGCCCAAAGACAGGAATGTGGTGGTGGAGAGCGGGATACGCAGTCGTTCCGACGTCCTTTTTCTGAAAGTGCTGGGAGTGAGCGCGGTGCTCATCGGCTCCGTCTTTATGGAAAGCGCGGATATCGGCGCCAAAGTGAACGAGGTGATGGGGTGGTAGCGCTAAAGCGTCCGCTGGTCAAGATCTGCGGTATAACCAGTTTGCGGGACGCGCTTGCCGCGGCCGATGCCGGTTGCGACGCGCTGGGGTTCATTTTCTACCGCGGAAGCCCGCGTTACATTACTCCGGAGAAAGCCGCGCGTATAATCTCCTCGCTGCCGGGAAAGATATTGAAGGTCGGGGTTTTCGTGGATGCTCCGAAGGCGTACATCCTGAGAGCGGTGAAGGATTGCGCCCTCGACGCTGTGCAACTGCACGGGAAAGAACCCCCGGAATACTGCGCCGGTCTTAAAGGGATCAAATTGATAAAAGCCTTCGGGCTTAAATTACCTCCGGACCCCGCGGTTTTGAGGCAATACAGGGGGGTATGGGCGTTTCTTTTCGACGCCTACGCTCCTAAAGCCAAAGGCGGGACAGGGCAGACCTTTGACTGGGATATGCTTTTCGGACTGAAGATAAAGAATAAGGTATTCCTTTCCGGCGGCCTGCACGCCGGAAACGTCGCGCGCGCGATAAAAAAAGTCCGGCCCGACTGGGTGGACGCCGGCAGCCGTCTGGAGAGCGCCCCGGGCAAGAAAGACATATGTAAAATGTCGGCGTTTATTGCGGCCGTGACCAGGCATAAATAGCTTTACCGGATTTTACGTTTGTGATAGATTAAACAAAATGTGTTAACCGGACGAAGGCGTATGCCGGACCGGAAGGATGATATGAAAATACCTGACAAAACGGGACATTTCGGGGATTTCGGGGGAAGCTTCGTGCCCGAGACGTTGGTTTGCGCCCTGCGTGAACTGGAAGACGAATACCTGCGCGCCGGCCGCGACCCCGGCTTCCGCAAGCAGATGGATTATTATCTCAAAGAATACACGGGGAGACCGACCCCGCTTTATCTCGCTTCCCGCCTGAGCAGTTATCTCGGCATAGGCAGGGTTTACCTGAAGAGGGAAGACCTATTGCACACCGGGGCGCATAAGATCAATAATACCGTCGGCCAGGCTTTGCTCGCTCTGCGCATGAAGAAGCCCAGAGTGATAGCCGAGACCGGAGCAGGTCAGCACGGCGTGGCCACCGCCACGGTCGCGGCGCGGTTCGGGTTGAAATGCGCGGTCTATATGGGAAGAGAGGATGTGGAACGCCAGAAGCCCAACGTTTTCCGCATGAAACTGTTGGGCGCCGAGGTGGTACCGGTAACTCAAGGCTCGATGACTTTGAAAGACGCCATGACCGAGGCCATGCGAGACTGGGTCACCAACGTCAGGAACACTTATTACGTGGTCGGCACAGTCGCCGGACCGCATCCGTATCCTCTCCTGGTCAGGGATTTTCAGTCCGTTATCGGACGCGAGGCAAAAAGTCAGATATTGAAGAAGGAAGGCAGGCTCCCGGATTTTCTTTTGGCCTGCGTGGGAGGCGGGAGCAACGCCATCGGTTTGTTCCATCCTTTTTACGCCGATAGGAAAGTCGTTTTTATCGGGGTGGAGGCCGCCGGCGAAGGGCTGTCGGGAAATAAACACGCCGCGAGCCTCAGCAAAGGAAAGACCGGCGTTCTGCACGGGTGCAAGTCCGCTCTTATGCAGGATGCCGACGGTCAGGTGCTTAACGCCCATTCCATAGCCGCCGGACTGGATTATCCGGGGGTCGGCCCGGAACACGCTTTTTACAAACGGAGCGGCAGGGCGGAATACGTCTCCGTAACCGACGCAGAGGCGTTGGAAGGGTTTAAACTGCTTTCCCGCACCGAAGGTATAATACCCGCTCTGGAGTCTTCCCATGCCGTAGCCTATCTGCTGAAGATGCGCAGGCGGCTGAGAAAGAATTCCATTACCGTGCTCTGCCTTTCCGGCAGGGGCGATAAGGACCTGGGGATAGTGACGCCGAGGCTTGATCTATGAATATTCACCCGAACAGAATAGACGCGAAGTTCGAGTCTCTTGGGAGAGATAAGAAGAAAGCTTTCGTAGCGTTTCTTACCGCCGGTTATCCTTCTCTCGCTGAAACGGGAAAGTTGGTTCTCTCACTGGAAAAGGCGGGCGCTGATATAGTGGAACTGGGAGTGCCCTTTTCTGATCCCCTGGCCGACGGGCCGGTGATCCAGGAATCATCCCGGCAGGCGCTGCTTAAAGGCGTCACGCTGCGCAAGATCATAGCGCTGGTAAAGCGATTGCGCAGGCGCACAGCCATACCGCTTTGCCTGATGACGTATTACAATCCGGTCCTCAGCTACGGCGAAAAAAGGTTCGCCCGGGATGCGGCCGACGCCGGGGTGGACGGCGTCATCGTGCCGGACCTCCCTCCGGAGGAAGCCGTGAATTTTAGAAAAGAATGTTCGCTTCGCGGAGTGCACACCGTTTTTTTCGTCTCCCCCACCACCACTAAAGAACGCATGCGCAGGATAGCGCGGCTTTCCGGCGGGTTCATCTATTATCTTTCCGTTACCGGCGTTACCGGCGTCCGTTCATCCCTGCCGCAGGAAGCGGTCAGACAGGTGCGCCTGCTGCGCGGGCTTACCCGTAAGCCGGTATGCATGGGTTTTGGCATCTCGACTCCTGAGCAGGTGCGGGACGTCTGCCGCGCTGCCGACGGGGCCATCGTGGGCAGCGCTATCGTTAATTGTATCCGTGTGGAGGCGGCCGCAAAAAAAGGCGGCGCCGCGCGCGGGTTGGAGATATTTGTTTCCCGCCTGAGCAGGGAGGCCCACCGTGTATAAGAAGACGGTGATGAAAACCGGGCTGACGGTCGTTACCTGCTCCATGCCTTGGCGGCGTTCCGTTTCTCTTGGTATATGGATAAAGTCCGGCGGCAGGTACGAGACCCGGGCGAATAAAGGCATCAGCCATGTCCTGGAGCACATGCTTTTCAAGGGCAGTTCCAAGTATTCCTGCCGGCAGATAAAGGAATCCGTGGAGGGGGCGGGGGGAAGCCTGAACGGATTCACTTCCGAAGAAGCGACATGTTATCTGGTAAAAGTCCCGGCGGCGAAAATGAGAATGGGGCTCGACATTCTTTCCGACATGGTACTGCGTCCTTCTTTGCCTCAAGCGGATTTCACCAGGGAGAAGGCGGTGATCCTGGAAGAGCTTAAGATGTATAAGGACCTGCCGCAGAGCTATGTGCTTGAATTGCTCGACCAGTTGCTCTGGCCCGGGCACCCGCTGGGTATGGGGATCATAGGTTTCGAGGATTCCCTGGCGGCGTTGACCAGGGATGAACTGCGCAGTTACCTTCGCGGCCATTACGTCCCGGCCGGAATCGTGGTGAGCGCCGCCGGCGCTCTGGAACATTCCGGGTTCTGCCGGATGTGCGGTGCCGCTTTCGCCTCCATCGGCAAGAGAGGCAGAGGGCAGGCGGCGTATCTGCCGGTAAAAGACGCGGTTGACGCAGGCCCGAAAGTGAAACTTTTACGCAAAGATACGGAACAGACGCATATCGCCATGGGCTTTCGCGCGTTCCCGCGTGAACACAAGTTCAAATACGCCTCGGTGCTGCTGCATATAATCCTGGGCGCCAATATGTCCAGCCGCCTCTTTCACGAGGTGCGCGAGAAGAGGGGGCTGGCTTACGAGATCGGCACGCAGGTCAGGAGATTCCACGATACCGGAGCGTTTGTCGTACATGCCGGCATAGACAACGCCAAGGCCGTCCAGGCGATGGAGGTCGTGATCGCCGAACTGCGCAGGATAAGGCGCAAGCCGGTGGAAAAAGGAGAGTTGAAGCGGGCAAAGGATTATTTTCTCGGACAGTTGATGCTGTCCCTTGAGGATTCAATGGAACAGATGCTTTTTACCGGAGAGGCGGTAGCGCTGGGCGGAGGCATACGCACTTACGAAGAAATCGCCGCCGGTATATCTAAAGTCTCGGCGGAGGAGATAAAGGACGCGGCCGGGGAGGTCTTTACCAAGAACAAGCTGCGTTTCGCCGCCATTGGGGCGGCGGTGGACGACGAACGCGGCTTTTCGCGGCTCTGGCCGGGATTGGAATAAAAGGTATGACGGGTTTCCTGTATCTTTTCGCCACGTTGCTGGCATTGTTTCTCCTGTTTTCTCTTTCCGCCCTCTTCAGCGCTTCCGAGACCGCCATAATCGGCCTGAGCAAGATACGTCTGCGCCACCTGCTTTCCAAGGAGCCGCGCAAGGCGCAGCACATCCAGGACCTGGTGGTCAAGCTGGACAAGTTCATCGTCGCCATCCTGCTCGGCAATAATTTCGTGAACATCTCCATATCCGCCATACTCACCGCCGCGACCGTCAAGGTACTGGGGGACCAGTACGGCGTGCTGGTTTCGACGCTTTCGGCGACCTTCTTCGTGCTTATCTTCTGCGAGATCGTTCCCAAGACCCTGGCGATCAAGCATACGGAAAAGATCGCCATGTTCTCCGCGCCCCTGATGGGCGTTTACATCCGCATATTCAATCCGTTAATAGTTTTTTTCGGCAACGTCAGCGCCATGGTCCTCAAGCTTATGCGTGTCCCGCCGGCCAGGCGTTCCCCTCTAATAACAGAAGAGGAACTGCGTCTGATGATAGAGGTGGGTAAGGAAGAAGGGGTGCTTACCGACGAAGAGAGGAAAATGCTGCACCGTATTTTTGAATTCGGAGATACCCGTTTGGAAGAGGTGATGGTGCCAAGCGAGAAGATTGTCGCGGTCAGCTCGGACGCCGGGCAGGAGGAACTCCTGGCAATTTTCGTAGAACAGGGACACCAGCGGCTTCCGGTGTATCATGGCGGCAGGAATAACGTCATCGGTATTATTTACGCGCACGACCTGCTTTATATACTGCGCGACAGGCCGCTGGTGGTGGTCCAGGACCTGATACATAAGCCTTATTGTGTGCCTCCGGGGATGAGGGTCAGCGAACTGCTCAGGAAGTTTCAGTCGGACAAGATGCAGATCGCCATAGTCACAGACGAGAAGGGCCTGGCGCTGGGCCTGGTCACTCTGGAAGATTTGTTGGAAGAGATCGTAGGGGAAATAGAGGAAGAACCGGTAAAGCACCACCAGCGGCAGAAAAGAAGTTGACCTGTTAGCGGGCGGGTGTATAATGGGTGCGTTAGACTTTACTACGCCCAACAAGGAGGACGGCAATGGCAGAAAAGGGATACTGTGTGAAGTGCAAGGCCAGCAAGGATATGAAGGATGAGCAGAAAGTGACCATGAAGAACGGCCGTTCTGCCGTCAAAGGCAAATGCCCGGACTGCGGTACCGGTATGTATAAAATACTGGGAAAGAAATAACTCCCCGGGGAGGCGGGTTTCGACATCGACAACAGGGCTCTATCTCTAAGAATAGTCGGCATCGCCAGGGATAAGAAGGCGCAGCGTCCGGTGATCCTGGATATGCGCGCCGTCTGCGGGT
>JBAZDY010000045.1:0-12376 GCA_041654215.1 Candidatus Omnitrophota bacterium
ACCTTAGCTTATCGGAAGGCTAAGTATTCGCTTGTGCGTGATACCTTAGCTTATCGGAAGGCTAAGTATTCGTTCGTGCGAAGATGAACGCACTTTGCTCTTGTGTGGAATTGAGCAAGTGTTCACTCGTGCTATACCCGAACCAATTGGAAGGTTCGGTATTCGCTCGTGCGAAGCTCCGGGGAGGTCGCCGGAATAAGCAACCAGCCGAATAAACGCTGTGTACCGGCGAAGCATTGGCTTCGCCGGAAAATAGAAGGAGCCGCGGGCTTTAGCCCGAGGGGCTCCACTCAAACCGCAGAAATCCCCGGCTTTCGGCTCGCGGATACCGACAGAACTTTTGTAACAGTGCAGTCTTAATAATCATATTTCATGATGTTGAGTCCCGGGTGAGACAGCGCAGAGAGCCGTTCTTTTTTCACGTTTGCAACCGGGTATTTCATCTATCTTCCCGGACTGGAAAGATAACAATGCCGCATGTTTATAGAACTTATTGCCCCTCCCGCGGTATCGCCGGTAACAGGATCGTGATAGATACCCCGGAGAGGGTGCATCATATCAGAGATGTCCTTCGCCTGGGCCCCAAAGACGCGCTTTCCGTATTCGACGATTCCGGAGCGGAATACGCCTGCATAATAGATAGCTGTGGAAAGGACTCGATTGTTCTGTCCGTTAAAGGGCGCACCATCCGGCGGTCCGGTCTTTTTTCTCTAACCGTGGCCTGCGCCTTGCCGAAAAAAGGCGCCATGGACGATATAGTGGACAGGCTGACTCAACTGGGGGTAGTCCGTATAATACCTATGATAACGGAACGGACGGTAGTCCGTCCCAATAAAACGGTCCTTACGCGCAAAACGCAGCGCTGGCAGAAAATAGCCTTGAGTTCCACTCAGCAATGCGGCAGGCCGCGTCCGCCTCTGCTGGAGACGGTATGCGCTTTCTCCGAGGTCCTTGAAATGACCTCGGATTGCGGGATGAAGCTTATCCCCACTCTTGAGGGTGATAGACGGCATATAACAGATTTCGCGCGTCCTGGGCCTGAAACGGGGGGATTGGTTTTTCTTATCGGCCCTGAAGGTGATTTTTCTCCTGCCGAGGTAAAGGATGCGGAAACCCGCGGTTTTATACCGGTATCCCTGGGGGATCTGGTGTTGAGGGTGGATACCGCAGCCGTCGCCGTCGCTTCTTTTTTCCATTTCTGCGCAGATTATCGTTAATCCCCTAGCCCAGAAATCCCCCCGGCCGAATACATCTGTCGAGGGATATCTTTAGAGCCAGGCGGCCTTTGTAATTGCGCGCAAGTTTCATATCGGAATAAAACCACAGTAGATTGTTACATAAGTTTCTGATAATCGAGAATCGAAATTAGACCGTCCGCCACTAAAGCCTTGGCGGACTCTGTGCGCTGTTTAAAGAACTTATTTAACAGCGCGATAGTCCCGGTCTTTAGCCTGGGAGGCTCCATTGTGAAGGCGAGATTCTTTACTCTTGGCTGTAAGGTTAACCAGTATGAAACGCAGTGCATGCGGGAGGATTTGCTCTGCGCCGGGCTTGAAGAGGCCGGGCCCGGAGAGCCCGCCGGTATATGCGTTATAAATACCTGCACTGTTACCGCTAAAGCGGACAGTGAGTCGTTGCGTGTCATACGCAGGGCCGTCGTTGAAAACCCGGGGGCTTTTATCCTGGTTACCGGTTGTCTGGTTGAGATGGATGAGGAACGCATAAAAAAAGTCAAAGGTGTTTCAGCGGTATTACGCAACGACTGCAAGAAACGCATCCTCGAGTTCCTCCCGGTATCCTCCGAGGGCGTAAAGTGCGAAGGCATCTCGTTTTTTCAGGGCCGCAGCCGGGCCTTTATCAAAGTTCAGGACGGTTGCGACAACCGCTGCTCTTACTGTAAAGTAGCCCTGGTGCGCGGCAAGTCCAGAAGCCGGGATGAAAAAGAGATCGTGGATGAGGCGTCCCGGCTCTCCGTCAACGGTTACCGGGAGATAGTGCTGACCGGCATCTGTCTCGGTTCTTACGGTGAGGACAAAGACAGCCCGGGATCACTGGCGGGATTGCTGAAAGGACTGATGCGGATAGAGGGAATCAGCAGGATAAGGCTGAGTTCGATAGAGATGGCCGATATCTCCCCGGAATTGCTTGAATTGTTTTCCGGGAACGGACAGCTTTGCCCGCATTTTCACGTGCCGCTGCAGAGCGGGGATGACCGTATACTGGCCGGCATGCGCAGGCGGTACAACAGAAGCGCATTTCTGTCCCGGGTGAAGGAAATCAAAAAAAACGTTCCGGGCGTCTCGATTACCACAGACGTCATAGTAGGTTTCCCGGGAGAGGATGAAAAGGCATTCTCGAATACCTTGCGCACGTTAAAGGAGATACAGCCTTTACGTACGCATGTTTTCCCTTTTTCTCCGCGCAAGGGAACGGCGGCTGCTCAAATGTCCGGCCATCTTGACCGGGAGGTTATAAAAAAAAGAAGAATCATTTTGTCGCGGTTGGCGCAGGAATGCTCGCGCGAGTATATGGAAGGTTTCATCGGCAGGGAAACCGAAGTGATGCCGGAGGAGATATTGCCGGCTCGCGACGATAAAAGCGTCTTTCTTGAAGGATACAGCGCGAATTACATCAGGGTGGTGATCCCTTCCCGTGGAATCCTTCCCGATTGCAAGACAGCTCTAAGGGTGCGGTTGGAAGGAATAATCAGCGGCGGTATGCGCGCTGAATCGCTATAACGGCTTTTTCCATAGTGCCGACTGCGCTAACCCCATAAAAACCTCAAAGATATTTCCATCATCCCGCATAGCGGATAGTGCGCTGTTAAATAAGTTCTTTGAACAGCGCACAGAGTCCGCCAAGGCTTTAGTGGCGGACGGTCTAATTTCGATTCTCGATTATCAGAAACTTATGTAACAATTCAATAGTCCTTGAAATAAAACCGCAAAGAAAGCGCTTTCTTGACAATAGAGAAAAAAATATGTTATACTTTATCAACTTAAAGGGGGAAATCAAACATGCTTGCAGAGATCGTCAACCGCTTGAACTGGATAGACCTTGTTTTTGTAATTCTTTTAATAAGAACCTGTTACGTCGCTATCAGAAACGGTTTTCTTGTCGAGATATTTAAAATTTCCGGGAGCGTACTTGCCGTTTATCTCGGGTGTCATTATTACGTTTCTCTGGCGGCGTTTTTTCACAGCCGGCTGGGGGCGGAGGGCAGTTCCGCGGCTTTTCCTGAAACATTGTCATTCATAGCATTATGTTCTTTGGGTTACGGTATTTTCATCCTGCCGAGGCGTCTGCTCATGCGTTTCCTCAAGGTCGAAGCGGCGCAAATATTGAATTCCTGGGGGGGATTTCTTCTGGGTCTCTGCCGGGGGGTGTTGTTCAGCGGGATGCTTTTTCTCGCATTCTCCATATCTACGCGTGATTATCTGCATTCCAGCGTAGCGCAATCCTTATCCGGGCGCAGACTTGTCGATACCATCGCCGGTACTTACGGTGGGATCTGGAATACCGTTATGTCGAAGTTCATGCATGGGGAACAATATAACGCCTCCCTGGATATTATCCGCGGCAGCCTGAACAAATGAAATTATCGGTTTTCTACGAATACGTTATCCGGCTCGGCAGGGAACGCGATCCGCGCGGCGTTAAAGGCGTCAAAGCATATCCAGATACAGCCGTGCTTTACGGCAGCCCGGAGAAGGAAGTCAGGAATATTCTTGCCGGGATAGATATTGATACTCAGGAATTGCTTCTTGCCGACAGGCTCGCGGACGCGCAGAAAGTCGACCTCGTGCTGTCTCATCATCCCGCAGGACAGGCCTGGGCGTCTTTTTACAAGGTCATTCCCCTTCAATCCGTGCTTTGGCGGGGGCTTGGAGTAGAGCCGGCTACCGTCGACGGGTTCCTGGAAGAACGCATGCAGGAAGTCTCCAGAAAACTGCTGGCGCAGAATCATATGCGCACGGTAGATGCCGCGCGCCTGCTTGATATCCCTTTGATGTGCGCGCATACGCCCGCCGACAACCAGGTGCACGCGTTCCTGCAGGAGAGATTTGACAGAGAGGCGCCGGCCACGGTAGAAAAACTTCTTAATATGCTGTCGTCGCTTCCGGAATACGCTGCGGCTGCCGGTAATTCCGCCGGGCCGCGTGTGATTATAGGCGGCCCGGGCCGCCCCTGCGGCAAGGTGTTCGTGGATATGACCGGCGGGACGGAAGGGCCCAAACAATTGTTCGAGAAATTGGCTTCCGGAAGAGTGGGGACGGTAGTCTCCATGCATATGAGCGAAGAACATTTTTCCAGGCTTAGAGCCGGGAACGTAAACGTCGTAGTCGCCGGGCACATATCTTCGGATACCCTGGGGATGAATCTGTTATTAGACGGGATAGAATCGCTTTCAGGCGAAAGGTTCAATTTTATGGAGTGTTCGGGTTTTCGGAGGATAAGAAGGATATGAGGGGAAGAATACCTGAGAACGTATTGGATGATATACTCTCCAGGGTGGATATCGTGGAATTGATTTCCGCGTATATCCCGTTGAAAAAGGCCGGGAGGAATTTCCGGGCCTGCTGCCCTTTTCATAACGAGAAGACCCCTTCTTTTATGGTTTCTCCAGATAAGCAAATATATCATTGTTTCGGCTGCGGGGAGTCCGGTAACGCGTTCAAATTTCTTATGCGGCATGAACGCATGGAATTCACGGAGGCGGTCGAGTTGCTGGCCCGGCGCTGCGGCGTGGTCATCCCGCAATTGAGCGCGGACCGCAACGCCGAAGGAGTGAATGCGCAGATATTCAAGGCGAACGAGCTCGCCGCCGGTTTCTTCAGCGCGCGGCTGTTTTCTACGGCCGGCAAAGCCGCTTTGGCCTACCTGCAGGAGAGAGGTCTGCGCAGGGAAATCCTGGAGTCTGCCAGGGTCGGCCTCGCGCCGGACAGTTGGGACGGCTTGATATCTTTTATGCGCGGGAAAGGTATACCGCTTTCCCTGCTCGATAAGGCCGGGCTGATAACTCCGCGCCAGGGCGGGGGCTATTACGACCGTTTCCGGAACAGGATTATGTTTCCCATCAGCGATGCGCGTTCCAGGATATTAGGGTTCGGAGGCAGGGTCTATTCGGCGGCCGACAAAGGGGTCAAATATATCAATTCTCCGGAGACCGCGGTATACACGAAAGGACGCAATCTCTACGGGCTCAACCTTTCCAAGGACGCCGTTAGAAAGAAGGATTGCGCCGTGGTCGTGGAAGGATACCTGGATTTCTTAATCCCGTATCAGGAGGGGGTGGATAATCTGGTGGCTTCGCAGGGCACGGCGCTTACCGAAGAGCAGATCAGGCTCTTGAAGAGATACGCGTCCGGAGTCGTGATAATATACGACGGAGACAAGGCCGGAGAAAGCGCGGCGTTGAGGGCGCTTGAGCTGTTCATCGAAGAGGGGATAAACGTGCGCGTAGCCGTCTTGCCCCAGGGGGATGACCCGGATACTTTCGTGCGCAGAGAAGGGCCTGAGGCCTTCCGCGGCTTGATAGACGGAGCGGAGGAAATATTCGAATATAAACTGGGCGTATTGAAATCCAGGCATAACGTATCCTCCGCCGCAGGTAAGGACGCCGTGGCAGCGGAGATGCTTTCCATTATAAGCAAGTTCCATAGCGCGGTGGTTCGATCGGAATATCTGCGCGTGCTTGCGGGAGAGTTAAACGTCCCTGAGGAAGCTTTGTTGGAGGAACTTAACAAGATTAAATCCGGGAGAAAAGAAGGCCGGCGGACGGGACAGGAAAAACAAGCCCCTTCCCGGGAGATGGAAGCGGTGCTGCCGGCGGAGAAACTTCTCATACAGCTTATGCTTCAGGAGAACGAGCTTATATCCAGGATACGCGATTCGCTCGACCCCTCTGATTTCCAGAGCATGACCGCCGGGCAGATAGTGAGGACGATGTTTGAATTGTCCGCTCAGGGCGTGTGCGTGGGGGCGGGTATGATTATGAACCATCTGGAAGGCAGCGGTATCTCCGGGATAGTGTGCGATCCGGTGTTATCCTCGGAAGACGTCTCGGCCGAGGAAAAAGAAAAGATGGCCAGCGACTGCGTCAAACGCATAAAAATGCGCAATATGAACAACCGGAGAAGATGCCTGCATCAGCAGATAAAGGACGCCCAGGTTTCCGGCGACCGGGTGAAACTGGACGGATTACTTAAGGAATTCAATACTTTAATCAAACCGCAGAAATCCCCGGCTTGAAAGCTGGGTTACCTGTCGGAATAGCACCCTGCCTTCAAGGAGAGGCAGGTGTTCACTCGTGTGAAAATGCGGAGCAGACTTGCCCTTAGTTTATCTAAGGGGTACCCCATAGAGTGCCGGATTTACCTTAGCCAAACGGATGGCTAAGTATTTACCTGTGTGACACCTTGGCTAATTGGAATAACACTTTGCCCCTGTGTGGAATTGGGCAAGTGTTCACTCGTGTGAAAGTGTTCACCTGTGTGACACCTTGGCTAATTTGAAAGCCAAGTGTTCACCTGTGTGAAAATGCCGAAGGGATTTTTCCGGTATCTTACTACACGGGGTTAATCGAGAAAGAAACCCCGGGCTGAAGCCCGGGGAGCTTCATTATTAATACAGTCATGTAAAGGATGAGAAGATGAAAAGAAAAGAAACGGTCAAGAGAGACATAAAAAAGATAATCGCTCTCGGCAGACAGAAAGGGTTCCTTACTTACGACGAGGTTAACGATATGCTCCCCGAGGATATCGAGTCGTCGGAGGATATAGATCAGATATTCCAGATGCTCGGCAACGAAGATATACAGATCGTGGAGAGCAGCAGGGAAGTCAGCGCTCCCAAGCAGGCGGAACTGGGCGGGCAGGATGACCAGGGGGCGGACAAGGCAAAGGCGGAAGAGCGCTTTATGCCCCTGGATGATCCCGTGAAGATGTATTTAAAACAGATGGGCTCGATCTCGCTGTTGTCCCGGGAAGAAGAGCTTGATCTGGCCAAAAAGATAGAAGAGGCCGAGCTTAACTTGAAGAAAGCGGTTCTGGTGACCCGCTTCGCCCGCAATGAGCTGCTGGGCGTGGCCCGGGATATACTGGAGGACAGGGCGAATCTGGAAGAGATATTGAAAGAAGACATCAAGACGAACAAGGACGCGGTGGTCAGGAAGATCAGGAATATAAGCAAAAAGATCAAAGCCACGCGCAGCAGCCAGACGTCACTGGGCTTACTGATGCAGTTCAATTTCACCATATCCGTGATCGAGGGCGTGGTGGTAAAGATGCATGGGCTGGTGCGTGAATATGAGAATCTCCGCCACAGAAAACACGGTAATCCCTCCAGGAAACGCGAGATCCTGAAACATCTCAGCGAGCCGCTTCCCATGATCAAGGAGCAGCTCAGGCTTATCAGGTCCTGCCAGTTGAAATTCAACCGGACAAAAAAGCGGCTGGTGGAGGCCAATCTGCGCCTCGTGGTCAGCATAGCCAAGAAATACACAAACCGGGGACTCTCTTTCCTTGATCTCATACAGGAAGGTAATATCGGGCTTATGCGCGCGGTAGAGAAGTTCGAGTACAAAAGAGGATATAAATTTTCCACTTACGCCACATGGTGGATCCGGCAGGCCATAACGCGTTCCATCGCCGACCAGGCGCGCACCATACGCATTCCGGTGCATATGACGGAGACTATCAACAAGATAATGCGTTTTTCGAGAATATTCGTCCAGGAGAACGGCCGCGAGCCTACCCCTGAGGAGATTGCCTGCAAGATGCGTCTGCCCCAGGATAAGATAAAGTCTATATTGAAGATCGCGCAGGAACCGATATCTTTGCAGATGCCTATAGGCGACGAAGGTGACACGCATTTCGGGGATTTTATACAGGATAAGAGGGCTGTTTCTCCCGCGAACGCCACAGTCCATTCCATGCTCAAAGAAGAGATGGGATCGGCTCTTAATACCCTTACCGATAGGGAGCGTAAAATACTGGTTTTGCGTTTCGGCGTGACGGACGGGTGTCCGCGTACCCTGGAGGAGGTCGGTAACATATTCAAGGTTACCAGAGAGCGCGTAAGGCAGATAGAGGCCAAGGCCTTAAAGAAACTTCGGCATCCCACGCGGGCCAGAAGACTGCGTTCTTTCCTCGATATGACCATTGCCCAGGAAAGGGAATATTAATCAAACCGCAGAAATCCCCGGCTTTCAAGAGGAATATTTCCGGTATCTTACGACACGGGATTAATCCCTTCGCCCAGAAATCCCCGGGTTTTAACCTCGTGAATAAAAGACAAGGGGGCCGGAGCGGATCATTCTCCGGCCCTTACGGTATCTTCACTCGGCATAGCCTTTATCCTTCTGCCTCATAATGAAAAAATTCCGCGTATTGTCTCGTGATTTCAGGTTTTGGCTCTCCCATAAAGCCGGTATTCCTTTTGTTGTACCGGACACCATACAGGTTTCTCTTACAAACGCCTGCAATCTTAAATGTAAAATGTGCAGTGTCTGGTCCAATCCCGGCCGGGAGAGCGAGATGACCGCTGCCGAGGTGTTGAATATCACGGACCAGGCGGCCGAATGGGGCATCCCGGAGATGAACCTTTGCGGCGGAGAGCCGCTTTTAAGCGATAAATGCTTCGATGTTATAAGGCACGCCGTAAAAAAGAGACTAAAAGTTATCCTAACAACCAACGGCACGCTTATAAATGCCGATTCCGCTGCGGAACTGGCCGGTTCGGGCGTGGATATAGTCTGTATATCGCTTGACGGGGCTACGGCTGCGACGCATGATTCCATCCGCGGAGTCCCGGGCGCATACGATAAGATCATTGAAGGGATCAAGTCGCTTCATGCCGCCAAAAGAGCCGGGCGGCCGGTAACCGTTCTTATCTTGACACTGCATAACGAGAATCTTGACGAGGCCGTTGAGTACGTGCGCATGGCGAAAAGGCTGGGGGCGGACGCGGTCTATCTGACTTCGCTGGTGGCGGACAATATACGTCTTTATTCCCGCAGGGAGAACCATCCCCTTTGGATAACCGGAAACCGCCTTGAGCGCTTAGACGAGGTGGTGGACACGCTGAAAAAAATGCAGGATGAATACTACAGATTCGATTATCCGAGTTTCTCTCTTATAAAAAAATATTTCAGAGGGACTCTCGCCAAGAACGACTGGACGTGTTTTGCCGGGTTCAGGCGGTTCGTGGTTTGTCCGGATGGGAACATTCAGATGTGCGGCGAGATTATCGGCAATTTCAAGCGGTGCCCGGACATAAGAAAGATATGGCATTCGAGCGCCGCCCGCAGGAAGCGGTCCATGATAAAGAGCTGTCGTGATTTCTGCCTGCAAGACTGCCACGCCAGGAGGGAATCTTCCTGCCTGCGGCGGGTCTTTACGGGATAGCCGCGGGCCGCAGGGGGAGGATAAAGCGTGAGGCATAAATATAGAAGGAGTAACGATTTTCTCGCGCGTATCCGGAAGCCTTTTGATATAAATAGACAAATCCCGCCTCCAGGTATAGAATAATCCGGTATCTTAATGAAGCTTCCCGGGCTTCAGCCCGGGGAGCTTCATTAAAACCTTTATAACTTTCTGTCTGCATAAATGCCGTCCGAATCCCGTCAAGAAAATGAGCTTTTCGAAGAAGTAAAACGTAATTACCTGTTCTATCTCTCCCGCGCTGCCGGTATTCCCTTGGTCACTCCGGATACAATACAGATCATGCTTACGTCCCGCTGTAATCTTCGCTGTAATATGTGCGGAGTCTGGAAATCAGGATATAAACGGGAAGACGAGATCGGCACCGCCGACGTCAAGAGCCTGATAGACCAGGCCATAGAAATGGGGGTGACGACGGTTTATTTCACCGGCGGAGAGGCGCTGCTGCGAGAAGATATCTTCGAGCTGATAGAATACGCCGCCAGGGACGGTATCATTACTACCTTTAACACCAACGGTACGCTCATAACAGAAGCCGTGGCTGAACGCATAGCCAATTCAAAGTTGAGAAGCCTCACATTCTCCATAGACAGCCCGCGGGAAAGAGTGCACGACTCTCTAAGAGGGGAGGGGGTTTTCAGAAAGGCGATGTCGGCGATAAAGGCGGTCAACCGTTACAAGAAAAATACAGGGAGGCCGGATCTGGTTTTGTGCGGGGTAGTGATGCGCCAGAACGCGGCCGATCTTTACGATCTCGTGAAGTTAGCTGATGCCAACGGGTTTTGTTACGTGGCCTTGCAGCCGGTGGTGGACAACAGCGGGCTTTGGCTGCAGGAGAATAAACGCTGCGGCGAGTTCTGGATAGGGGAGGAAGACCTGCCGGACCTGCGCAGGTCACTGGCCGGGATCGAAGAATTCAGACGTTCCAGGAACAGTCCGGGGATAGATGTCATGGGAGAAAAGATCATCGGCTATTTCAAAGGAGAACGGCGCGTCAATTCCTGTTACGCCGGCTTCAGCCGTATTTTCGTCAATCCTCTGGGTGATATAAGCTTTGTTTGTTTCGAGAGCTTCGGCAACATCAAGAAAGACAAGTTGAAGGAGGCGTGGTATGGTCCGGCCGCCGCGGCTATCAGGGAGAAGATAAAGAAATGCGTTCTTAACTGCACCCAATTCTGTTCCGAACGCCCCGGCGCCGATAATCTTAAAGTCATTCATAATAATTTCGCGGCTGAGCTGTCCCGCAGGTTCGATAAGCGTTCTTCGCTTAGCCTGTTAAAAAGGGAATACGATTTGTTATCCGGGTTTGAAGAGGACTGCGTCCGGAATATCCTGATACGGGAAGAAACAGCGGTCTTGCGAAGCGCGATACGCGGCGCGATGGAAAAAGAGTATAGCGAGATATCTTCTCCGTCCGCCGCCACGAATCCGGAGACGGCGTCCTCCGCAGTCAACAAGTTCTCCCAGTTTTATCTTGCAATAACCAACAGGTGCAACCTCAGCTGTATCATGTGCAGCACTACCAGGCATCCGCATGAGGTGGAGGAAGAGCTTTCACTGGGAGACTGGCTGGCGGTATTGAAGAACATCACGCGTTTCGAGACCGAAGTGGTGACTTTCGGCGGAGGCGAGCCGTTGCTCAGGCAGGACGATCTGTCCGAAATGATAAAATTCTGCGTTTCAGCCGGGGTCACCGTCAACGTCGTCACCAATGGAACCCTTATGAATTCTGTTTTCCTGTCCGGGCTGGAAGAAGCAAGAGACAAGCTTATATTTCTTGTTTCCTGCGACGGTTTGAGGCGGGAAAACGACTTGATCCGTGGGGAGGGGACTTTTCATAAGGTGATCGCGGCAGCCGATCTGCTTCGCAGTAAGGGGTTCACTTTTTATTTTACTTCCGTGATCATGCCGGAGAATTTCGCTCATTACGTCGATTTCTTGAAGTTCCTCAGGCGTTATTATCCCGGCGTGCGGTTGGACATGCAGCCGGTTATACCGCACAATGAGATATATCACCGCCGCAGGGATTTCGGTCTCGCGGAAGACCAGAAAAATGACCTGAAGAACATAGTGGATTTCCTGCGCAGGGAGAACCCGGTGCCTTTATGCCGTCCGCTCGCGATAATAGAAAAGTACGTTGATTATTTTAACGGTACCCTGAAAGCGGCGAACCGCTGCAAGATGGGTTCAGGCAGTTTCAATATAAACCTGCGCGGTAACATATGGATATGCGGCAAGGAATTGCAGTATCCTTTGCATAAGAATAAGCTTGAAGATGTCCTCAGCAGCAGCGAATACCGTCAGGAGATGAACAGGGTAGAGAACTGTCATTCTCCGTGTTTGGCAGGGCTTGTAATTTAATCAAACCGCAGAAATTCCGGTCACCTGTATTGAGCCGTTCGTCCGGATTCGACAGGAATAGTTTATTTTTACTTATATCTGGATGCCGGCAGCCTGGCGTCGTTACTTAAAAGTAAAGAATATTCTTCTTTTGTAAGCGGCTTCGCTGGGAAAGAGACCCTGCCGGATATATGCAGAGGATGCCGTTTCTGCGTCGATCACGAATCGGAGACGTTAAGGAAACGATTTGAATACTTTGATTCGTTGAGGAAACGTTAAAGACGGGGCTGTAATGGATGAATTGACCATAAAGCGGGTAAAGACAGGCCTGGACGATCCCGGTATCGGCCCGGAGACCATCGCCTTAATGCTGACCGATGCCTGTAATCTTTCCTGCGTTTACTGCCGCGGCGGAAGGATTGACGACAGCAGGGGAGGGGGAGAAGAAAGCGAGTTAACTACGGAGGAACTGTTTCGTCTCTTCGAAGATGCCGCCGGATTTAAAGTCAAGGAAGTAAACATAGGAGGCATGCGGGGCGAGCCTTTTTGCAAGAAAGACATCCGTTTGATCCTGCGCAAGATAAAAAGCCTGG
>JBAZDY010000046.1:0-12368 GCA_041654215.1 Candidatus Omnitrophota bacterium
CTGGCGTATCCGGCCGTCCTGCTGATAGTCGGAGCGGTCAGCATATTCATTCTCATAAACTACGTGCTCCCCAGCCTTAAACCGGTATTTTCCGGCATGGGAGGGAAGCTCCCTTTCATAACAGGGGTTATTTTCCGGGTAAGCGATTTCAGCCGGAAGTGGTGGCCCGCGGTAGTGATCGGATGCGCGGCGGGGATCCTGCTTTTGCTGCGCGTGAAGGGCAACCGTTTTTTTCGCGACACGGCCGCCAGATTGAAACGGCGCGTGCCGCTGTTGAAAAGGATGGCAATGAATCAGGAACTGGCGTATTTTGCCAGCGGGTTGAGCCTGCTTTTAAAAAGCGGCGTCCCCGCGCTGAAGTCGCTGGATATCGCGACGCTCACCGTGGAGGACAACAGGTTGAAGGAAGGGTTGGCAAAGGCGGGGAGGGACATAGCCTCCGGGCAGAGCATCGCCAAATGCCTGCAGAATTACACGGACCTGCCGGTTTTTTTCACCAGGATGGTAGCCGTCGGAGAGGAGTCGGGCAGGCTGTCCGAGGTGCTCGACGAGGTGGCGTCTTCCTACACCCAGGAAGTGGAATCCGATATAGCGCTCGTTTCTTCTTTGCTTGAACCGATGCTTATACTCGGGATGGGGGCGATACTGGGGACAATAGTCCTTTCCGTTCTCCTTCCCATATTCCAGATAACGGAACTGGTGCATTGAACCCGAATTTTGCAGTGGCAAAATTCGCTTCCCACGGGGGAACACTTGCCCAATTCCACATAAGGGCAAGGTGCTTCGCGCGAGCGAATACTTAGCCTTCCGATAGGCTAAGGTATAGAGCGGAGCGAAAGGTCGCAAGGGATTCTCTTACGAGAATCCCTGTATCTGCGAGGTTCCCCCGGAATTTGCAGAATAGAGTTTAGTATAAACTTGTCATTGTAGCAGGACAGCGGCTTAGAGCCGTAACAAATTCCGGGATACATTTTTGCAGTGGCAAAATTCGCTTCCCACGGGGGAACACTTTCACACGAGTGAACACCTGCCTTTCAATTAAGGCAGGGTGTTAGCACAGGGGAACACTTGCCTAATTCCACACAAGGGCAGGGTGTTATCCCGATTGGCAAGGTGCTTCGCGCGAGCGAAAGGTCGCAAGGGATTCTCTTCCGAGAATTCCTGTATCTGCGAGGAACAGAGAGTATAAATATAATCTGACAGAACGCCGTTTTTACCGTAGAAGATATGAAATCACCCGTTGCCATAGAAATAGACCAATCCAGCCTGAAACTTGTTTCCGGTTTCCCGGATAACGAAGGCAGACTTAGGGATTCGCTTTGTCTTTCCGAGAACATAGTTTCGCTCACGGACGAGCAGATCTCCGTAAAAGCGTCTGAGCTGCTTGACCGCCACAAGATTGTCCCCGGAAAGGCTACGCTCTGCCTGCAGCGCAGCCTGGTTACCGTCAGGAACCTGCATTTGCCTTCTCAGGACCCAAAAGAAATAGCGGAGATGGTAGAACTGCACATGGTCAGGATCGTCCCCTACAAAAAAGAGGAGATCATTTATTCCTACAGTTTTCTCGGCGTGGACGAGATGGGGTACGGCAAGGTGCTTCTGGCGATCATCAATATCGGGGCGGTGAGAAAACAAGTGAATATGCTGGAAAAGGCCGGCCTTTTCATCGACAGGGTTAGCTTGAGTTCATACGGGGTGTGGAGGTCGGTGGTCTCCGTCTATCGCGGGGAGCTTTCCGGACAGGATATCTATATTTTGCTGGACGTGGACCGGGACTTTACGGATTTTATTATCTGCGACCGCGATAAGCTTATTTTTACCCGCAGTATAAACATCGGCGCCAGGGACATCGAGATGACTCCGGAAGCCGGTATATCCAAGCTCATAGGCGAGTTGAAACAGTCGCTCATAATTTTTTATAACGAGGAGATCAACCGCAAGCCGGCGCGTATATTCCTGGGAGGGGCTGATCTTGTCGGGCATTTCAGCTCTACGGTAGGTTCGGAGCTTAACATCCCGGTCACGCTCTTCTCGGCGCCCTGCGGTCAGAATATGGCCGCTTCGGGCAAGAGGGATGTTTCTTTCTCCGGGGTCGCCGCTTTGGCTTCTCACCAGGAGGAAAAAGGTTTCTTTTTCCTCGTGCCGGAAATACAGATACGCAAGTCTTTGAAGGAAAAAATACGGCTGCTGCTTGTTTTAGGCAGCACGTTAATATACATACTCACAGTTGTATGCGCGGTATTTCTTTCCAGGATGTATGCCCGCCAGAATTATCTTCAGGAGCTTGAAGGCAAAGCGGCGGAAATAGAAGGAGATATGGGGGAATTGTTCGGCAGGCTGGGCAAGATCGGTTTTATCAGGGATTATCTCTCCGCCAGGAACAAACCGTTGTCGGTTATGAAACAATTGTTCAACGCCATTCCTGCGGAGATATCGGTCACCGCTTTCGATATGGACCAGCGGAGCGTGAAGATCAGGGGCAGGGGGCCCCAGTTGTCGGACGTTTATAAATTCGTGACCACCCTTGAGGAATCCAAATATTTCAAAGATATACAGACGAAATATACCCGCAAAAAAAAGACCAAGGACGGGGAATTCACCGATTTTGAACTGGAGCTCGTTATTTGAATTCCGGGGACACGATACTTAATTGAGGGGACCACTTTACTGCCAAGGCCCGGCATAGGTAGTGCTCTTTTGAGCTATTTTTCACATATGCATTGAGGAATAGAGCAGCACCCTTCGTTATCGGAGGGGGCATCAAAGGATAGGACGTTATATGGCCGCTTTCAAACTCGAGAAAAAACAGAAGATAATCGCCTCCGCCGTCGCAGGCATATTGGTGCTTTTGTTCTTTAACAAGATCATAATCGGCGGTATCGGCGAAAAGATGAGGTCGCTGGATAAACAGATCAAGCTGTCGGAAGCCAGACTCGCCAGGGACATCGGAATAGAACAGGATAAGGATAATCTGGTCCAGGAATACAAGTCATACCAGGGTTATTTTAAATACGCTGAAAAAGACCATACTCAAGTCATCTCCGATTTTATGAAGGAAATAGAACGGCTGGCCAAAGAAACGGGAGTGACCATAGTGGCGTTAAGCCCGCATTCCGAACCGGAGAAGTTAAAGGACACGCTAAAGTTCAAGGCCGATTTCAAGATGGAAGGTAATCTGGCGCAGGTGCTGACTTTTATGAACGGAGTAAAGGATAATCAACTGCTTATAGGTTTCGATAGGCTATTGCTCGCGCCGAAAGACGAGACCGGGTTATCGATCAAGCTGGAAGGAGTAATCAGCATAGTGGTCCTTTAACCCGCGATTTGTAATGGGAGGGATTCGCACAAGAGAGCGATATGAAAGCGAAGAATGAAGTGCGCGAAGGATTCACCCTCGTGGAGCTGATGGTTGCGGTATCCATCCTGGCTTCCGGTATAGCCCTTGTGGTCCGGTCTTTTTCTTCGATCGCGGCCGCGCTGGACAATTGCGACAACCGCGTTGCCGCCGTGCGGTTCATGGCTGCGAAGATGGCAGAGACGGAACTGCGGGAAAAGGAGGAGGCCGGCGTCGCGGAGGCGGAGGAGGAGAATAGCCTGCAACTGGGAAACAGGGCCGCAGTATGCATAAACCGGGCGGTCGTTGTGGACAATCCTCAAGCGGATGAGGAGGATATTTCCCTGGTAGAGGATATCCTTACCGTGAGCTGGAAAGAAGGGAATAAAAACAAGAATGCCGTTCTGGCCGCGTATTTTAAGCAAAAAAAGGAAGAGTGACCGGCATTCCCCGGTTACCGGGAGCGCCCCGGAGGCGCGCAGCGGTTTCTCTCTGGTGGAGATGCTCGTTTGCGTGAGCATTATTGCGGTAATCGCCGCGGGATTGATGTCGGTTTTTTTCGCCGGGGTGAGAATATGGAAAAGGGCTTCCGGCGGCGGTTTTTCCCGCATGTCCGCTTCGCTTGAGGCGGAGAGGATCTGTTCGGAAATCAGGCAGTGTTTGCCGCTGCAGTCCGTCGGCTGTTCCGGAAAGAAGGACGAGATAAGCTTTCCATTCGTCTCCCCCGGAGGCAGGGTGGTGCGGGTAAACTATAAATTTCTCCGGGAGGAGAACAGGCTCAAACGTTCGGAGACCGATATGGCTTCCATTCTGGCCGAAGATGAGGAAACGTCGGAGCGCTACGTCGAATGCTTCAACGGTTTCTCGGCGGAGTACCGGAGTTTCGATAAAGACAGCCAATCGTTCGTCTGGCAGGAAACCTGGGATAAGTCCCTCGGTGTTTTCGGCGCCGTAAGATTAACTTTCAAGGCCGGTGATGAAGAATTCAGCAGGATCGTTATGGTGCCGGGCAGGTAGCCCGGGGAGCGTGCTGATCGCCGCGATATGGATATTGGTGATGCTTACAATATTCGGCGCCGGGTTATACCGTATAGCCTCGGCCAGAATCCGGATGTCGCAGGCGGTAGAATCCAGGATAGTGTCGTATTATCTGGCCAAGTCCGCCGTGAACGACGCGGAGGCCGTTCTGTTCATAAACGACAAGCCCGCCTATGATACTCTTTTCAGTCTGTCGGAAAAGCATGACAAGTCCGTCGGCAGCGGAAGATTCGTTTATACGGTCGAGGACGAGGAGAGAAGAATAGATATCAACCAGAGCCCGGCGGAGATCATTGCCGGGCTGCCCGGGTTGAACTCCGAACTCGCGGAAGCGATGGTCAATTCCTCCTTGCGGCCTTTCGCGGCAAAAGAAGAACTCCTGCTCGTGGAAGGCATCAGCGGGGAGATATTCGAAGGCCTGAAGGATTTCGTCAGCGTTTATTCCGGAGGGAAGGTCAACATAAATACGGCTCCCGCGGAGGTATTGACCGCCCTGGGCATAGAGAAGTCCCTGGCGGCCGCGATAGTGGAATTCCGTAAAGGAGCGGACGGAAAAGAAGCGACCCCCGACGACGAGGTGTTCGAGAGCCCGTCCGAGGTTCTCGACCGGCTGCGTTCCCGCGTTTCTTTCATGACCGCGCAGGAACAAACGCTTGCGGCGATCAGCGATCTGCTCACGGCCGGCTCCCGGTATTACCGCGTCAAAATCAAAACTTATGTTTTTAACAAACAGGCGATGAATTATGAGGCGCTCATCGGCAAAGGGAGCGTGCTGGAATGGCGCGAGCGCTAACCATCATTAGGAGGCAGGGTATGTCTTATAAAGATACAGGCAGAGGTTTTACGCTTATTGAGCTGATGCTGGTAGTGATCATTCTGGGCGTGCTGGTATCCATGGTAGTTCCCAGAATGGCCGGAAGGTCTGAGCAGGCCAGGATAGAGGTGGCCAAGGCAGATATAGGCATGAATATCCCCATGGCTTTAAAGCTCTATGAAATAGACAACGGCGTTTTTCCTACCACTGAAGAAGGGCTGGCGGCTCTGCAGTCACCGCCGCCATCGGCAAAGAACTGGAAAGGTCCTTATGTAGAGAAAAAGCCGCTTGATCCCTGGGGTAACGCGTATCAGTATAAATCTCCGGGAACACATCGCGCGTATGATTATGATCTCTATTCCCACGGTAAGGACGGGGCAGAGAGCTCGGATGACGTGGTGAATTGGGAGGAATGAAAGCCGCATAGGTTAGGAAGAAGAGGGGAAGGTGAAAAAGTTTGCCGGTTTGACACCTCGCCAGCGCCTGAAACGCGCCTTTCAGCCCGGGAGACGTTAGTTGATAGACATAACCGTAACATAATGTCTTCCGCAGTCTTGTCCAGCGCGGCAGAATTATCATATTGAGCCGCAGTATGTTAAGACAAGCCTGTGATACCCGCGCTGCAGAATGCCGTGAGAATGCCGGTTAAAAACAGTTGACAATCACGCCCGGATATAGTAAAATTTTATAAATAATTTATAATGTTATTCGGCAACCCTTTGATTTTTAGATAGTTACAACAACGTCGCACTGTCGGCGCTGAATAGCACATAAGGGGGAATAATGGGTGAGTGGATCGGCATAGGGAAACGCGCGCGCAGGTGTTATGGGTTCGACGAAATAGCTCTTGTCCCCGGGGATAAGACTGTGAATCCGGCGGAAGTGGATACTTCCCTGGAAATAGTGGGCAGAAACTTCTCTATTCCTATAATGGCCGCGGCCATGGACGGCGTGGTGGACGTGGATTTTGCCGTGGCTATGTCCAAGCTCGGCGGTATAGCAGTGTTGAATCTGGACGGCGTGCAGACCCGTTATGAGAACCCCGGAGAAGTGCTGGACCGCATAGCCAAGGTTTCTCCTCAGGAAGCTACCGAGCTTATACAGAAAGTCTACACGACTCCTATTAAAGAAAAGCTTATAAAGAAAAGAGTGGAGCAAATAAAGCAGCGTAAAGGCACAGCGGTAGTCAGCTGCATTCCCGCTCACGCCGAGACTTTCGCAAAGATAGCGGTCGGCGCAGGGGCCGACATTTTTGTCGTCCAATCCACCGTTACCACTACAAAGCATATCGCCAAGGAATATAAGAGCCTGGATCTGGAGGCATTCTGCAGGAAGATGAAGATCCCGGTTATCCTCGGCAACTGCGTTACTTATGAGACCACCCTTGCTCTTATGGAGACCGGAGCCTCCGGCCTGCTGGTCGGGGTGGGGCCCGGCGCGGCCTGCACCACCCGGGGCGTGCTCGGCATAGGAGTGCCGCAGGTTACCACGACTGTGGACGCCGCCGCCGCCAGAGATTTTTACTTCAAGACGAAGGGCAGGTATGTTCCCATTATAACCGACGGAGGAATGAACCGCGGCGGAGATATCTGCAAGGCGTTCGCCAGCGGAGCGGACGCGGTCATGATCGGCTCCAGTTTCGCGCGCGCCCAGGAAGCCCCGGGCAGGGGTTACCATTGGGGTATGGCCACTTCGCACATGAATCTGCCAAGGGGAACCCGTATTTACGTCGGCACCACCGGGAGCCTGAAGGAGATACTTTTCGGGCCGGCCAAGGTGGATGACGGTTCACAGAACCTTATCGGGGCCCTGAAGACATCCATGGGATCGCTGGGGGCGACTAATCTTAAAGAGATGCATAATGTGGAGATCATCATAGCTCCTTCTATACAGACGGAAGGGAAGATATTCCAGGTTGGACAGAGAGTCGGAATGGGGAAATGAGCAGACAAACTATACTTATACTTGATTTCGGGTCGCAGTACACACAGTTAATCGCGCGCAGGGTCAGGGAAAACAAGGTTTTCTCCCGCATAATACCATATAATACGTCTGCCGCGCAGATAGCCGACATGGCCCCGAAAGGGTTGATCCTTTCCGGAAGCCCTTCTTCGGTAGCCGGAGGCAAAGGACATTATCCGGATAAAGGCATATTCAAGCTCGGCATTCCCATACTCGGGATATGCTATGGCATGCAGGTCATCACCGAGATGCTCGGCGGCAAGGTTAGGGTCGGTAAAGACAGGGAATTCGGGAGCACCGAGTTGTTTATAGACGACAATTCCGATCTTTTCCATCATCTGCCCGGCAACCTTACCTGTTGGGCCAGCCACGGTGACCTGGTGAAGAAGCTCCCGGACGGTTTCCGGACGCTTGCCCACTCCATGAACAGCCCTATAGCTGCGGTCGCCAACAAGAACCGCAGGATCTACGCGGTGCAGTTCCATCCGGAAGTGACCCATACCGAGAAAGGAAGCCAGATACTCGGCAATTTTCTTTTCAAGATATGCGGCTGTCTGAGCCGCTGGACCATGGCCTCCTTCGTTAAAGAATCAGTGGAGAACATCAAGAAAACCGTCGGAAAAGATAAAGTGGTGCTTGGCTTGAGCGGCGGAGTGGATTCTTCCGTAGCCGCGCTGCTCATACACCGCGCCATCGGCAAGAACCTGCGCTGTATTTTTATAGACAACGGATTGCTGAGAAAAGACGAGGCGCAGCAGGTCAAGAAAGTATTCACCAGCAATTTCCGTCTTAATCTCGACTGCGTGGACGCCGCTAAAAGGTTTTTGACCAAGCTCGAAGGCGTGACCGACCCGGAGCAGAAAAGAAAGATTATCGGCAACGAATTCGTCAAAATTTTCGAGGAGGAAGCGGCCAGGGTCAAGGGCGTGAAGTTCCTCGGCCAGGGGACGCTTTATCCGGACGTCATAGAATCGGTTTCTCCCACCGGCGCGCCCAGCAGCCGCATCAAGAGCCACCACAATGTGGGCGGTCTGCCGGAACATATGAAGCTGAAGCTCCTGGAACCTTTGCGCGAATTGTTCAAGGACGAGGTCAGGGCCGTGGGCAAAGAACTGGGTCTGCCGGATTTCGTTCTTTACCGCCAGCCTTTTCCCGGTCCGGGCCTTGCCGTCAGGATCATCGGAGAAGTGACTAAAGCCCGGCTCGATATACTCAGGGAAGCCGACAAGCGCGTGATCGAGGAAATAAAAGCCGCGGGCTGTTACGAGCAGATATGGCAGTCCTTCGCGATACTTCTTCCGGTCAAGAGCGTGGGGGTCATGGGCGACGAGCGCACCTACGAGAACGTGGCTGCCTTACGCTGCGTGACGAGCATAGACGGCATGACGGCGGACTGGGCCAGGCTTGCCCCGGAACTGCTGCAGAAAATATCCAACCGCATCATAAACGAGGTTAAAGGTATTAACCGCGTAGTCTACGATATCAGCTCCAAGCCTCCCGCCACCATAGAGTGGGAATAAACGTCTTTAAGGCGGGTCATTGCAGCGGCGGCCGTCAAGGACGGCATATCTTATCCCGTAATTCGCGATAGAATTCCGCTCTTGCCATAATCCCGGAAAGAAGTTCCTGTTGAGAATTACGGGATAAAACCGGTACACAAATGTCCCATTCCGAATTCATCCATCTTCATCTGCACACGCAATACAGCCTTCTCGACGGAGCCTGCCGGATAGATGAATTGCTGCAGACGGCTTCCCATTACAAGATGGACTCTCTGGCGATAACCGACCACGGAAATATGTTCGGCGCCGTCGAGTTCTATCTCGCCGCCCAGAAAGCCGGCATAAAACCGATCATAGGCTGCGAAGTATATGTCGCGCCGCGCGGCCGCCTGGACAGGACCTCGGAAGAGTCCTCCAACCATCTGATACTTCTTGCCAAGGATGAAACAGGATACCACAACCTGATGAAACTGGTTTCCATAGGTTACCTGGAGGGGTTTTATTACCGTCCGAGGGTGGATAAAGAAGCGCTCTCGGCTCACAGCGAGGGATTGATCGCGCTGACCGCCTGCATAAAAGGAGAGGTCCCTTCTTTGATAAGAGAGAAACGTTTTAACGACGCGCTCAAATCGGCGGACGACCTGCGGTCTATATTCGGGCGCGACAACCTCTATCTTGAACTGCAGGAGAATTCCATTCCGGATCAGCGCGCGGTCAACGAAGGTCTGATCAGGATATCTTCCGAGCTGGGCATTCCGCTCGTCGCCACAAACGACGTTCATTATCTTAAAAAGGAGCACGCGCGCAGCCACGAAATAATGCTGTGCATACAGACCCAGTCTACCATAGAGGACAAGAACCGGTTCCGTTTCCAGAGCGACGAGTTCTATTTCAAGTCTCCTGAAGAGATGCGCGGCGCATTCGCGGAAATCCCGGAGGCGATTGCCAACACCAGGGAGATAGCCGGCCGCTGCAATCTGGAACTGGATTTCAAAGGGCATCATCTTCCCAAATACGATGTCCCCGACGGCAAGAGCAAGGAGGAGTACCTGGGCGAGCTTTGCGCCAGCGGGCTGAAGAAACGATTCGGGGAGTCCTGCACGACGGAGATAAAAGAGCGTTTGGATTACGAGCTGAAGATGATAGCTCAGATGGGATTCACCGGGTATTTTCTTATCGTCTGCGATTTCATCAATTACGCCAGGAGCCGCGATATCGCCGTGGGGCCCGGAAGAGGCAGCGCGGCCGGCAGCCTGGTGGGATATCTTCTCGGGATAACGGACGTGAATCCTTTGCAATACGGACTGCTTTTCGAGCGGTTCCTCAATCCCGCCAGGGTCAGCATGCCGGATATAGACATAGATTTCTGTTTTGAACGCCGCCAGGAGGTAATAGATTACGTAACGCGCAAATACGGGCGCAGCAACGTCGCGCAGATCATAACCTTCGGCACCATGCAGGCGCGAGGCGTTATACGCGACGTGGGAAGGGTAATGGGCATGAGTTACGCGGACGTGGACAGGATCGCCAAGCTGATACCTTCTGATCCCAACATAACGCTTAAGGACGCGCTGCAGAACGAACCGGAGCTTAAAGGGCTTTACAAAAGCGACCCTTCCTTTACCGAACTGATGGACGTGGCCTTGAATCTGGAAGGGCTCAACAGGCACGCTTCGATACACGCGGCAGGGGTGGTGATCGGCGATAAGCCGCTCGACAACTACGCCCCGCTCTTCAAGACGCAGGACGAACAGATCACCACCGGTTACAGCATGTCTTCTCTTGAGAAAATCGGTCTGTTGAAGATGGATTTTCTCGGATTGAGAACGCTAACCGTTATCGAGATGGCGTTGAAAAACATCCTGGAAAGGCAAGGGATAACCATCGACATAGACAATATCCCGCTGGACGACCCGGCCACTTATAAGCTGTTCAGCTCCGCTCAGACCGTCGGCATATTCCAGGTGGAAAGCTCCGGGATGCGCGATCTGCTGAGAAAGCTGGAACCCGAACGTTTCGAGGACATAATCGCGTTGCTCGCCCTTTACCGCCCGGGGCCTATAGGTTCCGGCATGCTTGAAGACTTCATCAAGCGCAAACATAAGCTCGTCCCGATAAAGTATGACCATAAACTGCTGGAAGGGATACTCAGGGAAACCTACGGGATCATAGTTTATCAGGAACAGATCATGCAGATAGCTTCCGCGCTGGCGGGTTTCAGCCTCAGCCAGGCGGACCTTCTGCGCAGGGCGATGAGCAAGAAGAATCCCGAGGTAATGGAGCAGCAGAGGAGCGCTTTTCTGCAGGGGGCGGCTAAGAACTCGATATCCTCCGCAGTGGCCGGCAGGATCTTCGATTTCATAGAATATTTCTCCGGTTACGGCTTCAATAAATCGCACAGCACCGCGTATGCGTTGATTTCTTACCGCACCGCCTATCTCAAGGCGAATTATCCGGTGGAGTTTATGACGGCGCTGCTCACTTCCGAGCGCGACAATACCGACAAGATAGTGGAATACATAAACGAATCCGTGCGCATGGGGATCGAGATACTTCCTCCGGATATAAACGAGAGCGAAGCCTTCTTCACCGTGGCCGGGGAAAAGACCATCCGTTTCGGACTGCTGGCAGTGAAGAATGTGGGGGCGGCGGCGGTAGAATCTATAATCGCGGCGAGAAAATCCGGCGGGCGCTTCGGATCGCTATATGATCTTTGCCGCAGAATAGACCTGAGGGCGGTGAACAAGAAAGTGCTGGAGAGTCTAATAAAGTGCGGGGCTTTTGATTCGATCTCCCCGGTGAGGGCGGCGATGGTGATGGGGTTGGAGCAGATACTGGACACGGTTGCCCGCATCCAGAAACAGCAGAACAGCGGCCAATTGTCCTTTTTCGACGAGGGCGGCTCGCTGGAGGCTTCCCTCGGCGGCGGCAGCGTCAAACTCCCCGAAGTAAAGGAGTGGCCGGAGCCGCAGATACTCGCTTTCGAGAAGGAGATGCTCGGATTTTACGTCAGCGGCCATCCTCTGGCTCGGTACGCCGGGCAGCTTTCCCGCTTCGCATCCACCACTACCGGCAAGCTTAAAAGCCACGCCGACGGAGAGGAAGTCAAAATAGCGGGGCTGCTGGCAAAGATCAAGCAGACCGTTACCCGCGCCAAACAGGAGAAAATGGCTATTCTCAAACTGGAAGATCTGGAAGGTTTTATCGAAGGGCTCGTTTTCCCGCAGACTTTTCAGAAGGTCTCCAGGTATCTTTTGAGCGGGGCGGTGGTGATCGTCAAGGGCCGGCTTAATCTCAAGGAGGAATCGCCCAAAATAGTGGTGAACGACGTGATCCCCGTCGAGGAAGTTTACCGGCTTATTTCCTGCGTTAACGTTAACCTGACCGGACTAAGGCAGAATGTCCTGGAAACGCTGAAACAATTGCTTGCCGCCAACCCCGGGCAGACGCCGGTTTATCTTCATGTGGACACTTCGGAAAAATCCCGCGCCAGGGTCATCGTCGGAGACGGGCTTTTCGTTGCCCCCGGGGAGAATCTCATCCACGAAATGGAAGATATTCTCGGCGAGAGTAGAGTCTCGATAACGATTTAATCCCCTAGCCCAGAAATCCCCGGGTTTTAACCCGGTTGCACCTTGGCCAATAGGATGGCCAAGTATTCACCTGTGTGTTACACCTTGGCCAATAGGAATAACACTTTGCCCCTGAGTGGAATTGG
>JBAZDY010000047.1:0-12123 GCA_041654215.1 Candidatus Omnitrophota bacterium
ACCCTTCCAGCCGTATCTTCAAGGTCACGGTCCTGCCTTTCACGCCTTTTTCCCGCATCCTGTCGGAGACAAGTTCGCAAAGCCGGAAAAGTTCGCCTTCCGCAGTTTTCCTGTCCCCGGTATCCTCCTCGAAAGTGCTTTCGTTACCGACAGACTTGGCCTCGCGTTCAGGGACGACCTCGCTGTCGTCCATCCCGCGTCCGGCCTCCCAGAACCAGACCCCGTTCCTGCCAAAAAGCCCGGTTAATTCCTGCCGCGTTTTGCGGCCGAGGTCGCCGATAGTACGGATACCCAGGGCGTTGAGCGATGCCCTGGTCTTTTCTCCGACTCCCCACAACAGCCCCACATTCAAGGGATCGAGAAATTCGCGCAATCCGGGAGCCGTGACTTCCAGCAGCCCGTCGGGCTTGCAAATATCCGAAGCTATCTTGGCAGCCATTTTATTCGGCGCAAGCCCCACTGAGGCGGTAAGACCGGTCTCCTCCTTTATCCGCTTTTTCATCGCCGAGCAGGCCAGATGCGGAGTGCCGTGTAGTTTATAGCTGAAACTTATGTCAAGAAACGCTTCGTCTATACTCACCTGCTCCACGAGAGGAGAAAAGGAATTCAGAATGGAGAGCACTTTCTCCGAAACCAGGCTGTATTTCTCCATATCTACCGGAAGGAACACCGCGTGCGGGCATTTTCGATAGGCCTGCGAGATCGGCATAGCGGAACGCACGCCGTACCTGCGCGCCTCGTAGGAACAGGTCGATACCACGCCGCGGCCTCCGCCTCCCTTAGGGTCGGCGCCGACTACCACCGGCCTACCGCGGTATTCCGGGTTGTCCCGTTGTTCCACCGCCGCGAAGAAAGCGTCCATATCCACATGCACTATGTAACGTTCTTTTTCTTTCTTCATCTTCACACATGGTATTATTCCGAAGACTGTAGATCGCGGGCTATGGAGTGTCCCTCGGCACGTCTCTCGTCGCAACCAGATCAGCTCCCAGCCCCAGAAAATTTTCCGCGATCACCTCTCCCGCGCGCACCGGCTTGTCCGTCTTTAACTTCCTGATCTCCGCCGCGGCCTCAAGCATCCTGGATTTCGCTATCGTCCGGTTTGTCCTGACGGGAACCATCTTCAAGCGGAGCCCTTCCGCCGGTATAGTCGAGGTCAGCACGCGGGCCGGATTCTCTATCTCGCCGCGGGCATAATCCTCACCCCGGGGACATTTATTGCCGTTGACCTTTACCATTCGGCCGTTCTCGATCTCAGCCTCCAGCAGGCATCCCCGCGGACATTCTATGCAAACGAATTTCTTTAACATAAAACTTATCGCCCTTCCCCTTTTATTGTCCCGCCTTTTTGCCTTTCTGTTATGAAGCTCCCCGGACTGGTCAAGCCGGGGATTTCTGCGGTTTGAGTAAGTACTCCGCGGCCATACGGCCGGCTTCAAGGCTGTCCATGGAGACGGAATCCGCCAGGTCGTACACTTTAAAGGCGTTGCCGCAGACGAATAACCCGGGAATCGGAGTTTGATTCAACCCTTCGTAAAGGGGAGAATTTGTTTTCTTGTCCAACGGCACCCCGGCCATTTCTATCAACTCGTTCTCCGGTATCAGCCCCACGGATACCAGAAGGGTATCGCATTCCAGGGTGAACTCCGACCCCGGAACTTCCTCCATACGATCATCCACCCGCGCCACATCCACCGCCTCCACGCGGTCCCTGCCGCGCACGCGGGAGATCTTGTGCCGCAGATAAAGAGGTATATCGAAATCCTCAAGGCACTGGACGACGTTACGGGTAAGGCCCCGGCTCTGCTCCCTGATCTCAACGACGCCTTTTACCCTCGCGCCTTCCAGGATAAAACGCCGCGCCATTATCAGACCGATATCTCCGGAACCCAAAATCACCGCCTCTTTTCCGGGAAGCAGGCCCTCTATATTGATCAGCTTCTGCGCCAGACCGGCTGAAAAAATACCCGCCGGGCGGGTGCCGGCTATATGCACCATTTCCCTGGTCTTCTCCCGGCAGCCGGTGGCCATGATCAGGGCCTTTGCCTTTACCCTTTCCACCCTTCCCGGTTTCAGATAAGTCAGCGTCTTGTCCGGCGTGAGTCTGACCGCGAAAGATTTAAGGCTCACATCTATTCCCTTTATATCCGTTATCCTGCGCGCGAAACGCAGCGCGTATTCCGGACCGGTGAGCGACTCCTTGAAATAGTTCAACCCGAAACCGGTATGTATGCACTGGTTGAGTATGCCGCCGAGATACTGGTCGCGTTCCAGCAGCAAAATATCCCTGACGCCGTGCTCATAGGCGGAAAGCGCCGCGGCCATTCCCGCCGGCCCGCCGCCGACTATCACCAGTTCGCGTTCAGACATCAGCCCTGTCCTTCTTTATCAGCTCCGAACCTTTTCCCCTCTTGCTCACCCCGGTAAGCGGAAGTTTGCGCTCTTGCGCGAGTATGCGCATGATCCTGGCGGTACAGAAACTCCCGTGGCAGCGGCCGGCCTGCGCGCGCGTGCGGAATTTTATCCCATCCATGGTGCAGGCTCCGCGTTTGACGGCATCTCTCACCTCTTTGGCCGAAACCATCTCGCAGCGGCACACGATATCCCCGTAAGACGGGTCCTTCTTCACCAGACGTTCCGCCGCTTTAAACGGAAGAGAAAACAAATGCGGTATCTCCGACTGCCGCGGGCGAAAAAATAATTTCTTTTTCAAGACCAGCCCGCACTCTCTCAAAAGCCCCCTAACCATCAGCGCCGCTGCCGGCGCCGCGGTCAGGCCGGGCGACTGTATGCCTGCGACGGTAATCAGCCCCGGGACTTTCTCCTCCCGGTGGATGATGAAATCGTCTCCCGCAGCCGGACGCAGGCCGGCGAAATAGGCGATGATGTCTTTTTTATCTATGGAAGGTATCAGCCGGCGCGCCCCGGCCAGGGCCTCTGCAAGGCCGGCTCCACTGGTGCCCAGGTCTTCCTTGTCAACGGCATCTTGAGCCGTGGGGCCGATCATCGGGTTGCCGTCGGCGGTCTTAATCACCAGCACGCCTTTGGATATCTTGTTGGGAAGAGGGAACAAAAGGTGCCTCGAGATATTCTCCAATTTCTTGTCCAGGATGAACTCTTCGCCCTTGCGCGGAGTGATTCGGAAATAGTTTATCCCGCACATGGCGGCGACATCGTCGGCAAAAAGGCCCGCGGCGTTAACCAGAAACCCGGAACGGAACTCACCTTTTGCGGTAAGAACCGAGAACCCGCCGCCGGCAGTACCGACAGCCTTCACAGCGCAGCCGGTGTGTATCTCAACCCCGTTCTTGAGCGCGTTCTCGCAGAGATCATAAACCAGCCGGTAAGGACTGATGATACCGGCGGTGGGCGCGTAGAGAGCGGCAACCGCCTCCGGGGAGAGATTAGGCTCTTCTTCGGCAAGCCGGCGTTTATTCAGGATACGCAGACCCGGCACGCCGAGCATCTCGGCTTCGCGCTTCAATTCCCGCAGGCGCCCGGCCTCTTCCCCGTTGAAAGCGACGATCAATTCGCCGGTTTGTTGAAAATCCTCTCCGAGTTCACGCGCTATCTTTCTCACCAGGCGGTTCCCCTGCACACAGAGCCTGCCCTTAAGAGAATAGGGGGAATTCTGCGTGCCGGGATGAATTATACCGGAATTGGATTTGGAGACGCCGAAGGCGTATTCCTCTTCTTTTTCCAGGACGGCGATACGAAGTTTATAACGCGACAGCTCCCTTGCGATCGCCGCGCCGGTCACCCCTGCTCCGATAATTATTACATCGTATGCCTTCATCTGGTGAGCGTCCTTCGCACCGCCTCAAGCCATCCCTTGTAGTAAGCCGCCGCCTCGCGCTTCTCCATACGCGGCCTGAATACCCTGTCCTTCTCCCAATGCCTTTCAATCTCAGCCGTGCTTTTCCAATAGCCGCAGGCAAGTCCGGCCAGATAGGCGGCCCCCAGGGAAGTGCTTTCTATTACCTTGGGTCTGATCACCTCGATACCCAGTATGTCCGCCTGGAACTGGCAGAGAAAATCGTTGGCGGCAGCGCCGCCGTCCACCTTCAGTCTCTTTACCTTGAATCCGGAGTCCTTCTGTATCGCCGAGAGAACATCTCTGCTCTGATAGCATATCGCCTCCAGCGCCGCCCTGGCCAGATGCTGCGCCTTTGTGCCGCGGGTTATCCCGTAAACCGCGCCCCTGGCGTCGGGGTCCCAGTAAGGGGCCCCCAGACCGGTCAAGGCCGGGACGAAATATACCCCCTGATTATCTTTCAGCGACCGCGCCATCCCTTCCGACTCAGGCGAAGACTTCAACAGCCTCAAGCCGTCGCGCAGCCATTGTATCGCCGCTCCGGCGATAAAAACCGCTCCTTCCAGGGCGTAGACCGGGCCGCCGTCCTCACCGCAAGCCAGGGTAGTGATCAACCCGTGTTTCGATACCGGCCTATTCTTGCCGGCGTTCAAGAGCATAAAACATCCGGTTCCATAAGTGTTCTTGAGAGTCCCCGGTCTGAAACACGCCTGCCCGAACAAAGCGGCCTGCTGGTCGCCGGCGATGCCGCAAACCGGTATGCCGGAGGCCAGCCTGCCGCGGCGGACAGTGCGCGAGAATTCACCGCTCGACCGCCTCACCTCCGGCAAGAGCGCGGGCGGTATGCAGAATTCCTTCAATATGTCGGCGTCCCATTTCAACTTTTCTATGTTAAAAAGCATGGTGCGCGAGGCGTTGGTGAAATCCGTGGCGTGCGCGCCTCCAGCGCTGAGTTTCCAAAGCACCCAGCTGTCGGCGGTGCCGAAAAACAGCCTTCCTTGCCTGGCTTTGGCCGAAGCACCGGGGACATTCTTCAGTATCCATTCAATCTTGCTGGCTGAGAAATAAGCGTCTATAGGCAGGCCGGTCCTGCCGGAAAAAAACTGCGCGGCGCCTGCGCGCCTCTTCAACTCCCGGCAGCGCCGCGCCGTGCGCCGGCACTGCCAAACTATGGCGTTATACACCGGCCTTCCGGTCTCCCTGTCCCAGACGACGGTGGTCTCGCGCTGATTGGTGATGCCGACCGCCGCGATCTCCGCGCCCGGCGTCTGTTTAAGAACCTTCTGTATGGAATTGTCCACGCTGCGCCAGATCTCCAGCGGGTCGTGTTCCACCCAGCCGGGGCGCGGGAAATACTGCCCGAACTCCTCGTAAGCCGAGGCTTTCCGGCGGCCGTTTTGGTCGTATAATACCGCGCGGCTCCCGGTTGTCCCCTGGTCTACGGCCAGAACATACCTCATCTTATCCTCCCATTGAGCCAGTCCAGAATATCGTTAAACACCTCTTCCCTGCCCAGGTCCACGGAAAGAGAATGCAGCATCAGCGGATAAAAAATGATCTTCTTGTCCGGAATCCTCAGAGCGCGGAATATATCTCTTGTCCCTTCCGGGTCGACGAAATTGTCCATGTCGAGCGGGACCTGAAAAAGAACCGGGCAGGAGAGTTTCCCACTGAGCGCGCCCGCGCGCGCCTCGGCAAGCAGAATATTGGTCAAAAGCACCGGGGTGGCCACCTTGATCTCGCGCTTGTCGGACTCCATCACCTGCTGATAAGCGGAGTCGCGCGTGCACATCTGCGCGGTAAAAGGCAGGAGCATTTGTTTTCGCGGGGCGAACACGCGGAAGAAAAACATCCTTAAGTAATCCGTGTATTTCACCTTCAACCTGTTCCTGAAAGACGGGGCCAGACAGATCAGCCCGTCGAACAAGCCGGGAGCCAGGCAGGCGGCCGTAAAAGAGATCAACCCGCCCATGCTCTCGCCGCAGAGGAATATCTTCCTTCCCGGGCAATCCTTAGCGATGATACCGCGCAAACTCTTTATGTCTTCGTAATAAACGCCGAAGGAACCGACGTGGCCTCTAAGTCCGGGCGTCTCGCCGAAACCGCGCAGGTCTATGGCGTAAGAAGAGATACCCTCTTTCAGCAAGAAGTCAGCGAGAAAACTCCACCTGCCGCCGTAAGATCCCAGCCCGTGCACGAGCAAAAGCGCCGCGCGCGGCTCCGCCGCCGCCCATCTGCGATACACGATACCGGTATGCTCATCGAAAAC
This sequence comes from Candidatus Omnitrophota bacterium, assembly GCA_041654215.1. Classification (GTDB taxonomy): domain Bacteria; phylum Omnitrophota; class Gorgyraeia; order Gygaellales; family Profunditerraquicolaceae; genus Undivivens. Next base: position 6,084 of record JBAZDY010000047.1, read on the forward strand.
GGTTTCGCTCATTTTTCTCCAGGGCTTACGGTCACGCCAGGTCCGTATCGTATTCCAGCAGGCAGTGCGCGCACCCGTTATATCCGGCGTTCAACGCCGTCTCCACGTCGTTAAACAACACCCTGTTGGATGGAAGCATGGCGCGCGCGAAAACGCAGTTATCCAAATGCAGTTCGAGCGTCCTGCGGTTGCCCACGTAAGTCTTGGGCGCGATGAATATGTTCTCCATCTGGCGGAAATACCTGCAGTAATCGCTGCCCGGCGGAATGGCGCCGTTAAGGATATCCCGCGCGGCGTAGTCCGTCGCCAGGTACTGATCCCGGCAGTCGATGTTATCCACTTCCCCCAGCCTCCGGTAATCGCAGACCTCGTTATCGCTGAAACACAACAGACGCTTAGCCAGGACGCAGGAATTATAAAAAGCGGGGAAATTAAGAAGGTCGATGTCTTCCCCGTTGAACGGCAGGGTATCGCGCAGCGCGGACAAATCGTCCGGCAGGAGCCCGGCCGGGCTGTCCTTTAGGTAACGGTAAACGTCTTCCGGCAGTATTCTGCCGACGGTATTATTAAGTATATTGTCCTGCGCATCGGAAAGAAAATCAGATAAGTCCTGAAGCGCGTCCACCGCTTCATCCGGGACCAGACCGGAAAGAAAATCCTGCAGGCTACCGAAGATACTCTCCACAAGTCCCTTGAGTTTGGAGAATGCCCCGCCCAGGACCGCGTCCCCGAGGTCATCGAGCGGATTTATGTAGTCCTTTAACGCGGAGAAGAAATCGTCGTATTTGCGGAGCGCTCCGATCATGGACATAAAGCCGCCCTCTGTGCCGATCTTGCCGGCTTTCATCCCGCAATCAAGATATTTGTCCATCAGCCTGCGGCTCTCGTCCCTGCGGGAGCTGTGCCAGTTGCGCACCAGTCTCCATAACTGCCGCGACGGGCTGAGGTAAAAAGCGTTGTCGTATCTGCCGGCGGCCTCCGCCCGTCTCGTTTCATGCCAATCCGCCAGACGGTAAAGATAAGACATGAGTTCGATCGGCAGTCTCGGCAGGACGGAGATGATCGGGAACCCCCGCAGGTGCAGGAATGGACCGGAAGCGTTATTGTAAAAAGTGTCTCTCAGATAGGAATACGGAAGCCTCACGTCCTTTTCATCCATTATCTCGTCTATATCGATGTCGCCGTAAACGAATTTCCTGTCCCTTATGTATATGTTGATATAATGCTCGACCGCGATATGTTTGCGAATTATCTCGGCTATTCGGACGGACCGGGGGAAAAAAGTGAGAAAGTCCCCGCCGGCAAGCTCGCCCACCCAATGATGGCCGTAAACGTCGGAGGCGCAATGCGTCAACCAGCCGGCCCAATAAGCCAGTTGTTTCATCTCGTCGCAATGGTCATCATTGCCGGAATAGTTTCTCCATTCCGCGCGGTACATGTCTTCGAGCATCTGATGGAGACAGGTGTAACGACTCGTGTAATCGCGCCCGGCTTGCGGGTCGAAACCGTGGAATTCATGGGTAGGGGTCATACAGGAAGGAAAATCCGGGGCGAAATCCGGGCCTACCGCCCCGGCGCGGAAATATTCCGGGTTGCCGGTGACGGCGCGAAAAATGTTGCGCCGCATCCTGCCTGTAAGCGCCCGCCGGTCGAGCAAATTGCGAAACGGGACCTCGCAGTCGCCGGCGGCGTTTCTCGGGCAGCGTCTGATTTCGTCAAGAAGGATATTGGCGATCAGGATGTGCGCCGTGCCCCCCCAGGCGTAGCATAACGTCATACGGGAGAAAAGACGGATACTGCTCCGGAGCCTGCCCAGCGGGATGGCGAACAAGACGCGCCCCGCGATATCTTCTTTTCTTATCCATCCGAAATGGCGGCTGTCGGCGCTTTCCGCGGGATTATCGCCTCGAAGGAAAAAGAAATGTTTGCCGCCCGAATAAGAGACCGCCGTTATCCTCTTTATAACGTATCTGCCGCCGGCGGTCACTGCCGCAGCAACACACCCCGCGCAGATACCGGTGAACCTGAAAAAAAACCTGTCGCAGACAAGGATGTCGCCGTCTCGGTAAAAAGGCAGCATAGACCTGCCGCAAACCCTGAAGAAGGAAAAAAATTTGATACGGACGAGAGCGGCCGTAAAAACGACCGCAGCCGATAAAACGGCACTCATAATTCACCGCCTTTTTTCGGGGACCCGGTTGGTTTTCCGCTGCAACAGCAACAGGTTACACCTTAACTGTCCCCGCGTCAAGTATCTCCGGGCGGCAACTATTTCTTTACGACGGAAGCGCGCTGAATGACGTAACGTTCCCCGGCGCCGAGGAATTTCTTGATCTCCCCTGACCTTTCTACCGGGAGATAATCCGGATGAAAGGTGGTGCGGAAATGATATTCCACGCCGGACGAACGCAGGAGAAGCATACTGCGCCTGACTTCGAAATCATCCGACTGTCCGCCGCATACGCGCGCGTAATCCGGACCGAAAGGGGCTTTGATGTCCATCGCCACATAATCCGCGTAAGGCAAGGCCTCCGCCAGTTTCTCCGGGAACCCGCCGTTTGTGTCCAGCTTGACCGGATAACCCAGCGAACGCACCCTGCGCATTACCTCCGGCAGGTCTTCCTGCATAGTCGGTTCCCCCCCGCAGAAGACCACCCCGTCGAGAAGGCCGCGCCTTCTCTCCAGCAGCGCCATTATCTTCTCCAGGGGCACGGTCTCCCCGTAAAGCTCCGGATAGACAAGACGGGGATTATGACAATACCGGCAGCGGAAGGTGCAGCCGACGGTAAAAATCACCGCCGCCACCTTGCCGGGATAATCTATGAGCGAAGCCTCCAGGAACCCGCCGATCTTCATAATCTGTAGGCCTTCCTGGACTTGAACTCTTCTTTCTTGCCGTTGTTCCACTGGCCGACCGGCCGCAGGTAACCCACTATCCTGGAATATATCTCGCAGACCTTGCCGCAGCGCGGGCAGTTTTCGTGCCCGCCCGGCACGTATCCGCAGTCCGGGCAGACGCTGAAGGTAGGGGTGACGGAGAAATACGGCAGACGGTAATTGTCGCATATCTTCCTGATCAGGCTCTTCAAGGCCGCGTGGTCGCGGATCTCTTCCCCTACGTAGATATGCACGACCGTCCCGCCGGTATATTTCGTCTGTATCTCGTCCTGCAGTTCGAGCATCTCGAAGACGTCGTCGGTATAATTGACCGGCAGATGGGTGGAATTCGTATAGAAAGGATGCTCTGCCCTGCCGATGGGACCGCCCTGCGCCAGCAAATCCGGATATTTCTTTTTGTCGATTTGCGCCAGGCGGTAAGACGTGCCTTCGGCCGGCGTAGCTTCAAGGTTATAGAAATTGCCGGTGGCATCCTGAAACTCCTGCAGTTTGCGGCGCATAAAATCCATAGTGCGCAGGGTGAAATCCCTTCCCTTCTCCCCGCCCACCCCTTCTCCCAGCAAGTTCAGGCAGGCCTCGTTCATTCCAACTATGCCGATGGTGGAAAAATGGTTCTTCCAGAATTTCCCGGACCGCTCCTTTATATTCCGCAGGTAAAATTTCATATAAGGATAGAGGTTGTCGTTTGTGAACACCTCCAGGGTTTTTCTCTTTATCTCCAGGCTCTTCCTCGCCGTATCCATCAGTCCGCCCAGCCGGTCGAAGAAATCGTATTCACCTGAAGAAAGAAATCCCAACCGCGGCATATTAATGGTAACCACCCCCACCGAACCGGTCAAAGGAGCGGAGCCAAAAAGCCCGCCTCCCCTGCGGCGCAGTTCGCGGTTGTCTATCCTCAGCCTACAGCACATGCTCCTGGCGTCCTCGGGCTTCATATCCGAATGGATGAAATTGGCGAAATAAGGCAGCCCGTATTTGGCGGTCACCTTCCAGAGGATATCCAGGTCCGCATTGTCCCAGTCGAATTCTTTGGAGATGTTGTAGGTCGGAATGGGGAAAGTGAATACCCTCCCCTTGGCGTCTCCCTCCAGCATCACCTCCAAAAAAGCGCGGTTAAACATATCTATTTCCTTCTGGAATTCCTTATAAGTAACGTCTTGCGCTTTGCCGCCTATGATCACCCCCTGGCCGGCGTAATACGAAGGAACGGTGAGGTCCATGGTTATGTTTGTGAACGGGGTCTGGAAACCTACTCTGGTGGGAACGTTGACGTTAAAAAGGAACTCCTGGAGCGCCTGCTTCACCCCTCTATAGTCAAGACGGTCAAAACGGATGAACGGAGCAAGCAGAGTATCGAAATTGGAGAAGGCCTGCGCCCCGGCCGCTTCTCCCTGCAAGGTGTAGAAAAAATTGGTTATCTGCCCCAGCGCCGTGCGCAGGTGTCTCGCCGGTTTTGATTCTATCTTGCCGGAGGCGCCGCGGAACCCTTCCACCAGCAGGTCATACAAATCCCAGCCCACGCAATAGGCGCTGATTATACCCAGGTCGTGGATATGCAGGTCTCCGGAGAGATAAGCGTCCCTGACATCCTCCGGGTATATCTTATTCAGCCAGTAAATTTTGCTGACTTCGGATGATATATAATTGTTCAGCCCCTGCAGGGAGAATCCCATATTGCTGTTCTCCTTGACCTGCCAGTCGGAGCGGGAAAGATACTGGTCGACCAGATCGACGTTGAAACGAGAGGTTATCTCGCGCACTCCCTTACGCTGTTCCCGGTAAAGAACATACGCCTTCGCGGTCTTTTTATAGGGTGAAGCAAGCAAAACCTCCTCCACGATATCCTGTATCTGCTCCACGGTCGGGGTATCTCCCAGCTCAAGCTGGCCGGCAAGGCTGAGCACCTTTATGGTCAGCACTTTGGCGATATCTTCCCCGAACTCGCCGGCAGCTCCGCCCGCCTTGCTTATCGCTTCCGTTATCTTGCGGGAATTAAACTCGACGGTATCCCCGTTCCTTTTAACTATGCCTTTGAACCCCTCTTTAATGGATATTTCCATTTTCCCTCCGCTGTGCCGCTTCATTGCCGAGAATAGCCGTCCCCCGTATAAAAAAATCCTTAAGCCGAAAAAAGCTTAAGGACAGCGCCCTGTTTTCACTGGTCCTTCCGCGCGGGGCCGCGACGGAAAAATACTCCCGGCGGGCCGCATTCACAGGCAGGTCTTCTGGCTCCCGGATTCGCCTACTCATCACGCCTTCCCATCCCGGTAACCCCGGCATAGTGGCCTTTTGTGATTTTCGTCCCCGGTTACAGCGGCGGGACCGCGCTTGATTTTACAAGCTTCCCTTTTATCCTCTTGGAGGACCTGTGCTATTTTTAAATATAAGTCTCGCGCAGAACATATGCGATACTGCATTACTTCTCATACGCGATAGCGCGCTGTTAAACAGCGCACAGAGTCTCGCCAAAGTTTCAGTGGCAGACGGTCTAATTTCGATTCTCGATTATCAGAAACTTATCAGTACTTTGTTAAAATTTATCTTCTTTGTGCTTACTTTCTAAAAACCATCTTGTTGTAACATATTGTCATTAGGAATGTTGCGCGTATTTCAAGGCGTTGATCATCTTTGATTTCATGTCGGTTCAACGCATCTTCTCGACGATAAAACCAATGAAGCTCCCCGGGCTGAAGCCCGGGGTTTCTTTCTCAAGTAACCCCGTGTCGTAAGATACCCAAAAAATTCCTGCGACATTTTCCCACAGGGGAACACTTGCCCCATTCCACACAAGGGCAAGGTGCTCACACTAATGAACACCTGCCTCTCCTTTAAGGCAGGGTGCTATTCCGACACGCAAATCCGGCTTGAAAGCCGGGGATTTCTGCGATTTGAGTGGAGCCCCTCGGGCTAAAGCCCGCGGCTCCTTCTATTTTCCGGCGAAGCCAATGCTTCGCCGGTACACAGCGTTTATTCGGCTGGTTGCTTATTCCGGCGACCTCCCCGAAGCTTCACACAAGTGAACACTTGCTCAATTCCACACAAGAGCAAAGTGCGTTCATCTTCGCACGAACGAATACTTAGCCTTCCGATAAGCTAAGGTATCACGCACAAGCGAATACTTAGCCTTCCGATAAGCTAAGGT
>JBAZDY010000048.1:0-11162 GCA_041654215.1 Candidatus Omnitrophota bacterium
AATGATAGAGATCAAAAAGCTTCACAAGAGTTTCGGCGGCAGAAAGGTGCTGGATGGGGTCGATCTGAAGATCCCGGAAGGCCGCACGCTGGTTATCATCGGGCGCTCCGGCTGCGGCAAGAGCGTTTTGCTCAAGCATATCATCGGTCTGCTGAAGCCGGATTCCGGCGGCGTCTTCGTGGACGGGGCGGACATTTCGCGCCTTAAGGAAGAGGAACTGGAGCGTATCCGCCGGAGCATAGAGATGGTTTTTCAGGGAGGGGCCCTTTTTGATTCGCTTACCGTGGGAGAGAACGTTGGATTCCGCTATCTGGAGCACGGAGGTATGGAGAAGGGCGCCCTTAAGGAAAGGGTGCGCGAGTCGCTGGCGTTGGTGGGGCTTTATTCGATCGAGGAGATGCTGCCTTCGGAATTGAGCGGCGGGATGAAGAAGAGGGTCGCGGTGGCCAGGGCGATATGCACCGGACCGCGGATAATACTTTACGACGAGCCGACTACCGGTGTGGACCCGATAACCGCCGATTCCATAAACGGGTTGATACGCAGCCTGCACGATAGGCTGAAGGTGACCTCCATAGTGGTCACCCACGACATGAAAAGCGCTTATTCCATCGCGGACAGGATAGCGATGCTCTATGAGGGCAAAATAATTGCCGAAGGGACGCCCGCGGATATTCAGCATTCGGCCGACCCGGTGGTTCAGCAGTTCATCAACGGTCTGTCCACCGGTCCGATAACCGACACCAGCTCCGTGCATTCCGGAGCAAAATAGGGGGAGAAAATGAGGGTTGAGAGGTCTAATCTCGAGTTGAAAGTCGGCGTTTTTGTCGCCGTGGGGCTGTTGATTCTAATCGTTTTCATACTGCTGATAGGCGATTTCAAGACCCTTAGGTCGGGGTACCGTCTTAATTTCACCTTTCATTTCATAAACGGTGTGAAAATAGGGGCGCCGGTGCGTTTCGCCGGAGTGGACGTCGGAGAGGTTAAGAATATATCTCTGGTCACGGATGGGGCTTCTACCTCCGTCAACGTATCGGTATGGGTGAAGAAAGAAGTCAGTATCCCCGCCGATTCCAGGGTCTGGGTGAACACCCTCGGCCTGCTTGGGGAGAAATACGTAGAGATTATTCCTGGCACCAACTCCGCCGCCGCGCTTGAACCCGATTCGGTGGTCAAAGGCAACGACCCGGTGGCGATGCACGAGGTGACCGAGACCGCCCGCGTTCTGGTAAACGACATTCAGGATGCGCTTAACAGGATCAAACGGGGAGAGGGCACGCTCGGGCGTCTTTTGTTCGACGATACCCTTTACCGGGAAGTGGACGCGCTTGTGATAGACATAAGGAGAAATCCCTGGAAACTGTTCTGGAAAACCAAGGAGAAAACCGTGCGCGCTCCTGCGGAGCGCTAACGCGGTTCTCGGCAGATTTTCGAGAGGAGGCTGAAGATTATGACGCAAGGAATAGTGGATAAGAGGAACGCCAAAAGAAAGATAAGTCATTTTCCCATCCGGTACCGCGTCCTGGGAAAAGAGGACGCGCCCGCTATGACCGCTTTGAGCGTGGACTTGAGTTCCAAAAGCGTCGCGTTCGAGGTTCAGGAACTCTTTCAGCTCGGCACGCGCGTCGAGGCCGAACTGATGGTGCCGTCTTTGCCTCACGCCGTGAAGATAAAGGGCAAGGTCAACAGGATAGAGGAGACGGCCCGCAAACGTTACCTGCACAGCATACTCTTCGAGGAGATCAAGAAAGACGACCAGTCCGCGATAGAAAAATACGTCCAGTTGATAGACATAGATTCCATATTGAGACTGGCGATAAAACGCAAGGCATCCAGCCTGCATATGGTCTCCGGTCAGCCGCCGATCTTCAGGATCGAAGGAGAAATCTTCCACCTGGACATACTGCCGATAAGCGCCGAGGATCTCAAGAGGATGGTTTTGAGCATGATCAACGAGAAACAGCGCGCCATTTTCAACGAGAGGCTGGAACTGGATTTCTCCTATTTCATACCGGAAGGCACGCGTTTCAGGGTTAATATGTTCCTTGACCGGGGCAGTCTTTCCGCGGTGTTCAGGATCATCAACAACCGGATCCGGACTTTCACCGAACTCGGCCTTCCCGGAATAGCCGACGACATCACCAAACGGCGCAAAGGTTTGATTGTCGTCACCGGTCCTGTGGACAGCGGTAAATCCACCACCCTGGCGGCGATGGTAGACAAGATCAACCACGACAGGGAGAGCGTTGTCATCAGCATCGAAGATCCGATCGAATACGTGCACAAGAATATCCGCAGCATAATCCATCAGCGGGAGGTGGGCACGGACACGCTTTCTTTCGCCAACGCCTTGAGACACGTTTTGCGCCAGGACGCAGACGTCATCCTGGTCGGCGAAATGCGCGACCTGGAGTCTATCTCCAAAACCATCACCGCCGCGGAGACAGGACAGCTGGTCATGGCTACCCTGCATACTCCCGACACGGTCGAGTGTATCAACAGGATCATCGACGTTTATCCGGCGGCCCAGCAGGAACAGGTCCGCGTGCAGCTGGCTTCCTGTATAGAGTGTATCATCGGCCAGCACCTGATACCGAGACGCGACGGGACAGGCAGGGTGCTCGCCACCGAGGTCCTCGTGGCCACCCCGGCCATCAGGAACTTGATCAGGACGAAACAGTCGGAACAGATACACGCCTACCTGGAAGCGGGAGGCGAGTACGGCATGCACACTATGGATTCTTCCTTGATCAAGCTGGTGCAGGACGGAATAGTCGACCGCGAGATCGCGGTCGGTTACGCCAAGAACAAGGAACGGTTCCAGTACCTGTAAAAAGAAACGCCGCCTGGTATCTTTTATCGCAATGAAATTGAAAACCGCCTTTATCTGCCAAAACTGCGGTTATCGTTCTCCGCGGTGGCTGGGACGCTGTCCGGACTGCCAGACCTGGAATTCGCTGGTGGAAGAAGAAGTGCGTTCCGGACCGGCGGCTGTTTCCGCGCGCGCGGGATCGGCTGACGAGCCGGTGCTGCTTGAAAAGGTCTCCATCAGCGAAAGTATACGCCTTAAAACCGGCATCGGGGAGTTCGACAGGGTCTTAGGCGGCGGCATCGTGGCAGGTTCGGTGGTACTTGTCGGGGGAGACCCCGGCGTCGGTAAATCCACCGTTTCTATGCAGATATCCAGCAGGGTTGCGTCGCAGGGAAAGACCGTGCTTTATATCAGCGGGGAAGAGTCGGTGCAGCAAACCAAATTGCGCGCCGAGCGCCTGGGGGCGGGTAAAGGAACGGATCTTTACATCGTTAACCAGACCGATATTTCCCTGGTCCGGGAATACGTGAAAAAGCTTTCCCCGGCGGTGCTGATAGTGGATTCCATTCAGGTTGTCTATGACCCGCAGCTCGGTTCTTCTCCGGGCAGCGTGAGTCAGGTGCGCGAATGCGCCGGAGAGCTTACCAGGCTGGCGAAAAGCAGCGGCATGGCGGTTTTCATAATCGGGCATGTTACCAAAGAAGGGACGCTGGCCGGGCCGCGGGTGCTGGAACATATAGTGGATACGGTCCTTTATTTCGAGGGCGACAGGTTTGCCCTTTATCGCATACTGCGCGCGGTGAAGAACCGTTTCGGTTCCACCAACGAAATCGGTGTGTTCGAGATGACTTCCGGCGGGCTGCTGGAGGTCGCCAACCCGTCGCAGATATTCCTGTCCGAACGTCCGGAGAATATCCCCGGTTCGGTGGTCACCGCGGTAATGGAAGGGACGCGGCCGGTGCTGGTAGAGATACAGGCCTTGGTAAGCAGGTCTGGTTTTGGTTACGCCAGGCGCAGGGCGCAGGGATTCGACTCCAACCGGTTGTCGCTGCTGGTGGCGGTGCTGGAAAAAAGGATAGGATATTCCCTTGAAACCGAAGACATCTTCGTCAACGTCGTCGGAGGGATGAAAATTGAGGACCCCGTGGCGGACCTCGCCGTCGCCTGTTCCGTGGCTTCGGCTTTCCGCGGCAGGCCGTTGCCGGGAGATATTCTTGTACTCGGAGAAGTGGGGCTGGCCGGGGAAGTGCGCAGTGTCTCACAGGCCGCCGCGCGCATCAAAGAGGGGGAAAAACTGGGTTTTAAGAAATGCCTGCTTCCCAAAGGCAATATGCCTTCACCCGGCGGCTGCGGCGCCATGCAACTGGTCCCGGTGGGCAATCTGCGGGAGACGCTGGACATACTTTTAGGAGGTTAATTTTATATGAATATCTTTTTCCTGCGTCTGCTTTTTCTCATGGGCGGCACTATCGTCGGTTATAATTTTTCCGGGATATATCTCAACAGCAGCGGTCTGTTCGGCGCGCTGGTCGGATTGTCGGCGGCGTTATGCATAATGCTTCTGGAGATGGGCATGAGGCGCGTGTCGGTACGCGGGCTTTCCAGCGCGGTCTTCGGGCTTGTCCTGGGATTGATCATGGCAAAACTCGTCGGAGACGCTTTTTCGATCGCTCCTCTGGCCCCGGAACAGCTTTCCCTTGCCAGGGTGCTGTTGACTTCGATATTCTGTTACCTCGGCATGCTGATAGGTCTGCGCGGCAAGGATGAATTCAACGTGATCATTCCTTACGTGCGCCTGCGCCGGCAGGATTATTCGGAAGGCATTAACGTGCTCGACACCAGCGTGATCATCGACGGCAGGATCATCGACATCTACAAGACCAATTTTTTGACCGGCAGGCTGGTGATTCCGCGTTTCGTGCTGAGGGAACTGCAGCAGATCGCCGACTCCACTGATTCTGTTAGGCGCCAGCGCGGCAAGAGGGGGCTTGAGATACTTCATAACTTGCAGAAGAACGCCGCCGGCGATATCACTATCAGCGAGGAGGAGATACCGGAAGTCCCCGAGGTTGACGCCAAACTCGTGAAACTGGCCAAACTTCTGGAAGCGAAGATATTGACCGTTGACTTCAATCTTAACCGCGTGGCTTCCCTGGACGGCATAAAAGTCCTCAATATCAACGAGCTGGCCAACGCGCTCAAACCGGTGGTCTTTCCCGGGGAGATAATGCAGATCAAGCTGATCAAAGAAGGGAAGGAGCACAACCAGGCGGTCGGCTACCTTGAAGACGGGACAATGGTGGTGGTGGAGGACGCCCGAAAGTTCATCGGGCAGGAGCTCAAGGTAATAGTTACTTCCGTGCTGCAGACTCAGGCCGGCCGGATGATATTTACCAGGACGGACAGATAAGCGATATGTCGGCTTCCGTGATATTGCTGGCGGCAGGAAAAGGGAAGAGATTCTCTTCTTCCGGGCCGAAAGTACTGGCTTCGCTCGGCGGCAAACCGGTTTTTCTCCATTCTCTGCGGACTTTTGCCGCGCACCCGGACGTCTCGGAAGTGGTGCTGGTTGCCGGAAGGGAGTCTTTTAACGGCTTGCGGGCGGCGGTTAAGAAAACCCGCTTAACGAAACCGGTAAAAATGGTTTATGGCGGAAAAGAACGCCAGGATTCCGTTCGCCGCGGGCTGGAGCGCGTTTCGCCGTCCGCGGATATTATTCTGATTCACGACGCGGCCAGGCCGTTAATTTCCCTTTCTCTTGTGGACATGATGATAAAGCAGGCGGCGCTGCACGGAGCGGTTGTTCCGGGAGTCCCGTTGAAAGGCACCATAAAAGAGGTCGCCGGAGCGCGCGGCGCGGGACGCCGTTACGGAGGCCGGGTGGCCGCAACTCCGGACAGGGCGCGTTTCTGCGAAGTGCAGACCCCGCAGGCCTTCAAGCGGCGGATCATACTGGAGGCGTATTCTCGCATGCCCGCCGGCAGGGTGTTTACGGACGATGCTTCGCTGGTGGAGGCGATGGGAAGAAAAGTGATGGTCTCCGCGGGAGAATATACGAACATAAAGATAACTACTCCGGAAGATATGGTCTTGGCCGCGGCAGTATTGCGCGCGGCGGGGAGATGAAATTGGAATATCGCAGCGGTATTGGATACGATATACACCGGCTCGTCGAAGGGCGAAGGCTCTTCCTTTGCGGCCTGGAGGTGCCTTATGAAAAAGGACTGCTTGGTCATTCCGACGGAGACGCGGCCCTGCACGCTTTATGCGACGCCCTGCTGGGCGCCTGCGCCCTGGGGGACATAGGAGAGTTCTTCCCCGACAGCGAGCCGGCTTATAAGGACGCGTCCAGTTCTCTGCTTTTGGAGAAGGTGCGGCGCGCGGTCGAGCGAAAAGGGTTTTCGGTGGTCAACGTGGATATAGTGATAATCGCGCAGGAACCGGCGCTGCGCGCGTATAAATCCGGGATGAGGGAAAAAATCGCCGCCATCCTCGGAATATCCCCGGAAGCGGTGGGCGTGAAAGCCAAGACTGCCGAGGGGCTGGGAGAAATAGGAAGAAAGGAGGCCGTGGCCGCTTACGCCGCCGCGACCGTCCGCAGGAGGAAATCTTGATGCCGTTCATTCTGTCGTTATTGTTGCTGGTTTGCGGGGCGCTGTTTGCGGTTTTCGCCGCCGCCGCGCTCTTTTTCCGCGACGAGATAAACGCCGCCCGTTCCAAGGATCCGGCTGCCAGGAGCCTGCTGGAGATCGTCATTCTTTACCAGGGGCTGCACGCCTTGCTCTGTTACCGCGTCGCGAGGGTCTTTTTCCGTTTTAAACTTTATCTTGCGGCCAGGCTGGTCAGTCAGTTTGGCAGGCAGTGGACCGGAATAGAGATACATCCCGGGGCCTCCATCGGGCGCGGGCTTTTCATCGACCACGGTATGGGGGTGGTGATCGGAGAGACCGCTGTGGTCGGAGACAACGTGCTTTTATACCAGGGAGTGACTCTCGGCGGCACGGGTATCCGCAAAGGCAAGCGGCATCCCACGGTCGGGGATAATGTGGTCATCGGAGCCGGGGCCAAGGTGCTCGGCGACATAAAAATAGGCGATAATTCCTACATCGGCGCCAACGCGGTGGTGATCAAGGATGTGCCGCCCAATTCTACGGTGGTGGGCGTCCCGGGGAGGATCACGCGGCAGGACGGCAAGAAGATAGACATAAGTCTCGACCACATACACATACTCGACCCTCTGGTGGAGAGCATAGAAGAACTGCAGAAACGCATAGAGCGACTGGAGAGGGACAGAAAAACGAATTGATCCCGTCCGAAGCCGGTCTTCAGCCGGAGGCCGTATTGATAAGGAAGATTCAGCCATGCCGTTAAGCATATACAATTCACTTTCCCGCAAACACGAGGAATTCCTGCCGTTGAACCCTCCGGCCGTCAATATGTACACCTGCGGGGTCACGGTCTACGACAGCTGTCATATAGGGCACGCCAGGAGCCTTTATATCTTCAACCTGGTGCGCACATATCTCTTTTACAGGGGATATAAGGTCAATTTCGTGCGCAACATCACCGATATCGACGACAAGATAATCAACAAGGCGCGCGAGGGCGGGATGTCCTGGAAGGAAGTGGCGGAAAAATACATAGAGGAATACCGCCGAGACCTGAACCTGCTGGGTATCGGCGAGGCGGACAGCGAGCCCAGGGCCACGGAGAACATCGGCTGTATGATCGATCACATCGCCGCGCTGGTGGAAAAAGGAGCGGCATATGTCTCCGGCGGTGACGTTTATTTCAACGTGCGCAAATTTCCCGGTTACGGAAAGCTCTCCGGGCAGGACACCGAGCAGATGCGGCAGGGCGTGCGCATCGGTCCTTCGGAGATGAAGAGCGATCCGCTGGATTTCGCGCTCTGGAAGGCCTCTAAACCTTCCGAGCCTTCCTGGTCGAGTCCCTGGGGCGCGGGCAGGCCCGGATGGCATATAGAGTGTTCGGCGATGAGCATGAAATACCTGAAGAGCGGGACGCTGGATATCCACGCCGGCGGCAGGGACCTGATTTTTCCGCATCACGAGAACGAGATAGCGCAGTCGGAAGCCCTGACCGGCAAACCGTTCGCCAAGTACTGGATACACCACGGACTGCTGACCATAAACGGACAGAAAATGGCCAAATCGCTGGGTAATTTCATTACCATCCGGGACGCCGTTTCCGAATATCCGGCGGACGTGCTCAAATTGTTATATCTACAGACGCATTATTCCAGCCCGCTGGATTTCTCGCGCGAAAAGATGAAAGAAGCGGCGCACGCCTTGGAGAGGATAAGCATTTTTCTCTCCCATTCCTCTACTTTTGCCGGCGGGGAAGACGCGGGGGAGGTCTCGAAGGCGCGGCAGGATTTCCTGCAGGCCATGGATAACGATTTCAATACTCCGGAAGCGCTGGCCTGCGCCTTCAGTCTTATCGGCTTGGCCAATAAACGTCCGGATGACGCCGTTCTGCAGGCCGCGGCCGCGGCTGAAGTAAAGTCCATGCTGCGGATACTGGGGCTTGCGGCGGGCGAAGAAAACGCCGCGAAAAACGGGATTGACGACGCCGGTATCGCCGCAATGCTGAAAAAACGGGAAGAGGCCCGCAGTAAAAAAGATTACGCCTTATCCGACAAAATCAGGAAGGACCTCGAGGCCGGCGGGATAATACTGGAAGACACCAAACAAGGTACCCTTTGGCGGAGAAAGATATGAAGGCGGCACCTAAATCCTCATCACACCGGGGGCTTTTCATAACCTTTGAGGGAACGGAAGGGTGCGGCAAGAGCACCCAGGCCGGGATGCTCTACGCTTATTTGAGAAAAAAAGGCCGTAAGACCGTATTTATCCGCGAGCCCGGCAGCACCGCCATAGGAGAGAAAATAAGGCGCGTTCTGCTGGACAGAAAGAACGGCAATATGTCCCGCGAATGCGAATTGCTGCTTTATATGGCGGCCCGGGCGCAGATCGTTCATGAAAAGATAAGGCCTAAATTGGAAGAGGGATATATCGTCATATGCGACCGGTATCTCGATTCCACGCGCGCCTATCAGGGATACGGATTGGGTATGGATCAGCATATCATAGAGAAGATCGGCCGATTCGTCACTCCAGGGGCAACCCCTGACCTTACCATACTGCTGGATATTCCTGCCGGACGGGGACTGCGCCACAGGGAACTCAAAAAGGACAGGATAGAGAGCCGTGATTTGGTGTATCATAGGCGGGTAAGACGCGGATACCTGCGTATAGCTGCGGCCGAGCCGGGAAGGGTGAAGGTCGTTAAGGTCTCGCAGGATAAGACGGTCACGCAGCGCAACGTCAGGCTGGCGGCGGCGGGATTGTCCGGCATCCGCGCGGTATAAGAAAATTATTTATGACTGGAATAAATTGTTTCGGAGAGTTGAAGGGGCAGGATGAGGCTTTGGGGATGATCAGGCAATACCTGAAGAGTTCCAGGATGCCCTCCGGCCTGATTTTCTGCGGTCCCGGAGGAGTGGGGAAGAAAACGGCGGCGGTGTTGACGGCGAAGGCCTTGAATTGCCGGCTGGCGACGGATGAACCGTGCGGACAGTGCGCTTCGTGCCTCAAGATAGAAAAGCTCCAGCATCCGGACGTGCACCTGATAGAGAACGACCAAGACGCGGTGAAGTCTGATGATATACGCGCCCTGCGCCGGGAGATATTTCTGAAGCCTTACGAGGGCAAGAAAAGGGTTTTCATAATAGATAACGCCCATAAGCTCACCGCGGAGGCGGCCAATTCCATTTTGAAGGTGCTGGAAGAGCCGCCGGAGGGCAGTATTATTATCCTGGTTACATCCTGTCCTTCACGGCTGCTAAAAACGGTGCTTTCGCGCTGCCAGTCGGTCAGGTTCCGTCGGCTGACGGCCCCTGTGCTGGAGGCCCTGCTGCGGGATCCCCACGGTATAGACGCGCAGACTGCCGGGTTCCTTTCTTCTTTTTCCTGCGGCAGCCCAGGCGCCGCCCTCAAGATGCAGCGCAGGAAGATAGTGGAAGAAAGAGACAGGGCGGTAGATTATTTCCTGGGCAAAGGGCCGGATATCTCCGCCGGACTTAAGGAAAGGGAAGACGCGAAAGCGGCTATGACCGCGATGGCCGCGTGGTTAAGGGATGTGATCTTGCTGAAAACAGGAGCGCCGGAATCACGGTTGGTAAATTACGACCGCAGACGGGAGGCGGCCGACTGCGGCGCGCGCTATACTACCGCGGAGCTGTTCAAGGCTTTCCGCGCGCTGGCGGATTCGCTGCTTTTTCTGGAGCAAAACGCCAACGTTAAACTGCTGGTTTCCGGCTTGAGAATGGAGTCATGCATAAAATGATCATGGTAAGATTGAGAAGCCTCGGCCCGATATTCAATTACACCTCTTCCGGCATTTCGCTCAAGGAGGGGGATTGCGTTATCGTCGAGCATGACAGGGGAGTGGATTACGGGTCGGTCATTTTTCCAGACCAGGCCGTTCCGGCCGGCAAATCCAAAGAGCCTTTGAAGAAGATATTGCGCGCAGCAGGTCCGAACGATCTGCGTCAGATCGAAGAAAACAGGGTCAAAGCCAAGGAAGCCGCGGCGACCTGTTCTTTAAAGATACAGGAACACAAGCTGGAGATGAAACTGGTTCATGGCGAGTATTCGTTCGACAAGAGCAAGATAGTTTTTTACTTTACCGCCAACGGCAGGGTGGATTTTCGCGATCTGGTCAAGGACCTGGCGAAGATATTCAAAGCCAGGATCGAACTCCGCCAGATCGGGGTCCGGGACGAGGCGAGGTTTTTCGGCGGTTACGGCTCCTGCGGGCGCGAGCTTTGCTGCGCGAGGTTCCTGCGTGATTTCGAGCCGGTGACGATAAAGATGGCCAAAGAAGAAGGTCTGCCGCTTAACCCTCCGAAGATATCCGGTTTGTGCGGTAGATTGATGTGCTGTTTAAGCTTCGAATACGACGTTTACAAAACTCTTTCCCGCGGCCTGCCCAGGGAAGGAGAACATATCTCGGTCCAGCAAGGCAAGGGCAAAGTCATTAACGTCAACGTTTTCAAGAGGATGGTTTCGCTCCAGATGGAAGACGGGACGGTAATACAGGTGGATTACAACAAGTAAAAATGTATAGAGAATTGATACGGATTACGTCATCCGGTTACGGCCACTATGCCCGTATTGGAGAGCATCATTCGGCTGCGGCTTTTAATCCCCTAGCCCAGAAATCCCCGGGTTTTAACCCGGTTGTACCTTAGCTTATCGGAAGGCTAAGTATTCGCTTGTGCGTGATACCTTAGCTTATCGGATGGCTAAGTATTCGTTCGTGCGAA
>JBAZDY010000049.1:0-11008 GCA_041654215.1 Candidatus Omnitrophota bacterium
CGCCCTTCCCGGGCCGGATTAAAATATCATTTCCCGGCATTCTTGAGAACCCTAAAACCCAGCACCAAGAACCAGTATTTCTATTTAGGACATTCTTATCTTGATAGTCCAGCAGCGCGTATTTGAGTTGCGTATTTGAGTTGCTTTCCGGTTAAATCGGTATATAATATAATACCTATACGCGATAGTAAGCGTTGGTTTCTTCCCTAAGCGTATTTGACCTGTTCTTTCGGCATTTCACGGCCGCTAACCAGCAAGAAAGAGAAAGGATTCATAATGAAAATAGGCATATTCGGCATAGATAGTATTCAGGCCGGTAAGGCTAACATCAAGGACGAAAGGGTTGACGCCCTGGCAAAAATGTTCAATTCCGGGAAGAAGGTTTATATCCAGGCAGACCTCATTACCGACCGGGAAAAGATCAAAGAAGCTGATGGTATCATCTGCCCGGCGTTGAATAAAGACGATCTTATAATTTCCGATATGGAGTTCGTGGATTTGCGCCTGGAGCGTTCGAGCGACGATGCGGAAAAGAAGCTCATGGCGAGATTTAAGGACCAGTTGGACAAGGTCAAATTTCTTTCAGAGCTGGAGATAAACGCGGAAGAGACTAAATTTATCGCGGGCTATCCGTTGTTGACGGTGAAACCGGTATATCTGGCTGCCGCGGAAGAGGTCGCCGACAGAGATAAACTACTGCCGCCTGCCTACGCAGAGTTCGGATATATTTCATATTTTACGGCCGGAGACAAGGATTCGCATGCCTGGTCCCTGAAAAAAGGCGCCAACGCCTGGGAGGCCGCCGGGTGCATCCATTCGGACATCCAGAAGGGCTTTATCCGCGCGGAGGTCGTGAGTTACGCCGATTTAATCAGCGCGGGAAGTCTTTCACAGGCAAGGAATAACAACAAGATAAGTCTGGAGAATAAAGAATACATCGTTAGGGACGGGGATTATATAGTTTTTAAATGCAATAAATGACCGTTTGTCCCGGCGGAAAGAAGGATGTCGGATGATAAAGATAAAAAGGGCGTTGATCAGCGTTTTCGATAAACAAGGGCTTGCGGAGTTCGCCGCCTGCTTGCGCGATTTCGGCGTGGAGATAATTTCTACCGGCGGGACCGCCGCTATGCTGCGTGAGAACGGGTTTAAGGTCAAGGAAGTTTCAGAACATACCGGTTTCCCGGAGATGCTGGACGGAAGGGTGAAAACCCTGCATCCGGCAATACACGGAGGACTGCTGGCGGTCAGGAGCAACCGGGAGCATATGGAAAGCCTGAAGAGCCAGGGTATTGAAGAGATAGACATGGTGGTGGTGAATCTGTATCCTTTTGAAGCCGTAGCCTCCAGGCCCGGCGCCGGGGATGAAGAGATCATTGAGAATATAGATATCGGAGGTCCGGCCATGCTGCGTTCCGCCGCCAAGAACAGCGCTTCCGTGGCGGTGATTTGCGACCCCCGGCGGTATCCCGTCGTGATCTCGGAGATGAGACGTAACAACGGATGCCTGCCGGCCGAATTGCTGCGTTCCTTCGCGGCGGAGGTCTTTGCCAGGACCAGCGCCTATGACGGCGCGATATACGCGTATCTTTCCGGCGGAGGCCGGCGGGAAGAGAGGCTTCCCGATCTGCCGCGCGATCTGCGTATGGAGTTCATCAAATTGCAGGATCTCCGTTACGGGGAGAACCCGCACCAGCGCGCCGCCTTCTACGGTACGTCCGGCAAAATATCCGGCCTGGCCGCAATGCGCCAGCTGCAGGGTAAGGAGCTTTCTTTCAACAATTTTCTCGATTTAAACGCCGCGGTGGAGATAGCGCGGGAGTTCAATAAGCCGTCTGCGGTGATCGTGAAACACAACAATCCCTGCGGCGCCGCCTGCGCGCAGACTCTATGCAAGGCGTATCTGGACGCCTGGAAATGCGATCAGCTTTCCGCTTTCGGCGGCATCGTCGCTCTGAATAAGCCTTTGGATGCCAAGACCGCGTCCGCGATATTGCGCAGCGGTTTTCTGGAATGCGTGATCGCCCCCGGGTACGATAAAGGAGTCATCGAACTGTTTAAGGGCAGAAAGAACCTGCGCCTGCTGGAACTCCCGGATTACAGCGATCTCCGGGAAATGGATTTCAAACGCGTAAACGGAGGATGTCTGCTGCAGGAACGCGACTTGTTCTCTTTAGACGAACGAAAACTCAAGGTTGTTACCCGCAAGAAGCCGGGACGCGCACAGATGAAAAGTCTCTTCTTTGCCTGGGAGATCGCCAAACACGTGAAGTCGAACGCGATCGTGCTGGCTAAAGGGACCCGTTGCGCCGGGATAGGCGCCGGGCAGATGTCCAGGGTCGAGTCGGTGGCCATCGCCGCCAAGAAAGCCGGCAGGAAATCCGGGGAGCTGTGCCTGGCTTCGGACGCCTTCTTCCCCAAGCCGGATTCCATCACCCTGGCGGCCCGAGCCGGCGTGAAAGCGATAATACAGCCCGGAGGTTCGATAGCCGACGAGGAGATAATCCGCGCCTGCGATAAATACGGTATAGCGATGGTCTTTACCGGCATCCGGCATTTCAAACATTGAACCGTTTTTAGCCTCCATGACTTATCCCCAGATCCTGGATTATCTCGAATCCCTGATAAATTACGAAAAGGTCTCCCGCTGGGCCTATAAAACGTCTTTTAAACTGGAGCGCTTTGCTGGTTTTCTGAAGCGCGTCGGAGATCCGCAGCGCGGCCTGCGCTGCGTGCACGTGGCCGGTTCCAAAGGAAAAGGCTCCACCTGCGCCTTTACGGCTTATATGCTGAGAGAGATGGGATATTCCGTCGGGCTTTACACCTCTCCGCATTTGAGCGGTCTGCGGGAACGCTTCAGGATCCTGCGTCCGGGCGCGCGGAGCGCGGACGGGCGCGACCCTTTCGAGGGGATGATCCCGGAGGAAACTTTCAGCCGCCTCGCCGGAGAGTTAATGGAGGTTAACGGAGAATCCGGCGGCGGGGACGGGGAAAAAGGGGTCACGTATTTTGAGTTCTGCACGGCGCTGGCGTTACGTTATTTTTCCCGGGAGAACGTGGATTTCTGCGTGTTTGAGACCGGCCTCGGAGGCAGGCTTGACGCGACTAATTGCGTGGAGGCGGCGGTTGCGGTGATCACACCGATAAGTTACGAGCATACGCGGGTGCTGGGCAGGACATTGGCGGAGATCGCCGGGGAGAAAGCCGGGATCATCAAGCCGGCAGTCAATAAAAAACAGCTTTTGGAAGTGATCTCTTCTCCTCAAATGGAACCGGCGGCAGAGGTAATCAGGAAAAGGTGCGCCTGGACCAAGTCCGGGCTCTGGGAGGTCGGAAAAGATATAACCTTCAAGATAAATAACGGCACATTCGGAGTAAAAGGCAGGTTCGCAGAGTACGGCGGACTGCGCGTGACTCTGCCGGGAAAACACCAGGTGGTAAATTCCGTTACCGCGCTGGGGGCGGTGGAAGCCTTGGCTCATAGATACAGACTGCAAGCCGATGTTGATTCTTTAAGGCGGGGACTTTATAATACCGTATGGCCCGGCAGGTGCGAGACGATCGCGCGGGACCCGCTCATTCTTCTTGACGGTGCGCAGAACAGGGCCTCGGCCGCAGCATTGAGAGAGACTGTAAAGGAGAGTTTTTCTTTCCGCAGGCTGATACTTGTGCTGGGGCTGTCTGCCGATAAAGATATCCGCGCCGTTTGCAGGGAATTGGTCCCTTCGGCAGACACCGTAATAATAACCAGGGCGGATAACCCCCGCGCCTGCGGCACTGATGTGATAGAGAAAGAAGTCCTGCGGGTCACCGGACGCCTCGGAGGCCGCGTCAAAGTCGTGAAGACCGTCTCCGTCGGGGAAGCGATGGAAAAAGCGAAATCCGGGGCGGATAAGGAGGACATGATATTGGTCGCCGGGTCTTTGTTCCTGGCGGGAGAGGCGCGCGATGTTATTACGGGACGACTCTGATACGATAGCGGCCCTTTCTACCTCTCCCGGCGAATGCGGGATAGCCATAATCAGGGTCAGCGGTAAAAATGCCCTCGGCGTAGCGGACAGGGTGTTCAGGCCGGCGGCCGGCGGGAAACCGTCGGAACTGCCGAGCCATTCTTTGAACTACGGCTGGGTAGTCGAGGCTTCCGGGCAGTCCGTGGATGAAGTAATGCTGGGGATAATGAAGGCCCCTCGCAGTTATACCCGCGAAGACGTCGTGGAGATCAACTGTCACGGCGGCGTTATCAGTTCCAGGCGCGTCCTGGATTTGTTGCTGCAAAGCGGCTGCCGGCCGGCCGAACCGGGTGAATTTACCAAGCGGGCTTTTTTGAACGGGCGCATAGATCTTTCGCAGGCTGAAGCGGTAATGGACGTTATCGGAGCGCGGACGGAGGCGGCTTTAAGGAGCGGCGTGGTGCACCTCAAGGGAGGGCTCTCCGCCCGGATAGCGCCGTTGAGAGCAGAGCTTCTTGACCTGCTGGCGGGTCTGGAAGCCGCCATCGATTTCCCGGAAGAGGACGCTTACGGGGGAGTTACGGAGAGCGCCCCTGCGTGTTTGGAAAAGGCAATTGAGGGCATACGTTTTTTGATCGAGACTTCCCGCTGCGGCATCCCTTTAAGCGAAGGCGCGAGCGTGGCTATCTGCGGCAGGCCCAACACCGGGAAATCCTCGCTGTTGAACGCTTTGCTGAAAAGAGAGCGTTCCATCGTGACTCATATAGCCGGCACGACGCGTGACACCGTTGAAGAGGATACCGATATTAAAGGCATCCCGGTCAGGCTTATCGATACGGCCGGTATCAAGGAACCGGAGGACGCCGTTGAAAGAAAAGCCGTTCTGCGTTCCAGGCGCTATATGGATTCCGCCGACGCGGTACTGCTTTTGTTCGACGGCGGCAGAAAACTGGAAGCGGCCGACAAAAGCCTGATAAGGAGACTGCGCAAGAAAAAGAACGTGCTGGCGGTTGTCAATAAATGCGATCTTAGATTGAGGGCAGAGACGGGACTGCTGGAAAAAGCATTCGGGGAATGTGTTTCGGTTTCTGCCAAGAAGGGGACCAACCTCGGGCTGCTGGAAGAAAAGATAGCCGGCCGGATATTCAAGGGAGGGGCGCCGGAGGGCGGAGAGGTTTTCATCTCCAGCCGCAGGCACCTGGAATTGTTGAGAAGGGCGCAACGGCATCTTTCCACTGCCCGCGCGTCGTTTATTGACGGTCTTTCCCCGGAACTGGCGGCACAGGACATCAAGGACGCCCTTGCCGGAATGGACTCGATCCTGGGGCTGGATTTCTCGGGAGACGTATTAAAGAGGATATTCGGCAGATTCTGCATAGGGAAGTGAAACGGAGGACAGCTATGGATAAGGTGAAGATGGATAAGGCCAAGATAGAGAAAGCGGTGAAGGACATCCTGGAGGCGATCGGTGATGATCCGGGCCGCACCGATCTGCTGGAAACGCCGAGGCGGGTAGCCGATATGTACGAGGAGATATTTTCAGGCATCGGGCGCGATCCCAAAGAAGAGCTGGAGGTGATCCTGGAGCAGAAACACGACGAGATCATCCTTCTCAAGGGGATACCGCTTTACAGCATTTGTGAACACCACCTGCTTCCTTTTATCGGCAAGGCCAACGTGGCATACATACCGAAGAACGGCCGTGTTACCGGTTTGAGCAAACTGGCGAGGGTAGTCGATATACTTTCCCGCCGCCCGCAGGTGCAGGAGAGATTGACCACGCAGATAGCGGATATAGTAATGAAGGAACTCCAGCCGCGCGGATGCATGGTGGTGATCGAAGCGGAGCATCTTTGCATGTCGATGCGCGGAGTAAAAAAACCGGGGACGCTGACGGTCACTTCGGCGGTGCGCGGGATATTCCAGGAAAGCGAAAAGACCAGGGCGGAGACCATGGCGTTGATGAAATTTTAAAAAGGGGAGGCGGAATGGGCATAGAAAGAAGGAAAGAGAAAAGGATGCACGTGTCGCTGCCGGTAAAACTTGTTTTTGGCAAGAAAGAGGAACTGTCCGGCGTAACCGTCAACATCAGCCGCCTGGGCAGTTATATCGAGATTTCCAGGCAGTTCGATTCCGGAGCGGAACTCGATGTTACCCTCGAGATACCCGATTACGGCCAGGACAAGAAATCCGGCGGACAGGTCAGGTGCAGCGGGACGGTATTTCGCTGCGACCTCAGGGAAGGGCCGGGCGCGGAGCCTTTTTACGGGATAGGAGTATTTTTTACTTCTTTTGCCTCCAAGGAAGAGCGCGAGAGGCTCTCCAAATACGTCGATTTCCTGATCGTCAAAGAAGAAGAGGACGCCAGAGAGGGTTTCAAGAAATGGAAAGAAAAAAAGCTCGGCGGCGATTCGCGCAGGCGGCTTGAATACGAAAAAATGCTTGCCGAAATGAACGAGATGCTCAAGAAAACGCTCGCAAAACTCGAAAAGATCGAGAAAGCGCTTCAGTCCAGGTGAAACCGGCGTGGTTCCATAAAAGGGGACTTAATGAGCAGAGGATAAGGGCTTTTTTGTTCTATAGCAGCGTCGCGGTCTTTTTCGCCGGCCTGCCGCTGATCCTCTCTTTTTCTTTCGGTTACAAATTCGACAGGCGCACCTTTAAATTCAGCAGGACGGGGTTGTTATATCTTAAAACCCAGCCGCCGGGGGCCGAAATTTACCTGGATAAGAAGCTCCTGGTTGAAAAAAGCCCCGCGACCATCAACGAACTGCTTCCCGGCACTTACGAGGTGCGCGTTGAACTGCGCGGATACTATCCCTGGTCGGATGACGTCCGGATAGAGGAAAGCAAGATAACGCGCTTCGACAAGATCCTGCTTTTTCCTCTGCGCAACAACCTTAAGAAAGTCAACAAGACCTCGGTGGCGTATTTCTGCCTCGACAAGGAGAAGGACGCCGTATATTATCTGGACTCCAGGGACCGCATACTTTATCGCTGCGGGCTCGACGGAGAACGCCGGATTCCGGTCGGCAGGCTGCCGGCGTTGCAGTCCCAAGAAGCCGGATACCTTTTTTCCTCCGACAGGAGCAAACTGCTCTACTTTTCCCCTTCCCAGATCGGCATAGCCGAACTGCAGCAACGCAGGGATGCCGAACCCGAGCGCGCTCCGTTCATCCTGGATTATCCGCAGTCGGATATCCGTGATGTCTTCTGGCACTCCGACAGTTTTCACCTGGTGATAGTCACAGCTCGTTCCGTAGAGGTAATGGAGGCAAGGCCGCGCGCTTGTCCGATCACGCTGGCAAGGCTTAACCGGCGCGACGCGCAGTCGTATTACGATACCGGCAGCGATACTTTGTGGTTCCTCGACCAGGAGAGGTCTCCCGAGGGCGACACGCACGGCAACCTGTATAAGCTGGAGCTGGACAGCCGCACGGCGCCCTTGTACGATTTGATCAGGATCAGGAATGAAGAATAAGAACGTCAGGATAAGGAGGACGCTGGAGATCGTCCCTGGGGCGTTGTCGTGGGGAGTGATTCTCATGCTTGTTCTGTTGTCGGCCTGGAAACCGGTTTTTTGCGCCGCCCTGATCATCGCGTTCGATTTTTACTGGATTATCAGAACGTTATACCTGACCACTCTGTTGATCATGGCGCACCATAAATTGTACCGGCAGCGTAACCGCGATTGGCTTGCCGATTGCCGGTCGTCCGGGGCGGGTAAAGAGTGGGAGCGGATATACCATCTGGTGGTCTTCCCGGTTTATAAAGAAGGGCCGGATATCCTGCGGCCTTCTCTTGCGTCGTTGCGGGATTCTCTTTATCCGAAAGAGAAGATGATCGTTATAGTATCTTTTGAGAGCAGGCATCCGTCTTCCCGCGAGACTGCGGCGCTGCTGGAACAGGAATTCAAAGGGTGCTTCCTCGGTTACATCTCGACTTTTCACCCGGATAATCTTCCCGGCGAAGCGAGGACGAAAGGGGCGAACGCGACATGGGCTGCCAGGAGGGGGAAGGAATTCGTCTCTTCCCGCAACATCCCTTATGACGATGTGGTTATCTCGTGTTTCGACGCCGATACCTGTGTCGACCCCGGTTACTTCGGCTGCCTGACTTATCATTTCATTACCAACCCCCGCCCTCACCAGGCCAGTTATCAGCCGATACCGGTTTACAACAACAATATCTGGCACGCCCCTTCCTTCGCGAGGCTCGTGGAGATCAGCGCTTCGTTTTGTCAGATGATCGAAAGCATGCGCATAGAGAAATTCGTGACTTTCTCCAGCCACAGCATGAGCTTCAAGACGCTTATCAAAATAGATTACTGGCCGTTGAACATGGTTTCCGACGATTCGGTGGTTTACTGGAAGGCGTTCCTTTTCTACAACGGACATTACAGGGTCGTCCCTTTGTATATAACCGTGTCCATGGACGCGGCTTACGGCGCTTCACTCTGGAAGACCGTAAGGGTGCAGTACAGGCAGAAAAGGCGGTGGGCATGGGGCGTCGAGAATTTTCCGTTTCTGGTGACCGGGTTCATGAAGAGCCGTTTCATAAGCTTGCCGCAGAAGATCCGCAAATCGTTCCAATTGTTGGAAAGCCACGTTACCTGGGCGGTTTGGGCGATCATCATTACGCTGCTTGCGCCGCTGCCTATTCTGCTGGGCGGGAGTTTCTTTACGCAGATGCCGATAAGCTACAATCTTCCGCGAATCGCCGGCATACTTTTGAACTGCACCCTGGTGAGCAGTTTGGTCTGGGTGCTGTTGAGCAGGATACTGCTTCCTCCCAGGCCGGAAGGGGTCAAGTGGAGTAAAAATATATTGATGACCGTGGAATGGATACTGGCCCCGCTTATCATCCTGATCCTGGGGTCTGTTCCGGCTCTCGACGCGCAGACCAGGCTTCTCCTCGGGAAATATATGGAGTTCTATTCCACCGAGAAAAAGCGTCCGCGTAGCGCATAAAGTCTTGTAAAATATGGTTTTTACGGGTATAATTTTAGATAAGGAGGCCGTGGCATGAAAAATAGACGAAGTATGTTTTTCTGGAAGACCAAGTTTACCTTGTTGTTCTTCAATATAGCTTTGCTGGGGATCGCGCTTTTCTGCCTGGCGGTATTCTACGGCCTGGGCAGAATACTTACCGAGTACGAATATTCGCTGGGATGGAGACTGGGTTTCATCCTCCTGGAAGTCGGTTTCATGGGGTTCATCTTCAGCATCCTGATCAGCATGTTCCTCGTCTTGCACCGTATTCTCGGTCCGCTGCCGCGCATAGAAAGCGTCCTGAGCGAAGTTATCAAGGGGAATCATTCCCTGAGGGTAACTATCCGCAAGAGAGACATGATCCACGGACTGGTGGACAAGATAAACGCGATAATAGAGCTGCTGGAAAAGAAGAAATAGGCCGTTTCATCTGCGGCTCACTTCCTGAATCAAGGCGCAGGAATCCCCGGCTTGAGAGCCGGGGAATGTTGCCCCGCGGACCAAACCGCGGGTTTTTTTATCGTACGCAGCGGCAATCTCCCGGATTTGCCGGCCGCGCACAATCCGGTATGAGATGATGAAAAGAACGCTGGAGATCATCCTTGCGGCATTCCTTTTTTCACTCCTTGTTTTTATCTGCAGGAACAAACTCAACGTATTTTATTATAACCGGGCTGTGACGTCGGCTGATAACGGCTCATACGCCAGCGCGATCGAATATTTCAGGAAATCCATCGCGCTTGAGCCGTCGGCCGCCGCGCATTACGGCCTGGGGAACGTTTACTTGGATGTGAATATGAAAAGAGCGGCGGAATTCGAATTCCGCCTGGCGGCGATAATTAAACCGGATTTTTTCCCGGCTTTCGAGGCGTTGGCGCATTTGTATCTTCGTGAAGACTCTTTCCTGCAGGCCGAAGAGATCATGAAGGAAGCCGTTGCCTCCTGCCCGGGCAACGGGAAAACAGGGGAGTTGTCGGCGCTGGTGAAGTTCTTCCGCCTGACCGATTTGTTGAAGGGGGCGACCGACGCCTTCACCTCCGGCGACAAGACAAGAGCTTACCGCCTGCTCTATGAAGCCGTTCATCTCGAACCGCAGTATGTCTTTACCTACTATCTTTTAGCCTACCTGTATTTCTCGGAACGGAATTATCCTCTTGCCAAAGCGATGGCGGAGAAAGCGCTGGAGATAGACGTGAGATTCTTCCCGGTGCGCAGACTGCTGGGGGATATCTATTTTGAGGAGGGCAGGTTTGAAAACGCCGTCGCGGAATATAACGCCGCTCTCTCTTCGGACAAAACTGACCCGGCGTTGTTGAACAGCGCGGCTTTGGCGTATATGAACCTCGAGAGAAATGACGAGGCAATCCGTCTTCTGCAGGAAGCCGCGGCGCTAAAGCCCGGAGACGTTAACCTGCTTTACAGCCTGGCCTGTCTTTACCGGGACAGCGGGCGCCTGCAGGAGGCGATGTCGGCATACCGGGCGGTGATAGCCAAAGACTTGGCATTTCCCAACGTGCATAACGATCTCGCCGGCGTGTATAAGGACCTGGGGCGTCCTGACCTGGCCGGCGCAGAATACCGTGAAGAGATGTCGATCGTCTCGGAGAAGCTGGCGCTCAATCCGCAGGACCCTTTTTGGCTGGCAGATATGGCGGCGGCGTGCAACGGGGCGGGGAAATATTCCGTTGCGCTGGATTATATCAATAAGTCGCTCGCTGTAAAAAAGGACCATCCGCAGGCGTATCTGGTGCTGGCGGGCATACAAAAGAACCTCGATAATCTTCCGGCGGCGCAGGACGCTTTGAGAAAGGCCAGACAATCGTCCTCAAGAAAATACTCCTTCATGGAAAAACTGCAGGAATCGAACCGCGGGCAAACGGCACCTCTCCCGGCGCCTTAGCTGCGGTAATGGACGATACCGCGCAGTTTTTCTTTGATGGCCGCGGAAGTTTCTCCGTCGCCCTTGCCGGCGTAACGCTCTATTTTTGAAGGCGAACAGCGGCAGTTCCTGTTCGGGTCGGTGTAATAACCGCAGGGGCAGGGGTTCATAGCGGCGACGAACATGAA
>JBAZDY010000050.1:0-10781 GCA_041654215.1 Candidatus Omnitrophota bacterium
ATCACGCACAAGCGAATACTTTCACACGAGTGAACACTTGCCCAATTCCACTCAGGGGCAAAGTGTTATTCCTATTGGCCAAGGTGTAACACACAGGTGAATACTTGGCCATCCTATTGGCCAAGGTACAACCGGGTTTTAACCCGGGGATTTCTGGGATAGGGGATTAAAGATATCGCTGTTATTTCTTATCTTCGTCCTTATACTCGGCGTCAATGACGTCGTCCTTGCCTGGCTTGGGGTCTTCCTGCCGCTGCCCGGTCCCGGCACTGCTTGAGTCCTGCTGTCCGGCTGCGCCCGCAGACTGCTGCTGAGATTTGGCCGACGCCTGTTTATAGACTTCTTCTGCCAGCTTGTGCGCCGACTTGGTCAACGCCTCCATCCCCTTCTTTATTTTCTCGATGCTCTTGTCCTTTATGGACTGTTTCAGGTCGTTAAGATCGGCCTCAATGCCCGCCTTCTCCTCCTGGCTCACCTTGTCGCCATAATCTTTGAGCGACTTTTCGGTGGAATAAACCAGGGAATCGGCTTGGTTGACGAGTTCGACCTCTTCTTTCTTTTTGCTGTCCTCGGAAGCGTATTTCTCCGCCTCCTTGACCATTTTCTCTATTTCCTCCTTGGAGAGCTTCTTGGGAGCGGTGATACGTATAGACTGCTCTTTGCCGGTCCCCAGGTCCTTGGCCGAGACATGCACGATGCCGTTGGCGTCTATATCGAAGGAAACCTCTATCTGCGGAACTCCTCTCGGCGCCGCCGGTATCCCGACCAGATCGAACCTGCCGAGCTCGACGTTACCCTCGGCGTCCGCTATCTGGCGTTCGCCCTGTATGACGCGCACGGTGACCGCGGTCTGATTATCCGCCGCGGTAGAGAACACCTGGCTCTTGCGCGTGGGAATGGTAGTATTGCGCTCGATCAACTTGGTGTTCACGCCTCCCATCGTCTCGATCCCCAAAGAAAGCGGCGTGACATCCAGAAGAAGCACGTCCTTGGTCTCTCCTTTGATGATCGAAGCCTGGATGGCCGCGCCCAGCGCGACGCACTCCATCGGGTCCACGCCGCGCTCGATCTTCTTGCCCACGAAATCCTCGACAAATTTCTGCACCGCCGGGATACGGGTGGGGCCGCCGACCATGATGATGCGGTCGACGTCATTGGCCGAAAGCTTGGCGTCCTTAAGGGCATCCTCGATCGGCTTACGGCAGCGCTCGATGATCGGAGCGATCAGGTCCTCGAGCTTGGCGCGCGTGATGGTCATAGTCATATGCTTGGGGCCGGAGGCGTCGGCGGTGATGAACGGCAGATTGATGTCCGTTTGCACCGTGGAGGAAAGCTCCACCTTGGCCTTTTCCGCCGCCTCGCGCAGCCTCTGCATCGCCATCTTGTCGCTTCGCAGGTCGATGCCGGTTTCTTTCTTGAACTGATCGGCTATGTGCTCGATCAACACATTATCCATGTCCGTGCCGCCCAACTGCGTATCGCCGTTGGTCGACATGACCTTGAAACCGCCTTCAGCCCACATCTCCATGATGGTGACGTCCAGCGTCCCTCCGCCGAAATCGAAGACCATGATCTTCAATTCCTTCCCCACCTTGTCCAGGCCGTAAGCCAGACAAGCGGCGGTAGGTTCATTGATGATCCTCAATACCTTCAATCCGGATATCTCCCCTGCGTCCTTGGTCGCCGTACGCTGGTTATCGTTGAAATAAGCCGGACAGGTAATGACAACCTCTTCCACTTTATCTCCCAGGTAAGCCTCCGCGTCCTGCTTTATCTTCTGCAGGACGAAAGCGGAAACCTGCTGAGGAGTAAATTCCTTATCCAGCGCCTTGAACTTGAAGTCTGTTCCCATCTTGCGCTTGGCGGCAAAGATAGTTCCTTCCGGGTTTATCGATGCCTGGCGCCTGGCGGGCTCGCCCACCAGCTTCTGTCCGTCCTTGGTAAAAGCCACCCAGGAAGGAAAGGCTTTCCCGGAAGCGACCCCGGCACCTTCGGCAGACGGAATAATGACCGGTCTGCCGTTCTCCATAACGGCGGCCGCAGAGTTGGATGTTCCTAAATCGATCCCTATAACTTTAGCCATATCGCACCTCCTAACTAAATTTAACGAAGTTAAATTTACCCGCAGGGCCGACCGAGAAAATCTCTCCCCCAAGAGAAATTTTCGAGCGTTTGTCGGGTTACCCTGATTCTGTTTCGTAGAATCAGGGCGATACTTGAAACATCACGAAGTTAAATTTACCCGCAGGGACAAATTAAGATTGCTTCTCGGTCTGCGGCGGCTCGCAAGGCTTCTTCGATACTTTCACCTTTGCCGTGCGCACGACCCGGTCGTGCAAGAGATACCCCTTTTGCAGTTCCTCCAGCACCGTGTGCTCAGGCACTAAAGCATCGTCGCACTGCATCAATGCCTCATGGTAATGAGGATCAAACTGTTTACCGGCCGCTTCCAGGGGTTTGACCCCGTGGCGTTTCAGCAGTTCGTAAAGATGCGCCAGTATCATCTCCACACCTTTCAGAAAAACCGATATATCCTGACATTTATTCTCCGCCAGGCCCACCGTGCGCTCGAGATCATCAAGCACGTCCAGCAATTCGGCGATCAATCCTTCGTTTGCGAACTTCAGGAAATCCTGTCTTTCGCGTTCCATGCGCTTGCGAATATTCTCGAATTCCGCCTGCTGACGCAGCAGCCTCTCCCAGTATTCGGCGGCCTTGGCGGCGTCCTCCTTCAGCTTCCGTAGTTCCGACTCCTTGACGCTTACTTCTTTATCCGCTAAACATGCCCCGTCTGGAGAAACCCCGGCCCGCGGTTTTTCTTCCTTTATCTCCGTTTCCTTATCGCCGCTCTTTTTATTCTGGTTTTCTTTATTGTTCATTTCCTATCGCCTCTTGACTATATGCTTTTGCCTATAACCTATTGCCCCTCGCCTAATCTCTCAATACTTCCGAAAGCACTTCTGAAACGTATTCCAGCGCCGGGATGACATGACTGTATTCCATACGTCTTGGCCCCAGCACTGCCAGCCTGCCTACCGGCTGTTCCTTCACGTTATAGGAAGATATCAGGATAGCGCAATTCTCGGTACCTTCACAGCCGAGTTCCTCTCCTATATAAACCGCCACTTTGCGGCTGTTGTGTTTGCGAATGATCTCCAGCAGTCGCCTCTTCTCCTCGATCAGCCGGATCAGAAAACGGATACTTGAGGCGTCCCGGAACTCCGGCTGTTCGATTATGTAACTCACCCCGCGGTAAACGAATCTCTCGTCCATATCCGGCAGAGCGGCGATGCCTGCGCAGTGGGTGACCTCGGACAACAAGTCGGAGGTCTTCTCCAGTATGGCGTCCAGCGTCTCGGAACCGCGCTCGTAGGCGCCGAAGATACGCGTCTTCTCCTCCTCTATCAATTCCAGCTGAGAAAGCAAGAAATCCACGTAATAACGATAACCTTTATCGGTCGGCATGCGACCGGCGGAGGTATGAGGATGCGTAAGGTATCCCGCGTCTTCCAGTTCGGCGAAGATATTCCGGATAGTGGCCGGGCTAAGGTCGAATTCTGCTGAAAGGTCGTCCGAGGCCACCGGTTCCGCCTCCCTGATATAAAAATTGATGGCGGAACTCAATACCGCTTTGCGCCTTGCGTCATGATTAACCGTCTTCATTATGCGCTCTCCGTTTTTCCCGAAAACTCTTTCGCGGAATTTCTAATTTTAACACACCTTACCGCTTTGTCAACGAAATGCCGGCACTGTTCGCGGGATGGTCGGCTTTGACCTTATCCCCCTGCGCAAGCTTCCCTTCCAGGAGCATTATTGCCAGCGGGTCCTGCAAATAATGCTGGACGGTGCGTTTCAGCGGCCGCGCCCCGTAATGGGGGTCGAAGCCTCTCTCCAGAAGAAAATCCTCCGCCTTGCGGGTCAATTCCAGGGTGATCTTCCTGGCCGCGAGTTTCTCCTTAAGCGGCGCTATCTCCAGATCCAGGATACGCGCGATCTCTTCCTTGTCCAACGGGTTAAAGATGATTATATCGTCAAGACGATTGATGAACTCCGGCCTGAATGTTTTCTTTACCTCCGCCAGCAGGCGAGTCTTCAACGCCTCATCCGGCTTTCCGAAACTGCTCTGTAATATCTCCTGCCCGATATTGGAGGTCATTATGATTACCGTGTTCTTGAAATTCACGGTGCGCCCCTGTCCGTCGGTAAGGCGGCCCTCGTCCAGTATCTGCAGCAGCACGTTGAAGACGTCCGGGTGCGCCTTCTCTATTTCGTCCAGCAGTATGACCGAATACGGTCTGCGGCGCACTTTCTCGCTCAGCTGTCCGCCTTCCTCGTAGCCCACGTATCCCGGCGGCGCGCCGATCAACCTCGAGACGCTGAACTTCTCCATATATTCGGACATATCTACACGCACCAGCGCGTCCTCGTCGTCGAAGAGGAACCATGCCAGCGTCTTGGCCAGCTTGGTCTTTCCCACTCCGGTCGGCCCCAGAAAGATGAACGACCCCAGCGGACGCTTTTCGTCGCCCAGCCCGGAGCGGGCGCGGCGCGCGCAGGCCGATATCGCCTCTATCGCCCGGTCCTGGCCGATGACCCTGCTCTTGAGACGCTCTTCCATCTTCAGCAACTTTTCCGCGTCACCCTCCATAAGGCTGGAGACGGGAATGCCTGTCCATTCGCCGACCACCCGCGCGATATCCTCGTCGCCCACCTCTTCTTTCAACATCAGGCTGTGCTTCTGCAGAGCAGCCAGTTCCTGGTTGCGTTTTTTCATCTCCTTATCAAGCTCTATCAGCGCGCCATAGCGTATCTCGGCCACTTTATCCAGGTTTCCGACCTTCTCGGCCGCCGAAGCCTCGTTCTTGGCATCCTGTATCTTTTCTTTTATCTGCTGAATGCTCTGGATGACCCGCTTTTCTTCCTCCCACTGTTTCTTCTTTTCTCCGAGGTCGCGTTTCAATACTTCCAACTGCTCCTCGAGCTTACCCAGGCGTTCAGTGGAAGAGGCATCTTTCTCTTTCTTCAAAGCCTGCCTCTCTATCTCCATCTGCATAATACGCCGCTGGACCGAATCCACCTCCTGCGGCATACTATCTATCTCTATGCGCAGGCGCGAGGCCGCCTCGTCCACCAAATCGATGGCTTTGTCGGGCAGACGGCGATCGGTTATGTATCGCGCCGAAAGCGAAGCTGCGGCAATCAAAGCGGAATCCTTGATGCGGACCCCGTGGTGTATCTCGTATTTTTCCTTCAGCCCGCGCAAGATGGAGATCGTATCTTCAACGCTCGGCTCCCCGACGAAAACCGGCTGAAATCGACGCTCCAAAGCGCTGTCTTTCTCTATATATTTACGGTATTCCTCGAGGGTGGTGGCCCCGATGCAACGGAGCTGGCCCCTGGCAAGCAACGGCTTGAGCATATTGGAGGCGTCTATCGCTCCCTCTGCGGCTCCTGCTCCCACTATCGTGTGCAATTCATCTATAAAGAGTATGATGCGGCCGTCGCTGTCGCGCACTTCTTTCAGCAAAGCCTTGAGCCGATTCTCGAAATCCCCCCTAAACTTCGCGCCCGCCACCAGGCTTCCCATATCCAGGGAAATTATACGCTTATCTTTCAGCCCCTCGGGAACGTCCCCGGAGACCACGCGCAGAGCCAGTCCCTCCACAATGGCGGTCTTACCTACGCCGGCTTCCCCGATCAACACCGGGTTGTTCTTGGTGCGACGAGAAAGCACCTGCATCAACCTGCGTATCTCGCCGTCCCTTCCGATCACCGGGTCGAGTTTCATCTTGGAGGCCAGGGCAGTAAGGTCCTGCCCGTATTTCTCCAGGGCCCCGAAAGAAGCCTCGGGATCCTGCTCGGTGATACGCCGGCTGCCGCGCACCTCCCGCATCGCCTGCAATACCTTATCCCGGGTCAAACCGAGAGTATGAAACTCACGCGTAAGCTGCGAACCTCCGTGCTCAAGCAAAGCCAGAAGAAAATGTTCTCCGGAAACGAACTCGTCCTTCAGCGTTTTGGCTTCTTTTTCAGCCGTCTTCAACGCTGCGGACGTGCGCGGAGAAAAATATATATCTTTTGAAGCGCCGCTCACTCGCGGCTGTTCCTTCAAGTGTTTTTCAAGGGATTTGATGACCTCAAAACTCGGGACTCCGGCCTTATCTAATATTTGTAAAAGCAGGCTGTCGTCCTGGCGTAGTACAGCCAACAACAGATGTTCAGGTTCTACCTGCTGGTGCGAATGCTCCTGCGCGAGAGCGGCGGCAGATTGTAATGCCTCCTGGAACTTAATAGTGAACTTGTTTATATCCATTTCTATTCCCCCTTATTACGCTGTTAGCAATCATAGCACAAGAGTGCTAAAATAGAAACAAAAATTTTTCCTTTCCCACGGATTATCTGGACCTGCTTACCTTATTATTCATCTGCAGTATGATGCGGATTCCACTGATATTAACGCGCTTTTCTTCCATCAAAAAATGAATGTATTCCAGCCGCTCTATATCCTTTTGACAGTATAATCTTGATTTCTTTCCCTGGCGCTTTGGAGAAACAATACCCGCCTTATCGAGCTGGCGTAATGTCCAAACAGGGATACCTACCAGCCTGCTGACCACGCTGATGATATATACCGGTTCTTCCGGACGTATATTCACCTTAAAAACAGGCATCGCTATTCCTCCCTGCTATTACCATAACTTAGAAAAATAATACCATATCATAACAATCTTGTCAAGATAAATTAATAGATTCTGTTAGGATATCTAACAGGTAAAACCGCCTTTATTTCTCCCGTCCGGCACAGGCATCCTGCATGCGCTTGGCCTCTACTAACGGAAGATTTCCACTGACCTTCACCCCTTCCGCAAGATATTCCACTGACTCGACCCTGCCGTGCCGATAGAACTGGTCCAACAGATGCATAAGGCTGTGCGGGATGAGTAATTCCACCCGCGTCATCCTGCCCTTGAATTCCTTCTCGATCTCTGCCAGCAGCTTGTCCAGGTTGGTCCCCAGCTTGGCGGAGATGGCGACCGGCCTGGGCATATCCGCCTCTAACGCCGCCAGCCAGCTTTTATCCTCCAAAAGGTCGAGTTTGTTCAAAGCCGTGACCACCGGGATATCCTGGGCGCCGATCTGCTCCAGCACCTGCCGCGCGGAACGGGCGTGTTCATAAGCCAGATGATGGCTGCAATCTACCACGTGCACCAGGAGGTCGGCGTGCGCCGTTTCCTCGAGGGTGGCCTTGAATGCCTCGATAAGATTGTGCGGCAGGTCGTGCAGGAACCCGACGGTATCGGTAAGCACCACATTTTCTCCGCACGGCAGTTGTAAAGACTTCGAGAGCGGGTCCAGGGTGGTAAAAAGCGCGTTCTGCACCTTCTGTCCGGCGTCGCAGAGGGCGTTCAAAAGCGTGGATTTCCCGGCATTGGTGTAGCCTACCAGCGCCACCAGCGGAAGTTCCTTCTCTTTTCTCTTCTTGCGCAACAGCTGACGGTGGCTGTTCAGGTCGCGGAGGTCCCGCTTCAAGCTGTCTATGCGCTTGCGTATGCGCCGGCGGTCCGTCTCCAGTTTGGTCTCGCCGGGGCCGCTGGTGCCGATGCCGCCGCCCGGACGGGAAAGCAGTTTTCCCCTGCCGGCAAGCCGCGGCAGCATATATTCAAGCTGGGCCAATTCCACCTGCGCCTTTCCCTCACCGCTGGCCGCGTGCCTGGCGAAGATATCCAGTATCAGTTGTGTGCGGTCTATCACGCGCTTACCGATGATATCCTCAAGATTGCGCTGCTGCGTGCCGGTCAGATCTTTGTTAAAAATAACCGTATCCACGTTCTCCGCCGCGCAGATCAGCGCGAGCTCTTCGGCCTTGCCGCTGCCGATGAGCAGGCTCGCGGTAGGTCTGTCGCGCAGACAGATGATATTATCCACCAGTTCAACGCCGGTGTTGGCGGTGAGCTCCGCCATTTCCCTGGCGCTGTCATCCACCGTCCATCCGTCGTCCGCTCCGTGGCTGAACCTGACTGTTACCGTGATAACTCTTTCCATATGGTTTCCGCCGCCTCCTCCGGGAGCGCCGCCGGCCGGTTGAGCCAGCGCACGCGTTTATCCTTCCTGAACCAGGTCATCTGCCGTTTGGCGTAATGCCTGGTATTCAACTTCATCAGCCGCAGCGCCTCATCCAGCGCGCATCTGCCCTCGAAATATTCCTTCAATTCCTTCAAACCGATGGCAAAGGCCGCGGTGCGCGAAAGCGGCATCTTTAGCAGACCGCGCGCCTCCTTTTCCAGCCCGGAAGCGAACATCGCCTCAACCCTCTCATCTATCCTCCGGTACAATTCCTCCCGCTCCGGGCTAAGGCAGAATATCTCCGTCTCATAAAACTCCGAGAGCCCCTTGCGCTCTTTCTGTTGATCTGAGATCGGTTTACCGGTAGAGACTAAGACCTCCAGCGCGCGGACAACTCTCCTGACGTCATTAGTATGGATACGTTTTCCGGCCGCCGGATCGCGTTCACTCAACCTCGCGTGCAGTGCCGCCGCGCCTTCCGGTGAATCTGCCTGCCGGTAAAACTCCTCCCGCAACGAGCTCCGTTCAGGCGCGCAGGCAAAAAGCCCGTCCAGCGCCGCGGAAACGTATAAACCGGTCCCTCCCACGAAAAGCGGAACCTTGCCCCGCATAAAGATATCCTCGACTTTCCCGGCCGCCTCCTCATAATAACGGAAGGCGTTGTATTCCTCCGTAGGCGGCACGATATCCAGCAGATGATGCGGCACCCTCGCCCTGTCCGAAGCCGAAGGTTTGGAGGTAATGATATCCATCCCTTTATAAACCTGCATGGAATCGCAGGAAATGATCTCCGCGCCGATACGCTCCGCCAATATCATGGCGGCTGCCGATTTACCGGAGGCTGTGGGACCGGTGATAAAAATGACCTTTTTATTCATTATGGCATCAAGGACAGATACGGATGGGATAACCTTCTTTGGAGAGTTTCTTCGCGGATTCCTCGGCCTGGCCGCGGTCGTTGAACCTGCCGACCTTTACTCTGAAAAGGATGTTTTCGCCGCCCGGTTTCCGGTATTTCTCCACATAAGCGTCGTAACCTTTCCCGGCGAGTTCCTCTTTCAAGGCGTTGGCGTTGGCCTGGCGGGAGAAAGAACCGGCCTGCACGGTGTAAAAAAACCCGGGATTACGCAGAACATCCAGCCCGTTATCTTCAGCCGGAGGCGGAAAATTCTTGCTTATCTTCGCGGCGTAAGCGGCGGCCGTCGCGTTGTCGCCTTTCTTCTCGGCGCAGCGCTTCAGACGATAATAGATACCGTCCGCGAAACGGACGTATGCCCTTCGCTCCTCCATCTGCTTATAATGCTTCTCCGCCGTAGCGTAGTCCCCGCGCAGAAAGTATGTGTCCGCCAGGCCTATCTCCGCTTCAGTCCTGAATTCCGAGCCGCGCGACTCGCGCAGTATAATTTCGAAGATATCCGAGGCCCGCAAGAGGTTGCCGTCCTTCATATAACTGACTCCCAGAATATAGTATAATTCGTTGAGGCCGCGGGAATCCTTACCGGCCTGGGCCAGCATCCTCTCTCCTTCTTTTATCGCCTTCTTGTAATCCCCCTTGAGAAAATAATACTTGGGTTTATCCAGATTCATTCCGCAGACAGCCGGCATCAACCAGATAACAAACAGTAAAACGGCAGCGGAGAAAACGGCCACCGCGAACAAAAACGGCGCGCGGCCGTAGATCTTGCCGGTATACTTCAAACGGTATCGGTGATTCATTTCGCCTTTCCCCGCTGTTTGCCGGACAGCGATATGCGTTTCTGCAGGTCGAGGGCCAATCTATGGCGCCGCTCTTTTTCCCGGCGCGGCACATCGTCTTCCAGGCTTGCGGCCATGCTGTGCGGCCTCGGCGAGTATTTGAAAATATACGCCGTATTGAAACGCACCTCTTCCAGCATCCGGCAGGTGGCCCGGAAATCCTCCTCGGTTTCACCGGGGAACCCCACGATCACATCCGTGCTCAATTCGCCGCCCGGCACTATTCTACGATATTCACGCGCCAATTCCAAATAATATTTACTATTATATCCGCGGTTCATCGCCTTCAGCACACGGTCCGAACCGGACTGGAACGGCAGGTGCAGCCACTTTTTCACCCGCTCCAGGCCGCCGATGGCCTTAAAAAGCCGCGTGCCACTGTCCCTGGGATGAGAAGAAATAAAAGTTATCTCCTTTACCCCCTCTATCGCCTGCGCATCCTCCAGCAGATCCACGAAATCCCCTTTATCGCCTGAACGATAGGAATTCACATTCTGCCCCAGCAGGAATATCTCGTTCAATCCCCGCGAAACCGCATCCCGCACCTCGCGCAGTATATCCTCGCGCCTGCGGTGCCGCAGCGGGCCTCGCACATACGGAACGATACAATAAGAACAATGGTTCGAACATCCCTCAGAGATCACGATATAAGCCTGTGTCTTGCCCGAACGGAACCCGGTGTGATATATCTCCTCCGGTCTGACATCTCCGTCCACTTCAAAAATCTTGCGTTCAAAAATGATAGCCTCGTCTTCGCCTTTACCGTGGAGCGCGGGTGACCGGCTGTAAAATATCCTTCTCAGTATCTCCGGGATCTTAGCGATATCCTGCGGCCCGGCCACAAAATCCACGAGCGCAGACCGCTCAAACGCCCCCGCCCCGTAATTCCTACCCATGCACCCCACGAGCCCGATTACAGGTTTTATGCTTATCGGGCTAGGGACGCCTTTTCTTAGCTCTCG
>JBAZDY010000051.1:0-10731 GCA_041654215.1 Candidatus Omnitrophota bacterium
TGGACAACGCCAGATTACCGTTTGTCACGGACCAATAAGACTCGCCGCCGGAAGCTATGACAAAAGGGTTCTCTCCCGTAGAAATGGAAGAAGGAGACAAGCCGGATAAAGATAACGCGCCGGAGGTCGCGGCGAGATTCAGGGCGCCGGAAGAAAGGGTCAATCCTTTTGTTGCCGTTAAACTGTTGTTCACAAGCGTGTTCCCGCTGGAAGAGCCCATACTAAGGCTCGTTGCTCCCTGGGCGAAATTCACCGTGCCCGCTCCGGAATTCAACAGGTTAAAGACGGAGGCGGTGGTCGTAAAATCCCCGCCGTTGACAGCCAAATCCCCTCCGACCGCCATATCCCCGGAATACGTCTGGGAACCGGAAGAAACTATGTTCCCCAAATAATCAACATATAACCTGGAAATGCCTCCCGACTGCAAATCTATGAAGTTTCCGGCAAAACCGGCCGGCGCATTGACCGCCAGCATAGTGCCGCCGGCAGCTCCGGCAAAATGCCCGGAAGAAGTCCCGTCCCAGTATCCTGTTCCGAGAGAAAGCAAGCCGTGGTCTACGGAACTTGGCCCGCTGTAAACCTGCGCCCGGCTGATCCCGGCAACCTGAAGATCCAACAATTTATTCGCGCTCCCGGGAGCCAAAGTCTCCGTAACATCAAGTTTCAGGCCGCAATAATTTCCGGAACCTGATTTATCGACGGTCAAAGCCAGGTCATAGGCGGTTTCATCCCCGGAAGCGGCGTTGCTGACGACATTGCCAGTCAAAGGATAACCGGAAGCCGGCGATAAAATCAGTGCCGAGCCTGAACTAGATATTCTGCCGGCGTAAACCCCGGAAAAGGCAAGAATGGAAGAGCCAAGATTATAAGAAGAATCCACATACGGCAGCAGATCCGATGCCAGACGGCCGGTTGCGCTGATCTTGTCCGACGAACCGTCTCCCAGGATCACGTGGCCGTTGGCGGTTAACGCCCCGGTTACCGTAAGCGTGGTGTCGAAATATCCCGCTCCCCCGGTTTCCAGGATACCGCTGACGAACAGATCGTTCTGCGAAACCGCGTAATTGTCGTTCACCGAGGCTATGCCTATCCGCGTATTCCCTCCAGAACCGGGAGCTATGACGAGGTCTTCGTTGTCGGCGGTAGTGATATCTACCGGCACCCCTTCGAATTTGAGCTGTCCGGCATAGACGCGACAAGCGGACAGAAAGAAGACCAAAATGACGGGGATATGACCACACGCTCTTATTGTCATATACTTCCGCTTTTTACAATTCATGGGTTCTGTTGTCCTCTCTTTATTACATCCTAAGTTTTTGGAATTCAACGGCGATCCATAGCCCTTATTTCGCTTCAAACGTAAACCCGGGTTCCGCGGGAAGCGTTTCTTCCGAACTTTTAAAACTACCGGTCAAGGTAATCACTCTTGTCCCCCGCAACACCACGCTCCCGCCTTTCCTTATATGAAGCGCCGGGACACCGCTATTCTCCGGACGGAGCGTTCCGTCAGCTAAATTCCAAACCGTCACCATTGCTGCGGTATGCCCTCCCACGGTCAGCGACTTGAGATTGAAAGACTCTCTTACCGCCGCATCCGCCCCGTCGGTATCTACCCGCGCGTCGTCTGATGCCGACGGTGCGGAAGGCGGAGACCAGTTAAAATCATTCTCCCAGGTGACACCGTCATATTTGCCGGACCATTGCTTTTCTTCTGCATACGCGCCGGCCGCGGATAATAATAAAACAACCGGTAAAACAAGCGCCGCGGCGCGCCTGCAGCATATCAATAATGCGAAGATGAACTTTTCCATAATTTTGAACGCGGTTTGAGTGGAGCCCCTCGGGCTAAAGCCCGCGGCTCCTTCTATTTTCCGGTGAAGCCAATGCTTCGCCGGTACACAGCGTTTATTCGACTGGTTGCTTATTCCGGCGACCTCCCCGAAGCTTCACACAGGTGAACACTTGCTCAATTCCACACAAGAGCAAAGTGCGTTCATCTTCGCACGAACGAATACTTAGCCTTCCGATAAGCTAAGGTACAACCGGGTTAAAACCCGGGGATTTCTGAGCTAGGGGATTAAAACTCACGGGCGGACAAAAATCGCCGCTCCCCCAATATCCATCTTATCGACCTCCAGAGTGACCTTGCCGGTCAGAAGGATTTCCCCGTCTATATCGTTAAAGCCGTAATCATAGAGCCCGTTCGGTCCGAGATTCAACAGGTTAAGTCCGAATTCAGCCGGTATGCGCGGACGTTCGGAAAACACCTTATTACCGGAAGGGTATTCCACCGTATAGCTTTCGATTATAGGCTTGCCGGAGCTTGATAATTTCGAGAATTGCACTTTCAGCCGCCATGTTCTGCTGTGTTCCGACCTCGCTTCCAGTATAATAGAGTCACCGTTATCTATGCCCGAAAGATTACACAAGGATAACGCCCTGATCTCTTTTGAGTCGGGGATAGCGAAACGCATGCCTTCTTTTACAGGGACAATGCCGGAATGCATCGGCGCATTGCGTAAAGACACGAAGGTGATTGTCTCCCTTTCAATCCCATTTCCGCTTCTCGCCCTGAAAGCCACCTCTATTCCGGTAATGGCCGACACATTATCTCCGCCGGCCTCCAACTCATTGTTGCCGCTGTCGAAAAAACGCATCCGGAACTCAATTATCTTCACTCCGAAAGGATTCGCGTATAATTCTCTTGTCCCGTCCTTATCCTCCACGAATACCGCCTGCTCCTCCGGATCGTAACGGAAAGTTGTCAGGACATCCACATCATTCTTATAATCAGGATAATAAGTAAACCTGAGCCTGCTGCCGACAGGAAGGGAAATATCCAAACCGGCCTGCGGATAATCCTCGGACTTTCCTTTCTCTATCAAAGTAACCGGGACCACTTTATATTCGTTCGACTCCGGCAGAAGCGCTTCCGCTATAGGAGCGTTAGTCCCCGACTTAATGTGCCTGTTCAGGGTATAAACACTGATGCCGTTCGAGACGTCGTGCGTGTCGTCCGTCCACGGCATCACCGTTACCGCCATGACAGGAGAACAATCCACCACTTCCAGCACGTCCCTAAGACCGTTGCCTCCAAGCGGACCCTCCACAAGTTCTTCCATTATCCTGGATGAAACTTGCTGAAGGATAAGCTGATCCTGCGAAACAGCCCAACTCTCCAGCGCCGTCTGTAAGCTGAAATACAGCGCCGAAGCGATCATCACGGATACGGACAACGCGATAATAAGCTCCAGCAGAGTGAACCCCCGTGAAGACTGCCGTTCAAGCGAAAGGGACAGCGGATCCTTCGCCCCGGCCGGAATGTTCATATCCATATATTATCCTCGATCAAAGTGACCACCGAGGCCAACGGGGTCTTCAAATCTTCGCTCTTATAGACTTCGACGCTTACTTCCAAAGGATCGCTCTCCGGTTTGATTCTGCGCAGCACCCTCCATTTATTATTATTTATCTCAAACGGCGGTTCCGATAATTCCGGAGTCCACAGGTCGCCGGCCTTTTTCAACCCGGTCTTAGTGATATTAAGGTTCTTGACCCGTTCCATTTCCCAGCGCGCCAGGTTCACCGCCGTAACCTTTTCCTCCGAGACCGCCACCGAATAAACGGCGCCGGAGAAAAGTTGCATCATGGGAACGAAAAAAACCGCTGTGATGGCGAGCGTTATAAGTATCTCGACGAAAGTGAATCCTTTTCTCATTTTCATCTTTAGAACGCGCTGTATTTTAACTGGATTACTCTTTTCACCCCGTTGCTTACGCCTATCGATATTATCGTGGATTGAGCGTAATCGTTATAAACCTCGAAATACCCCCCGCCCAGTTCGGTTACGGGTATTATCTTTTCTCCGCGCGAAGACCCGTCCGCGGCATCCTTAGACTGCGCGCCGGAGGTCATCACCTCGCCGGCCCGCGACTTAAGGATAGAGACGGCCATAGAGACGCCGGCCTCGGACAAATACAGCGCCCTTGTCCTGTCCAGTTCGATGCCGCTCAACGTCAAGACGTTAAAAAAAAGGGCCACCAGCACGGCGCCCATTATGGATATGGTAAAGATCACCACAAGCACCAGCATCAAGACGGCGCCGCGGTTACCCGCCCTCCCGGGTAGCTTCACCATTCCGCCGGCACCTGCCCTTTGCTTTTCCCCCATTTGCCGTCCAGCGGCTCCGTAACGTTAACCATTACTTTAGCTTTATCGCTATAATAGGCCCAGCCGCCCTCTCCGGAAAGTTCCTCGTCACTTTTCATATCCACGAACGAATTATTACCGCTTTTCGAAGAGATCATCTCCGCGGGAATTTTGTCGAGATACGGCTGCTGGACGCCTACATCTTCGTAAGTCTTGGTAAGCAGGTCGTTTAATGAAACCGGGTATTCCCCTTCCTTGGCGCGGTACATCGTTATGCGCGTCCGCAAAGTATTCAGATTGGTTATGGTGGCGGAAAGTTTGGCTTCCGTATCGAAACCGATAAAATTGGGAATCACCGTGCTGGCAAGTATCGCGATTATGGAAATCACTATCAAAAGTTCAAGCAGGGTGAACGCGCGGGATGCCCTCATTTTCACTGTTGCGCAAGGACGCGTCTCGACAGTTTTTCTCATATATCCGCTCCTCATATCTTCAAGTTGTATGTTCCGGCTTTACGCCACTCTATTTTTTTATAACGCTTATCAGGTTGAATATCGGCAGCAATACGGATAAAGCGATAAAGACGACCACCGTTCCCATCACCAGAAGCATTATAGGTTCCAGAAGACTGGTGAGGTTACGGATAGTGAATTCTATCTCGGGTTCATAGAAATCCGCTATCTGGTCGAACATCTTGTCCAGCCTGCCGGTGCGCTCTCCGGTATTGATCAATTGTATGACCATCGGCGGGAACAATCCCGAAGCCTTGAAAGGCTCGGTGAGACTCTGCCCCGAGGAGATGGCTGCGCGCGTGTCCTTTATCATATTCTGCAGGACCACATTAGATACGGTAGTTTCCACCACGGTAAGCGCTTCCAGCACCGGGACGCCCGACTTTGTGAGGGCGGCGATGGACCTGGCCAACCGGCTGACCATTACTTTCAAAGTCAACGGACCGAACAGCGGCAGGCGCAGAAACAAAGAATCGAAATATCTACGCCCGTCGGGCGTTCGGTAATAATTGCGCAGGGCGTTAAGGATGAAAACCGCCGCCAGCGCCATCAGCCACCAGTAGTTCCGCGCCAGATAACTCAAACCCAGAAGCGCCCGGGTCGGCAAAGGCAGTTTGGCAGAAGAGGCCTCGAAAATAGCGGTGAATTTAGGCAGCACCGCCACCAGCACGAAATTAACGATGATGAAAGCCACCGAAGCCAATACCGCCGGATAAACCAATGCCGATGTT
Organism: Candidatus Omnitrophota bacterium; assembly: GCA_041654215.1. Taxonomy (GTDB): domain Bacteria; phylum Omnitrophota; class Gorgyraeia; order Gygaellales; family Profunditerraquicolaceae; genus Undivivens. The sequence goes on from JBAZDY010000051.1 coordinate 5,393, forward strand.
ATCCTGCTGCGCAGGTCTATCTCCTGGACGCTCAACTCAGCCAGTCTGGCCAGGACTTTATCCAGCAGGCCGCCCGCCTCCCCGACCTTGATAAGGCTCACGTATAAATCGCCGAAAATATCGGGATACTGCGCCAGTGATTCGGAAAAACTTACCCCGCTCTCCAGGGAAGAAACGATATTGCCAAGTATCTGTTTGAATCTTGGGTTTTGGGCCTGATCGGCGACATTCTGTATGCTCGTTATCAAAGGAGCGCCGGTGGCTACAAGAGTGCTTAACTGTCTGGTAAAAATAAGCAATTCCTGGCGGGATATCCGTTTGATTCGGAATTGCATAAAGCTGCCGGAATACGAACCGGTATTATGTGATATTTGGATCGGGATAAGGCCTAAATGTTCGATGGCCGAAGCCGCTTTGTTTTCATCCGCGGCATCGATAATCCCATGAATAGATTCCCCCTGGACATTTCTGGCCTTATATATAAAACTTGCCATTATCTAAGAAGTTCCGCGTTTAGAAGCAATATCCGGTTGGGCCGCGTATATCGCTATTTCTCTTATTACTGCGTTTCTTTCCGCCGTTTTGCTTCCGAAGCCTGCGCATTCTCATCCGCCGCTTTTTGCTCCGCTTTGATTCTCGCCACTGCTTCCGCCTTGGCTTTCTGAAAAACCTCGGCCTTCAACCGCGCCTGTTCAGCCCGTTCCGCCGCCAACTGTCTCTTCCGTTCCTGCTCGGCGGCTCGTCTTTCTTCAGCAGCCTTTTGCTCGGCTTCGCGTTTTACCGCCGCTTCTTCCTTTGCCTTTTCTAAAGCCTCGGCCTTCAACCGCGCCTGTTCAGCCCGTTCCGCCGCCAACTGTCTCTTCCGTTCCTGCTCGGCGGCTCGTCTTTCTTCAGCGGCCTTTTGCTCGGCTTCGCGTTTTACCGCCGCTTCTTCCTTTGCCTTTTCTAAAACCTCGGCCTTCAACCGCGCCTGTTCAGCCCGTTCCGCCGCCAGCTGTTTCTTCCGCTCCTGCTCGGCAGCTCGCCTCTCTTCAGCGGCCTTTTGCTCGGCCTCGCGTTTTACCGCCGCTTCTTCCTTTGCCTTTTCTAAAGCCTCGGCCTTCAACCGCGCCTGTTCAGCCCGTTCCGCCGCCAGCTGTCTCTTCCGTTCCTGCTCGGCAGCTCGTCTTTCTTCAGCGGCCTTTTGCTCGGCTTCGCGGGATTCTTTAAGCCGATATATCCTGGACATCTCCCGTTCGACCTGAAGCGCCTGCCGCATCAATGCGGCCTGCGATAATCGCTCTTCCTTTTTTTCTTTCAATACCTGTTTCGCAGTCTCCGCTTTCTCGCGTCTGTCATTTTCCAGGGCGTCTCTCTCGATGATTTTCTGCAAGCCTGTATAGAATGCTTCGTCTTTCTTTATCTCTTCCCGTTGTTCATCGGCGGCTGTCTTGATGTCGAAGACTTTTTTCCGCGCTTGCGCGTGTTTCTCCCTTCTCAAGCGGGCATTCATAGCCTTTCTCAACCTGTCGGCCCTGACTACGAAGGGCGAAGAGGGATATTCCGATAATATTTTCTCGCACATCGTTTTCGCGGTCCCGTATTCCCCCAACAGATTATACAGAACGGCGGATTGATAAGCGGATTCCGCGGCTTTGGGCCCGTCGGGAAACTGCGTCACTATATACTCATATATGCTCAAAGCCTGGTTCCTGCGCTGCCAGACGGCTTTTTCGTTGGCTTCGAATCCCTCCCCCGTCTGCAGTTTTCTCGCCTTATCGAAAAGCTTCATCTGGACGTTGACTCCGGCTGTACTCAGTATATTGACGTAAGCCTCTTCCTCATAACGTGTTTTGTTCTCGCTCAAGCGTTCCGCCCTGGAAAGCAGAATCTTGGGAGTAATGAATACCGCCAGTTCAGTCTGGGTCTGGTCCCTGCTCTTGCTGCTGAAAAGATATTCCAGGATGGGGATATACCCCAGGACGGGAATCCGTGATTTAATACGGTTGTCTTCCTGTTTAATAAGTCCGCCTATCACGATGGTCTCGCCTTCTTTTACCCGGACCACCGTATCGGCCTCACGCGTGGTGATGCGCGGCCCGGCATCAAGAAGGGCGCTCACAGAAGAAACCTCCGGGTGGATGGAAAGGGTGATGTATCCGTCGGCATTGATGGATGGAGTCACGCGCAAAGTCGTCCCCACATCGATATATTTCGTGGTCTCGGTAGTCCCCGTGGTAGTCTGCATTTTCTCTTTGTAGGGGACCTTTTCCCCGATGATGATACGGGCCTCCCTGTTGTTCAGTACCGCGATGGAAGGGGAAGCCAACAGATGCGCCTTCTGGGTCTGGACAAGCGCGTCTATCGTGGCCGTTGCCGTCAACCCCTTCATCACCAGGGTATCCAGTTTAAACTGCCCTCCGCTGACGCTGGAAGATGTCCCGGACAATGTCTGGGTGACCTTTATCTCTTCCGCGGTGTTCGTGCTTCTGCCGAAAATACCGTGTCCGGGGCTATAGTCGGCTTCCCAGGTGACACCGAGATTCTGCAGATCTTTGGACGTTATGTCCAGTATCTTCGCTTCTATCAATACCTGGCGCGGCGGCTGATCGACATCTTTAAGCAGCGTCTTGAGTTTCGCGATACTGGCCGGGTAATCCGTCACCACCAGCATATTGGATATCTCGTCCACCTTGATATCGCCCTTGCCGGACAAAACTTTACGCACAAGGTTCTGAGCGTCGGAGGCCTTCAAGTATTTCAACGTCACTGCTTCTGTCACCGCCTGTGCCCCCTCTATGGATCCCGGGGAGATATAATAAATGCTGCCTTTCTGCGAATAATTATATCCGTTAGCCGACAGTATCGCATCAAGGGCTTCCGCCACGGAAACATCTTTAAGGGAGATGGTAATTTTTCCTTTAACCTCGCTGGAAGTCACCAGGTTAAGCCCGTATGTATAGCTCAAAGACCGGAGGACATCACCGACATCCACATCCTTGTAATCTACCGATATCCTTTGTTCCCCTCCGAACGGCTTTTTCTCCGGGGCCCCGCTCACGCCGGAATCGGCAGCGAGGATGGTTACAAAAATAGCCAGGACAACGGCGGCAATGACTCTACATTTATTCTTTACCCTGTTTTTTATCATCGCTCTCTTCCCGTAATCTTTACTTCTTTGAGAAACTCTACCGCGGCATTTACCGCCGGCACGCGTTATTTTCGCAAGGCGTCGCGGGAAAGAAACAACGTCTCCTCCCCCGCCCCGGTATCTATAATAACGCTGTCCTTTAGTATCCGCTTCACTTCCATTTTTTCCACGCTGTCGCCCACCCGCACGATAGTCCCGTTGATGATGGCGGTGGAGCCTTCGGCGCTGTAAGTAATGCCGTTTACTTTAAGATTTTTTCTTTGTGATTTGCCGGACAGAAACGCCGGAGCGAAAGGACTGCGTTTAAAATCCGCGGTCTCTTTCCCTCTTTTTGCGGAAGTGATTTCCACGCTCGCATTTTCGGTCCGGCTTAATATCGTATTCAAGGTAAGCGACACATCCACCAGCAATACCGGGTCGTTTTTCGACTGAGAAAGAGACATCTTTTCTATCGCGATGAAGGGAACGAGCGATTCAACCCCGGTTATATAAACCGGTATTTTCCTGTAAGGAACGGAAAACTTCAAATCTATGCAAAGCCTGTAAAAACCGCCCTTCTCCTCCCTGACATCCTGTTTCACGGATTCAAGATCTATATCAAGGCCCTGGGCCTGTTTTATGATCTCGGTCAACAAGACCTGTTCCTGGGAAACACTTATAAGTTTAGACTCTATGCCCTCTATTCTGGTTTTTAGCTCTGCGCCCGACTGCTTTATATCGGTTATCTCCTTTCGGCTTTTAGCGACGTCCGGATACTGTAATTTTATCTTCTCCAGCTGGCCGAGGTATTCCTGCCGGCGGATTTTTAACCCGGAAATCTCATTCAAGGAAGGCTTAAGTATCAAAGAAAAGTAAAACGAGCAAACCGATATAAAAGCCAGCATCAGTAAAAGCCGGCGTTCCCCCAAGTTGCGTTTATTATACCAACTATAGCATACGGACGCCAGGGTTTTAAGCGGACTCTTGGAATTCATTTCCCGCTCCCCGCAGTTTTCCCGGCGTCGATATCCTTCCCGTAGTAGTCGACGGATACCTGAAAGTTATAAACGGAGTGCGCGTCCGATACCTGTTTCTCCGAGGAAACGAACCGCACCTCCTTGAAATAACTGCAGTCCTTGAGTTTATCCATGAATTCGACTATCAAGCGGCTGTCGAGTGCCGCCCCGGAAATTTGTATACCTTTGCCGTCCATAACTACGTTGTTGAGCCAGAGGTCCCTGGAAGCGGCCCCCGCCAGGGCTGCCAATCGGGAAACATACCCGCCTTCCGGCCCCATCGTGGAAGACAGTGTCTCCAGCATAACCGCCAGCCTGGATTGCTCCGTTTTCAATTCCGCTTTCATTTTCTCAAGCTGAAAATCCTGCGATTGCAGCTTCTTGAACTTAACCTTGGTATTAGCTATTTCCTCTTTAAGCAAGGCAGTCCTGTATTTATAAGTATGCACTACCGAAGCCGGAATAATAATCAAAGACAACAGAGCGAAAACTGCCCCTCCCAGCAGTTTCACCATCCGCCGATTATATCTGCCGAAATAACGCAGTCTGCCGACAAGGGACCCTTTGAAACCGTCCCTCGGAAGAAGATTAATTTGCTTTATTCTCACTGCCGCCTGCCCTCTTTCTGAAAAAGACGGTTTATAATCGCATCGTCCATAAAACCCGAGGCCAGCCCCAGCAGACCGAAGGATATCGCCGGATTATCACCGGATTCTCGGTCTCCCCCGTTCAGGATAGCGGCAGCCGGCTCAAGAACGGACACCGGAACTTTAAGTTTATCCGATAGGAACGTATCCAGAGCTCCGAGGCCGGAGCCCCCTCCCGTCAATATGACGCGGTCAAAAACCTGCACCTTCGATTTCAGGAGCTGATGCGAAAAATACTGGAATGTCTGTTCGATCTCTATCACCAGGTTTTCCAGATGACTCGCGAAAACAGAAAAGCAGCCGTCGCTCTCGGTAATGGAATTCTCCTGCAACCTCAACTCCCCCAGCCCTTTTTCTCTCTTTAATAATTCAGCCTTCTCCGGGCTTATTTTATAATAAGAAGACAAGGCCGCCGTGAACCTTTTCCCGGATACGGTCAAAGGCCTTATCAAATAAGGATGCCCGTAAGAAACTATCGTCACGGAAGAAGTATCCGCTCCGATATCAACCACTAAGATAGTTTCCCTCTCCGTTATACGGTTGGAGGCGAAAAGTCCCTTTACCACG
>JBAZDY010000052.1:0-10700 GCA_041654215.1 Candidatus Omnitrophota bacterium
CGAAGTGCCCGCCGTCCGGGCCACGTAGACCTTTGAGCTCATATCTATGTGAGCTCCGCGCCATGACCGCGCGCACAAGTACGCGCCTCACCCCGCGCGCGGCGATCGGCGCGACATAGCCCAGGTTGGCGAGCACGAGCACCCCGGCGGCAACCAGCTTCGCGCCCAAACTGTCGGGCATGAAAACCCCGGTCGCAAGAAGCGCGCCGGCGATATTTGCCAAGACGTGCAGCCAGAACTCGGGCTTGCGATATTTCGAGGTCTTGCGCATGGCTACTTTCCTTTCAAGGCCTGCGTAACCAAATCGCGCAAAGAATCGATTTTTTCCTCTACGCGGTCGAATCGCTTTTCAAGAGATGCTTGCGAGACGCGCAGTGATTCGATTTTCTCCTTCGCCACTGCGTCCACCTGAGCCACCGTGGCCGCATCCGCCTTGATCGACCAGAGCATCCCCACCGCACCGGCCAACACCGTAAGCAGCGCCGCCAAAAGAACATCAATCACCTTGTTTTTCAGTCCATCGCTCACGCGCTCCCCCTTCTCTACGCCAGGGTTTATCCCGGCGGTTATGGCCTTCCGCTTCGCTACGCTTTCGGCGGGCACAATCCCGGCAAATCCCTTTTATCATATCCCCGCCGCGCATTAGCTTTCCGCAAATCGGGCACATCCGCAATGGCATAAATCACCTTTTCACGAGCCTATCCGCACAGTGCGCACCCGGTAATAATTGCGGTCGGCGTCGAACTCCCACGGGGCAGCCTGCCCGATACCGCGTACCTCCCAAACGTTCCCCGACGCATTGGTAATAGTGTCGCCAGCCGTTGGCTCAACCGCCGTTTCACCTAAAACCAAGTCCGAAACCTTGAACACAAATTCCCGGCAATCGCCGATCATTTGTGCCTGGTTTTCAAGCTGCGCCTCGACGCGCATAATGCTGTCCATTGCGGTAAAATTCGCTTCGGACGCGCCGCGTCCATAGGTCACGGGCGCGCCGAAGCAGGTTTCAAACGCCGCATTGGAAAACAGCGAATCGAAGGCGCTCACGCTTAACTCCCGAGGGCTTCGGTGCCAAGGTTGTGAATGACATCAACTTCGGTCGCGCTGAATTGCTTGGCGATACGCCCCATATAGATGTCGGTCACGGTAGACGTAACTTTCGACGCGCTTTCATTCCAGAATGCCATATCCATTTCATCGAAAGATTCCGTGGTTGCAAGACGTTCGATTGACCCGAAAACCTTGACGGCTCCCAGTTGCCCCGCCTCAATATCGGCAACCACAATGTTTGTCAGAAGCCCGCGCACAACCACATCTCCGGCGCTAACCGCGCCAACCGGCGTATAGTCGATAACGACGGGATTGCCACTGACATATTTGGACATCGCCATATGAGTTCCTCCAAAAAATTGATTAAAAGGTGCGCACTCTTTAGGGCGGTGCGCCTGCCCTGCTAACCGGCCTCATTTCGGCCGCGTTACATTCAGCTGCCCGCGCCAGTGCCATCCGACTTGATGCAGCTGCGCTTGTCGACCTGGCAGACGCCGAAGTCGAAATATCCGCGCCAGGTGCGGCCAAGGAACTGCGGGTCGGGCGTAACCTCCTCGACCACCGGGGCTTCCACACCGTTGAGATATGCCACGCCAAAGGGGCGGCGGACTTCCGGCCACAGATACCAGGCGAGGGCGCTCGTGAGCGAACGCACCTTGACGGGTTCATAGGTGTTGGCGTAAATGTTGCCGTCAGTGCCGGAAGTACCGAGAATCCTGGTCGATGTGAAAATCTCTCTCGCCGTCGGATGCAGGGCAGGCGGCACAACCAGCCAACGCGCGGCCAGGTTGATCGGCGTCACACCGTCGATGTCCTTCATGTCGTCGAGATACAACTCGGCGGTCGAAAGGCCGCTGATCGACAGGGTATCGGTGATCAGGTTGGCATTGCCTTCGGAGAAAAAACTGCCTGTGTTCGCCTCAACCAGCGCCCAGCCATCATATTCCAGGGTGTTGTAGGCGCTTTGGCCGAGCGCGGTAAGCTGGCGGACAAATCCGCCCAGGTCGTCATTGGCGATCATTTCGCGGGTGAGCCCGAAGGTCTTGCCCACGGTATTCACGCGGTAGGTGAAGGGTTCCTCAGTGATTGTCCCGGCCTTGAGCGGCCCTCCGTTCTGTACCTTCTCCATGCGCCCCATACCGCCCAGGGTGATACCGGCGTTGGTTTTGAAGTCGGTGGCGGAAAGCCGCTCGAACAGCATGTTGACGGTCGAGGGCGCGGCGGTATATGCATCGCGCAGCCGCTTGTTCGCCACATTGGAAAGCAGCTGGGGCAGGCTCACCGTCGAGAAGCCGATGGCAGCCATGACGTTCGGGGAAGCGCCGATATCGAGGCGCTGGCCTTCGGCCTGGCAGCACAGATGGATAATGCCTTTCAGCCCGGCACTGCGGAATTTGTCGGCGGCTTCGAGGGTCTTTTCCTCGAAATGGTCTTCGATTTTTGACGCCCGCAGGCCGCCGGTGGCCAGAATCGCAGCCGCTTCTAGCGTCTTGGCCAGGTTACCTTCCCCACCCGCTCCGGTGTTGACGTAGGCCGCGCCCACGCTTGCGCCCTGCCGCGCCTGAATGGCGTCATACATCTGCGCCTTGGCCGCCTCCACGGTCAGCCCTTCGGCAATTGCCTTCTCCGCGATTTCCGGGAAGGACTTGCAGGCGGCGTTGATCGAGCCTTGGCGCTTGGCTTCGGCACGCGACGCCTCGACAATGCGCTTCTCGATGTCGTCCGCGCTGGGCTTGGCCGCTTCCAGCTTCGCCATTTCCGCCTTCTTCGCGGCTTCGGAGGCCTTTTCGGCCTCCAGCTTCTTCGCTTCCTCTACCGCTTTCGCGGCCTCCAGATCGGCGCTCTTCTTGAGATCGTCCATGTTATTCTCCTCCTGTTCAACGTCCAAAAAATCGGCTTCTGCCGCAACCTTTGCGGTGGTATGTTCGTCAGCGCCCAGCGCCACGAACGAAGTCTCATACAGTTTTGCCTTGCGGGCGATAATCACCGGCCCCTCGAATTCCATCCCATTGGCAAGGGCCTTCCGTCCTTCCGGGTATTCGACAGCCTTCAAAACGTCAACGCCAACCGATGCCTGCCAGGGAAAGCCGCGCTTGGCCGACTCCACAACCTCCAGCGCCGCCGCGCCCGCGCCGGACACCGTGCCGTCAATGCGCACATCTTTCATTCCCTTGGTTTTGTTGGTCGAATGCCCGACAATCTGCCGGGAATCGTGGTTGAGCAGGACGGGGCTGGACTTCGCGCCCAGGCTCAAGCCCGCCAGGTCAATTACCACTGGGATGCCGCCCCAGCCGGAGACTTTCATCGCTCCGCCGGTATAGGCGAGAATCGAAAACGTCGGTTGCCCCGTAGCATCTTTTGCCGCCTCGATGGTGACGGGGGCCTCACATGTTGCTTGCAGGTTGCGGTTTAGCTTGCGCATCCTTTTTTTCCTCCTGTTTGGCTTTCTGCGCCTTCGCGTCGCGCGGGTGAATCAGTTCGTTTTCCCTGAACCATTTCACTTCCTCAACCAGCGCGGCGCGGGCTTTTTCACGGTCGCGCCCGGCTTCGGCCCAAATATCCTCATATGTCGATTCCCCGCTTTCCACGCGGGTCTTGTTCGCGTTCGCGGCCTTCTGCGGGTCGGTATGGCGGTTGGCATGGGGCCACCGGACTACCACGCGATACCACTCCGGCGGCGCTGGTATTTGCATTACCGCAACAGCTTCGCGGATGAATTTATGAACAACAGGGATGAGGTCGCGGTTTTCGATAATTGAGCGCGTCACCTCATATTCGAGGGAGACGCCCACGTCGTCATACCGCGCCCCGGCGAAGGAATTGCCGCTGCTGTCCATCGTGGCAGCGGCGGCGGACATGCCCATCGCCGCGCCCGCGTTCGCGATCATTTCGCGGCGGAAGTCGGTAGCCCCAGCCACCGGTTGCGCCCCGGAAAACGATTCAACGCCGACGTTGGGCGGAAGTACGGTTGCTTGCCCATCATTCAGGTCGAGAATTCCTTCCGGCAAAATGGTGCTTTCGTCAAGCTGTAGATTAGGGTCTTTTTGGGAAAGGAAAACGGCGAACTTTGCCGCGACTATCGCCGCCGCCACCCGCGCCTCGTCATACCGCCTGCGCTTATGCAGGTCGGATAAACCTGCCGCCAGCCACGGCTCCCCGCGTACCTGGTCGGGCGCTTCGGGGTAAAAGACATGGCGCATGACATTTGCGCTCACTTTGGCAAACTCGAAACCATCCTCACTTTTGACATGGTAAAAAATTGGCTTTCCGTTGCCGTCAAATTCGATGCCCTGTTTGATCTTCTGCAAATCGCCATATGGTGAAGTCACACGATCAGCACGAATCAGCAAGATTCGATATTTGACCGGGGTTACCGCATCGGTATCAATTTTGTCAACCGGGAAATATTCCCCGGCGGAAAAGAACTGCCGGACGCCGACATGCAGCAATTCGGCCAGGCTTTCTCCCCGAATGAATCCGCAGTTCTTCGCCCATTCTGAAAACGCAAATTCCGTTTCTTCAGCCCAGCCCCGGAAAGCATCTTCAACTTCAAGAGAAATGAGGGGGCCGGTGGAGATGCAGGCATTGGCGTAGTTGCGGCAAATTCCCTTGGCCGGGCCGTTCTGCCGAAGTTCATAGAGAATGCGCTGGCGCAGGGTGTTTAAATCGGCTTTGAGCGCGTCATTGATCGTTTCCGAGCCTGCAAATGAAAAGTCCATCGTCTGCGAATCGCTGGCAGCGGAATAATAGGCCGCGCGCACGGCTTTCCTGTAGCCGTCGATTTTTTTCCGCCTGGTTATCTTTTGCTTAAGCCAGTCGAACAATTATGCATCTCCCTTGCAGTTCACTCGCGCCATGCGCAGGCCGGGGCTTGCGTCCCGTGCCTGCCTGCTTTCCCAATACTGCAACTCCGTCAACGCCTGTTTGCGGTCGAGCGTGATTTCGCGCCCGTCCGGATGCCGGATTTTCGTAACCCCGGCATTCGAGGCCAGAAACGCCTCCAAAAGCGCGATATAGGTTGCCGGCAACGCCATGCGCAACTTCTCCCGAAAATGGTTATACCTATATGGCATATGCATTATTGGCATAAAAAAAGCAAGCCGGAAAGGCTTGCCTAGGTGAAAATAAGTCTACATATATACTTTTATGGTATTTTTACCCTGCCTGTTCGATTGTACGGACATGCTTCCCGCAATTCCGGCATACCCGGTAGCGGCGGATTATGCCGTCCTCGTCCGGCCACGTTTTGACCGTGCGGAAGTCGCAACATTCGCAACGCGGGCAGCGCAAGCCCAGCCTGATTTCCGCTTCTTCCGGCGTCTCTTTCCGCTTCATCTTAGCCCCACCTTTCGCACATTGCCGAGCCTGGACAACCGCGCGCGCGCGTCAAGCGTAGATGGACGCCCCGCACTTCCGCCCCCGCCTTCGCCAAGTTCTACGCCCTGCTCGCTGGCCGCTACCATGCATCCCACCAGGCAATCCCACAAGTGATTTTCGTTATTCGGGCGCATTTGCCATTCGTCCACTGTACGCCCGCGCCCTTCGGTTCTTACCGAATATTCGGAAACCATCTGGTCGATAAACATGGAATGGTTCACCTTTGCCCCGACCGGAGCGTTTTTGTTTATGCCAAAAAGGTATAAACAACCCTTGTCTCCCAGCGATGTATTCCATCGCGAACGTGTGAAGGTTTTCCAGAAGTTGGTGTCATAGAGCACGAACCGCCCGCCGCCCGCGCGTCCGGTGGCGCTGGGGATGCGCCAGTTGTGCTTTGAAACCCTGTCGCCAGGGTGCCTCTTGTAATCGCAGAATGGGATTGACGCGGCGGTCACGCCCTTGCCGCGAGATGCCATGAAAATGCCGCCCCATTTGCTCTGACGGCAAAAATCGTAAACTGTTTGCGTTGCGTTGCCTTCTCCGGAATCAATAAAGCCTCGATTCAGCCGCATGGCCGCGCCGTCGTCCCGGATGTACTCGCGGGTACAAAGCTTCTCGCAAAGCGACTCAAACCCTGCCCGCCATGCGCCCTCTTGCCCGGTGCCGGGGAACTGGCCTTGCAGCGTTTTCGTAACATCGCGCAAGGCAAAGCTGATTTTGTTTTGTTCTGGGAAGCAGCCATAATCGACAACGTAACAGTCAAATCGGCTGGTATAGGCACAGACGGTGTAATACAAAACCGCATGCTGCACGTCGATAAACGCGGTCAACTTCTCGCAAGAGGTCGGGATTTCATTTCGCGCCATGCCAGTAATATGCACCACCACGGTTTCCCGCGTAAGCTGGCCTTCTTCTTCCGGTGGAAGGAACGGTTCATTTTGGAATTCTGAGGCAAACACTTCCGGGCCATCGTCAATAAGCGCGTTGTAAGCGTGCTGGTTTGCCGATATTTCGTCCTCGTCGGCGAGAAAACAATATTGCCAGGATGTTATCATCCCGGCATCCATTTCCTCGCGGTGGGCGGAATAAAATGCGGTCGCCTCTTTTCGCGCGCGCAAGTAATCGTCCGGGTCGTCCGGGTCGTGCGTCGTGCGAATGTGGCGGTACTCCTCCATCCACAAATCATCATTTTTGTCCGCCCACTTGCGCACAAATGGGATGCGTTCGCCTTGCCATGCCGGGTTTTTCTTGGGGTCAAGGAGCTGGTCAACAAGGTCGTCTTTTTGAATAACCGTACAGGGCATAATTACAGCCATACCCTTTTTATGACCTGCTGATTTCAGGATTGCCTTTTTGATAATATTCAGCCGCTTGGCAATCTGTTGCGGGCTGGCCGCGCTTTCCTCGTCCTGCGGATCGTCAATGATCGCAAAGTCCGGGCGCAGGAAAATCCCGTCCTCGCGGCGCTTGTTCATCCCGCGCAACTTGCTGGACGTTATGCCCGCCGCAAGCAACACAGCGCCCGCCGCCAAATTTTCATGCCAGTTCCCGACATCATCAAACGCGCCGTCAGTAGATGGGAATACAATGCAATCCGCGCCCCATTTCATTTTGGTAAGCGTCGGTTCGCCTTCTGCCGGTTCGTACATTTGCCCATGCGCGCGCTGGGTAATGCCTTCGAGCTCCTGGACTGGAAAGCATATTTCCGGAAAGTCAGCGACAAGCAAATCGGTTTCCAGGATACTCTTTATGGCATCAATGCCGTCAGACGCAAGGTCGCTGTTCGCCCGCACGAGCGGGATGAAGCGGCGGTGCGCGTAGATCAAAGCCCACACCGCCGCGATATTGGAAATAGTGGACTTGCCGAATCCGCGATAAACCGCTTCAACAAAGCGGCCACCATTCAGGATGCAGTTTTCGATGCGCTTGATAACCCGCTTATGATCATCAGAAAATGGGTCTTTGCCTTCGCCCGCATAAGTAAGAATAAATTTTTCTAGGTCGAGGCGGCAAGACTGGCGGCGTTCGATATTGGCAATAGGCGGAATGCGCCCAATGTTTCGGATAGAGTCGGCGGCACCCCGGCGGCGGCGACCAGCGTCATTGCGCCGCTGTTCTTCGCTCTCCGCTGATCTTTTGGGGCGATTCTTGTCCGCCATTCTCTTCCATTCAATATCGACCTTGCCCGCATATCATTTTTTTGCTGCTATTTTGCCAATATTTTTTGCAATTGAGACAAATCTTTTTGTGTCGGATACGCAACAATTATGACAAACAGTCCTCCCATCTTCAAGTTGCCAGCCATCTTTTGGGCCATGTTCGCTTTTGCCAATAATACATCCGCAATCAGCACAATAGATTGTCGCAATAGTCTCCATGTTTTCCCTTTCCGCCGTGCTATCTAATCCGGAATCAATTTTGGCTGCATATCAATATACTTTATTAGCATAATTTAAGCAACAGCCAATCAAGTTTTTGGGAATTCCAGCCACTCGCGCCCGTCGAGCACGCGGCCAGCATCTAGACACCCCGGTTTTTTACCCCACTGCTTAAAGAAAAACGGCACGCCCGCCGCCTGGCAGTCGTCCCGCACTTTGCGCAACCAATCCGGATTTATCGGCCTTGCGCCGGGGCCGCTCTCGCCGCCGCAGATTACCCAATCGAGACGAGGATTTTCATTATTTATTATGGCCGGTATATTTGGTTTTTTATATGATGAATCAGATAACCATTTACATATATTTACGCCTTCCAGCATCGGCTCGATGCTGACAAAATGAACCCATGATGATTTTTCAAGAAGTTTAGGTATGCGTTTATTTGCCTGTATCTGATTTTCTACAGTAACGCCAAGCCGGCTATTTTCTCCAGGCGACCAATTCATTGCAGTAATATTTTGAGGACGCTTTGTAAGAAAAATCCAAGATAAATCCGTTCGAGACCATATAATATGCCATGCTTCTTCCAAAAATTCTTGCGGCATTTCTGAATGGAAAAAATCCGACAGCGAGCAGACGAAAACCTTGTCGCCCGGCTTGTAAATTTTCCGGTTAAGCGGAGCGTAAAAGGTCTTGTCGCTTGCCCGCTTAATCTCTCGGTCGAAGTCGCAGAAATTAAACCGCTTCGCCCACGCCCGCGCGTAGCAGTTGTCGCAAGCCGGACTGCGCTGGCCATCATCCGGGCAGCCATACCACGGGTTCCAGGTGTGGTTGCACCATGATATTTTTGAGTTTGCACCCATGGCTATTTCCCCTTTCCGCCCGCTTCGGGCTTTAGGCAATCCGCTGCTTTTCGCAAATCCGCAAATAGATTCAGCACAGTTTTCAGGCATGGGAAATCATCATCAGATTCGGCAATTTTGCTGGCCTCGTGAACAAAAATGGCGGCGCTGGTTTGGATGCTTTCCAGCGCTTTTAGCAGCCGCTTGTTCTCGGCGCGGAGCTTTTCCAGTTCATCCGCAGCCTCAGATAGTAACGCTTTTCTACGCCTATCATCATCATATACAGTTTGATGTTCATTTGCTTCTTTTCGCAGTCGTTCGGACAAGTCTGTTTTCATTTTGTTTTTCCTTTCTGCCAAGCGTTACAATCCATAATCACTTTTTCCGCAAAACGGACACGGCTTGAGCTCTGTTTTAGTTGCCATTGCACAATCCTTTCACCTTTAAAGTCTGCGCCGCGTAGTGAGCCAAACATATGGCATCGGCCTCGTCAAAACCTTTGTCTTTCATGCGGTCGTAATTCGGCTTATAGACTTTTGCTTTAACTGCAAACGCTTCTTTTGGCTGACGATTTTTCCATGACGGGTCTAAAAACAAAAGCGTATACTCTGGCCACCCTATCCCATACGCACAGCCAATAATGATCCCCACAGCCATTCCATAGATCGCTTGCCCTTGCGCCTTAGCTATCCTACCATGCGTATGTACAGCGGGTATCTCGATTGCAGCATAATCTGTTCGGTATTTTGTAAAAAGCCTATCCGCTATCTTGCAAATAGAAATTATCTTTTCTTCTCGCGTATCCCCTTTCGGTTTTTCTATGCCGCTTTCCGATATTGTTCTATCATCCAATACAGCCCAGCCGATTGCCGTGCTACTCGGGTCGATTGCGAGAATGCTCATTTGCTTTTCCTTTTTGCACGGATGCACCTCACCCTTATTTCTGGATAAAATGGGCAACCGCCGACTTTAGAAAATGCTGTGCAATAATCTTCGTTTTTATCGGACGGCCAACCGCCTTTTATCACAAAAGGCTTATGCCAAATTTTATGATCGCAAGCTTCGCGCGGAGCCTTGCATCTATGTGCGTTATTGCATCTCACTAGTTTGGTTTTTGCCATTTGCTTTCCTTTCAGCGGCCAAACATTCAGCGCAACGTTTGGCAAGTTTTACACCATTATATTCTAACTTCGATCTAAATATATTGCATACCGGAAGCAACCGTCCTTTCTCTTTGCATTTCATGCAAAGTTCAGGGCCGCAGTAGATTTCTATCATTACATTGCGCTTCATTTTTCATTCTCCTTTTCAATCCGCTTGAGCCTGCGGTATTCGGCCAGCGGAAGCAGGACTACGCGGACGGGACGCTCCCAAAGTGTATAGCATTGAATATGATCTTTTTCAACTGCCATTGTTTTTGCAAGATAAGGCCGAGGAAATGGCTCTCCCCCAATTCGCAATCCCCACCCTCTTGCGATTTCGGTTTTCATTTCATCCCCTCCAAAAGCGCGATGATTTTATCTATTTTGTCTAAAATAAGCAAAATTGTCCAAATCCAAAACGCATAATAAAATATGCTTTGGCAGACATCTACGCTTTTGTTTATTTCAACATTTTTCATTTCAGTAATCTCCTATCTTTTTTCCCCGGACACAAACACACGTCGAATCCGGCCAACCGGGAAGCAATGCGCGGCTCCCAACTCTTTATTTCCGCCAGCGTCATGTTTGAGGTCACGATAGTTTTGCGCAACCAGTTTACGCGGTTTGCGAGAATCAGGTAAAAGCTCGATATGCTCCAATCGGTTATTTTTTCCGCCCCGAAGTCGTCTATAACAAGCGTCGGCACGGTCGAATATTTTTGCACTATCTGAGCCTCGTTTCCCTGGCCGTTGAAAGTTGCCCGGATGGTCAACAGCAGTTCCGGCGAGGAGACCCATATCAGTCCGTGGGCGGTGCCGCGCTCGCTTTCATCCATCGCAGTTTTCGCAAGTGCCGCCGCCATGTGCGTCTTTCCGATCCCGGTTTCGCCGTGCAAAAATATTCCTGTCCATTCG
>JBAZDY010000053.1:0-7422 GCA_041654215.1 Candidatus Omnitrophota bacterium
CCTTTTCCGGGCCACAGTGATTATGTAACGTCAGTAGCCTTCAGCCCTGACGGGCAGACCCTTGCCAGCGGGAGCGGTGATCGTACCATCAAGCTGTGGGATGTGGATACGGGTGAAGAAATCCGCACTTTATCCGGCCACGATGATTATGTAATGTCAGTAGCCTTCAGCCCTGACGGGAAGACTGTTGCCAGCGGGAGCTTAGATAAGACCATCAAGCTGTGGGATGTGGCTACAGGTCAAGAAATCCGCAGCTTATTCGGTCACAGTGGTTGGGTAAGGTCAGTAACCTTCAGCCCTGACGGGAAGACCCTTGCCAGCGGGAGCGCAGATAAGACCATCAAGTTGTGGGATATTGCATGGAAGCAAGAGATAGAGAATCAGGATGCTAACAGTGTAGCCGTAGATACTCCCATTAGGGGGGAATGTTTGGCTGCTGAGATAACACATGAAAAAGAGGGAGTAAATATATTAACACTGTGGGAGGAGTATTGTAGAGTTGTGGAGTCAGCAGAGGACGCGCGGCTTGGCAGGGAGCGGGATACCGCTTACGCGCGGCTGGTCGCGGTTATTGGCGGGGTGTCATCACTTGAGCAAGTCCGCGCATTACAGGCATTCTATATGTATATTTTATCTATTGAGAAAGGCTGTGATCCGGAGATGCTGGGAGTGAAATACCGCGCGGCGGATCTTGGGGTTGTGATTCGTGAGCGGTTGGAGTTGATAGAGAATTCGGTTCGGGTTGATATTTCCGGCATTGTGCAGGAGTCGGCAGAAATAACCGATGAGGAGAAGAAGTGGTTGAGCGCAATGGAGGCTGGGATTGATTTAATCTCTCCGCTCAAGGCGCGGCGCGGCAAGCGGAGTGGATTGTTCGAATACAACGAAGAAATGCGCAAGCTTGAGCGGATGCTTGGCTTCAGAAAAGAGGCTTCGGTATCCGGAGTAACCGACGGCGGAAAGCAGTACGACGGAGGGAAGGGCGCTGTATCAGAGGAGGATTTTAGTGAGATAGTCTGGGAATTGTTGGCTCTTATGAAGAAGTTTCTGTTTGACGGGGATATGCTTATATACCCGGTAATGCTTTCAGAAACACTTTATGGATATATAGCGGACGTGTGGCGAGCGCGCGGGTATAACATACAGTTGCTTGAGGAAGGATTTTCTCTCCAGACTGCCGAAAATAATAATAAATTGGCATTGGAACTATTCTTAAGAAAGAAGAAGGTAACGTTGTTCACGCTGGAGTCCTTATGGCGTGAGATTAAGATTTATCGCAAGGGGGATGAGTCATTAAGAGCTAAAGATTCCGTTTTATCCGAACTATTAAATGAGCTGCGCCGTTCCGGAATAGTCTTGCGCGACAGGCGTTTTGTGGTATTGAACAGTCGGAGCGATAATCATGGTTTTAAGCATATATTGGCCCGTCACGCTGAAGAATTCGCGGCATGGGGAATAAACAGCCCTGAAGAAATAGCGGCGGTGATAATGGAAGTTGTTCAAAAAGGCCGGGTTTTAGAAGAAGGGAAGTTGTCTTTCGTCATAGAATCTCCTAAGGGTAGCTTGACAGTGAGGGTGATTATAAGCATCTACGGGGATGAAGTTACTACGGCTTATCCCGTTAAGAAGAAGCCGAATTCTGCAGGCGGCCGGCACCCAACCGGCCTGCAACGAGATCAGAGGTTATCGGTAATGTCGAAGAAATTACAGCCTTTACCACCCTGGGAGCAGAAGAAGATAATAGCCTTGATCAGCGGCGGGGTTGTTAACAAGAGATATTGGGAAGAAATAGCGTCGGGATGCTGCGAGGTTATGCAGGGAGGAAGGTCGATGATTCCTGGGACTCCTATGTCGCCGATTGTTGCTTTTTCCCAGACGCTGATAGGTCCAGGCTTGGAAAAGCTGAATATAACCAATACTGATATAAGAGAAAATAGAAGCAGTTTTTTAAACAGTGTTTTGAGCCGGTACCGGGCAATGTATGTTAAGGCTAACGGCAATACTCCTGAGGCAGAGAAAACCGGAGAACGATTGAGCCGCGCTATGGAATATTTGCTGTATATTGCCGGCGGATACCGTTTGAATATTCCGAGACGGGAATTGATGGGCGTTCTGGAAGAAGCGGCAAGAATAAGCAATTGCAGAGTGGAAGATATGATTCTTCCCGGCAATCAGCCGGGGACATCGATAATCGGGGAAAAGGGGCTAAAAGCCTTGGAAATGTTATTTAATCCAGGCATAGATTACCTTCAGCAGGATAAGGATGGCGGAGAATATACTGAGGGAGATATTTTCCTTGATTGGGACCATCTCGAGAAACCCCCTATAAGCGAAGAATTATACTTTTACCTGAGCGATAAGGGAACAACAATAATGCGAGAGCAAGTGACCGAAAAATTGGACAATTCTATCGTCAAGGCAGCCGGTTTGCAAAGGCATGTTTTATTTCACCTGCGTGATGAGAATAGACAAGCCGTCAGATTGAGCGTCTTCTTAAAACTTCTAAAGGCCCTTTACGGAGAAACCCCCGATAATATTAGGCGTATCAAGGATCAGATATATGTTGAGATAGAGGCTCTCAGCGCCGGCAGGGCCACAGGAAGAGTGGAAATAGCCGGGCTATCCGGGGAAAGAAAATTCCCGATAAGATTCAGCGCGGGTCTTCTTTTCTGGCTTGGTTTTGTGGTCTCCGCATTTACATATTCGGGGTCGAAGAAGGCAGATGTTCGCCTGCGCTTGACGCAAAGAAAAGAGGTCAAGGGAGAGAAGCGGCTGGGAAGACGCTTCGCGGTCAGTAGTTTTAAAAAATTGCATTATGAGATTTGGGCATGCGCTTCCGAGGAGAAAATCCAGAGCGTCCAATCGGATTTCCTAATTCCTCTTGTCATTATTAATATGTTATCCGCCGTGCATAAGATTGATTTTGGCAATCCGGAAAGCGTTTTAGAATTTGCCGGTAAATGCGACAATCCACTGCGGGAAGCTTTTGCCTCCGGATGTTCTACCGGGCTAATTGAGACCAATAAGGTGGAACATAAAAAGAAAATAGAAGAATTGTTGAATATATACGGTTTTGTTCCTTTGCCGGAGGATCAATCTCGGCCTGTAGAGAAAAAGGAACCGGTAAAAGAGAAAAACACGATATCTTCTGATAAACAGCAGAAACAAGGATCCGGAACGAAGGAAAGAGGGAAGAGGGTAAAACCCCGCAGGACGACAGGTAAGACAGTCAAAGGACGGGCAAAACCCGCCTTAAAACTTCTTTCGCAATCTTCGGCAAACCGGGATCCGAGAAGCGAAGTCAAGAGCCGTGCCGGTATGGGAGCGCAGACGGTTATTGAGGCACAAATTTCGCCCACGTCCTCATCCTTAGAGAAGACAGTCAAAAAACAGGCAAAACCCGCCTTAAAACTTCCTTCGCAATCTTCGGCAATCCAGGCTGCAGGACAACCTTCGCACGGGTCTTCGATCCAGAAGCAAAAACTCAGCCCATTTATGAAAATAATTCTTGATTTGATGTGGTTTTATCAAGTTCATCCGGGAATTGTGGAAAAGGTTGATTATGAAAGAGACACTCTGGAACAGGTCATAAGGTATTTTGAAGGGGCCGCTGTCGGCAGGGAAGAGGTATTTTTAAGCTTAAAAAAGTATATCCGGGAAGAAAAAAGATCTTTTCGCGAAATTGGGGAGCAAACCTTCTCTCGCGACAATTTTCTTAAATTTATAGTAACATTTATCCAGGCGTCCCATCTGTCATTGAGAGATTGCCAAAAGGAGGGACTGAAATTATTATACTTGTTTAAAGCCCCGGTGGAATTCAAAGGGAGTGACTTTCTTCTTGATCCGCAAGTGTGCGAATTCTTCGGCCTTGGGTCGTTTGCAATTACAATGCGAAGCCGGAGGCCCAACGACATAAAAGTGACCGTGATCGGAGGCGGGGACCAAAAGTTGTTCAGCGCTTTATTCGGGAAGGAATTAGTAGATGAATTCAAAGCTGACGGCGGGGGAAAAGAGACCAAGGGATTATTGCTGCCGATCACTTCCACTGATATGCAGAAAGTTATAACGAACGTGGTTTCATACAATTACATACGGTCAGAGTGGAAAAAACATTGCAGGATCATCAGGGCGCTGGAGAAATATTACGCCGACAGCGGAAAGATCACCGGCCCGCCTGTTGTTCTATGGTATGATCCCGCCGCGAAGAATATCAGGAGCAAGCCCTTCCTTATCTTCTTTACAAACGAAGAAAAATCATTTCTAACAGCTCCTCCACACAATTTCAAAGATAGCGAAATAGAAGAGACCGAGTATTTCATACTTCACCTGTCCTCATTAACCAGAGAGCTTAATTTACCCGTTTATACCGGAGAGACGATTCTGGCCTGGGGGTATCGTTTCGAGATGTTCGACCGATTCAGAGAGACATATTTCGGTGAAGTCATGCTCAGCCGGATGACCGGTACGAAAAAAAATGATTTTATTCATGAGTATGTAGATAAGATGTCGGCCGTGGCGGAAACAATGCGCGGTTACGAAAAATCCTTGGTTTCTTCCCGCCTGAACGCCGTTTTTGATGAAACGATAAGCAAATTGATCGAAGACTCCCGACACGGCGCCATCAGCGAGCTGGTGTTTGAGATACTTAAGGACGCTCCGTTTTCTCAAATCCGGAATCTAAAGGTATTGCGGAACGCCATCAATTTATTTCTGCTTAACGAGGCGTGGGCCAGGGAGGATGTCATCAAAAACGCCAGGTACGAGACAATATCGGAAAACCGCTTGAGTATGCTTATCCGCAATATTAAGTCGGTGCGTATCCTTAAGCGTATCCTGATCCAGAATGAATCCCGTATCCGGGGAAACCGCCGTTTCTTCCTCCATGGAGATATAGAGGAGTTCATATCGCACGGTATGAGTTCTCTATGCTGTAGTATGGGTGTTTTCAAGACTGAGTTCCTGTTGGATAACCATCCGGACAGGCTGTTAAAGCTGTCGGATGACGAAAAAGCCGCGATGGAACTGTATCTCAACGATCTGGCAGACGTTCTCTTGACCCTTAATCAATACCTGGGAATCTCCGTAGCGCTCCTTAAATTCTCTGCTCCGGCAAGAAATAAATTTTGTGTCATAGATAACAGGAAGAGAATATTACCTAAAGCTTTGCTGGACAGCTTGGAGGGGTTTGACGGAGGTAAGCAGAAGGAAGTCAGGACAAGCGATATTCGGACCGAATTGTCCCAGATATCCTCGGTTTTACGGCATGACCAGAATGATCCGGAGGCAAGAAAGCCACTCGTTGAGGAAATAGTCTTGAAGGCTCTTGAGGAAAGTTCGGGAGAACAGCGAGAAAACATGGGAATCCCGAAGGGAACTAACCCAGGGGCTTTGAAGGATGGTATACGTCAATTGGCAGAAGCCGATAGATTGTGGATATGGTTGACGAAAGTTTCACAGCGAGAGTTGTTGGTCAAGGTTTTTGCCGGGCTCATGAAAATAAGCGAGGATGAAAGCAGGGAGATAATAAGAGGCTTGACGGAAAAATACCGCCCGGGAGAATTGGAAAAGACCTTGCGGGAGAAAGTTAAGCTGTACGCCGCCGACGGAGGCACGGAACACTCTGGCGTTTTTGGTAATGTTCCTCAGGAACTGTATATCGCGGCGGCGCTTTGGTTGAAGGTCCGCGTTTTTGTTGATACATGGACTCCAATTACCCAAAAAAGGAAGTTGTTGCTTCATCTGGCCCGGATAGAGGCAGAGTCAGGCAGGATAGACGAGGCGGAGGGATTGTTCAGAAAGGCGGAGGACCTTGTCATTTACGATCGGAATAAACCAAACCTGTCAGGAGATGATGGGGTGGATGATGTTTTTGAAGCGCTGCTGGAGTCCGGCAGAGGCGACCGGAGCGGCAGGCTGTTTATTCTTGCGTTTGATATTCTCGAGCGGGACAGAAGAAAGTTCTTTGATCCCTCTCATTGTTTTTCCGTCTTTTTCCAGAGACTTATGACTGTTTCCGGCATAAGCATAAAGGAAAAGGATGCTTTGTTCAAGCGGGCATTGTCTGTCGCCGAAACAACCGAAGAAAATCCGCATTATCAATACTACGCGCTGTCTTGGTTATCCTGGAAGTTGACAGAGCCCGGTTTGAGAGCAGATAAAGAGAATGCTCTTAAGGAGTTTTTGCTGCGATTAGGTACACCCTGCGACCAGTTTGACAAAGTAAGGTTTTACTGTCAGACGGCGGCGGTATTAATCAGAGCGGGATGGGAAAAAGAAGCGTTGGAGTTTTTCAAGACGTCGCTGGAGGCTATAGAAGCGCTTCCCGATGGCGCAAAGGGGCACCTTGCGTTCCAGTCTGTGAATCATATTATCGATGAATTGAAAGAATCGGCGAGAATAGAAGAAACCCGGGGGTTGATAGATCAGTCTTTCGCCGGCATGAATACTTATCTGAAGAAGGGTGATTATTATCGGTTCACACTATTGACGGGATTTGTGCCGCTTTTCGCCCGCTCCGGACAGTATGACCAGGCGGTTTCCTGTTTGGAAGAGGCGGTGGATATTTGGAAAAAGTTTATTAATCCTCAGAAAGAAATGGCTGATTTGCTTGTTGCTTGGCAGGCCCTTGCCGGAATCCCGGGCGCGGAAAAATCGACCCGCAGAATTTTGGAAGTAAGCAACTCCAGGCAGAATGTTGAGTCCAGAATATCCACACTGATTGTTATGACCGAAAAACTGGTAAAATCCGGCAAAAAGGATGAAGCAGATAAGTTGTTCGCGGAGGCCCGCCGTCAATTTAATGAGTTGTCTTTGGGATCTGACAACATCGGCCTGTTCTTTAAAATGGGCGTAGTCATGTGCGCATGCGGCATGGCGGATAAAGGCGGATGGCTGATGCAGGACGCCATCCGAATGTCGAGGTTTTCCCGGGAGTATTTAAGTCATATCCTCCGGATACTGGATGAATCGGAAAGCCTGCCCGATAAGACCGGTTTGTATCTGTCGATAGTTGATACCTTGTGTCCTGAAAAAGATATGGCGAATGCGACCGATACCATACTGTATATCCTGAATGTGCTAAAAAAATCGCCGTCGCTCGACCCCGCAGGGAAGATAATGGAGGAGATATTGTATTTGACCGACTGGAGGATGCCGAAGGATTTCTCACTAAGGAGATCGAGGATCTTGATTGCGCTCGCGGATTTGCTGGGATACTGGCCTAACAAAGAAGCGGCAATCAGTATCCTTGATCGCTTGCCGTATGCTGTGGAACGGTCGAGCGAGATTCGAAGAGATGAGATACTCGTTTCCATAGTCGAGGCAAAGTTGCAAATAGGTAAGACGGATGAGCGCGGCATATTATTCCAGGAGGCAGCCGGATTGGCGGAACGGATAGTAGGCGACGATGCAAAACTATCCGTC
>JBAZDY010000053.1:7522-10432 GCA_041654215.1 Candidatus Omnitrophota bacterium
GATTTGTGCGCGCGAAGCTTGAGTATCTCAAGGGTGTCTCGCAGCGGAGACTTCCGGCGTTGCTGGCGGATATCCTGAGCGAGTATTACAGCGTGTATTTCTGCTCGGATATCGACACCTTGCCCAAGGAATTGCAGGTATTGAGAAATATCCTCTTGAGAAATGCCGCGGTCCAAGAAGCGCTCTCCCAGTCGAAAGTCGATGTTCCATCATTAAAAGAGGAGATTAGGTCAACACTCGCTTTTTCCATGGCTATACTCGATTATCGCATACTCATTAACGCCATTATCGAACAGTTTCTTCCCCGTGGCAATAAGATTCCCACTGAGAAACAGGTCAAACAGATGCTGGATAAGATGCTCCTGGTGAGTTTGATGAAGCAGGAGCAGTTGAAGGGGCGGCTTGACGGTATAGATGATAAGGGGGCGTTGACACCTGAGGCGCTGTTTGTGATGCATGAGGTGCTGGAAGAGATTAAACCGGAGGCGGCAGAGGAACTGAGACAGGTCATCGCACGTGTGAGCGGGAAGAAGGAATTGGCGCGGATTATCCGGGACCGGGTAAAGACCAAAGACGGGCAGGGGGTTATTGAACTTGAGTTTATGCCGGCGAAGACGCGGCTGGATTATTTCTACGGTTATTTCGGGGAGAACTGCACGTCGGGTAATCCGGAGGAACTGTTGAACCCGGCATTCACGCCCATCCGTATCCTGTGGAGAGGGAAGATCGCCGGGTGCGTGCACACGCTAACGCTTGTTATCGGACGTAAAAAGAGCCTGGTGGTCTGCGGGATCGAGCCGCAGTCGCCGCTGGCGGAGAAGATGGACGCGAAGTTGTTCGTAACGGGTTTGCTGGATGCGTTGGCAACAGAGGTGGCATCTAAGAACGGGTACGCGCAGGTGCTGGTGAGTATCAGCGATGCGACCTTGTCCAACCGGGAGAATATCAGGCAAGCGATGGTAGAGTTGTGTAAGAATAGACCGGAGATGTCCCAGTTCGTGCAGAAGACTTTCCCGGCTAAAACCAGCTATTCAATCGAGCGCTTAAAGGTGTGGCAGGCGGTCGGCGCGCAGCGCAATGACGGGGGCGCGTTAGAAGAACGGCTAAAGCGGTTTGCCGATTCATTCCAGCAGGCCGACAATAAGGAAAAGAAAGGTTCCTTTGAATTTCAAGTGGGTGAATTCGAGGAATCCTTAAACCAGATTGGGCCATTATTAACAAAATTAGGACAGCCAAAGGGTAAGTTTAATAACATAAATAGTGCTGTTAATTGGCTAAATAGTGCCATAGAGCCATTCCAAATTTACGTTAAGCATATAGAAACAAATACGATAGATGAGGATATTGCTAAATTACTGCCCCCCAATTTTGTCAATCTATCTGAAGATCAATTAAGGGAACTGGCGCTCACTGCTGATGGACAGGAACTTAAAAGAACAATATTAAGCCTTCTTTACCCACAGGAAACTCCAAAGAGGCAAAAGAAATATCCCACTTTCTATGACAAAATAAGGTCGTTCAGAGAGGTTCCTTCCCGTTTTTCCGTGGATAATCCGCGGTGCCAATCCGATATTACCGAAAGGCCACGCCGCCTCGAGGAAATAGTCTTGAAGGCTCTTGAGGAAAGTTCAGAAGAGCAACGAGAAAGTATGGGAATCCCGAAGGGAACCAACTCGGCGGCTTTGGAAGATGGTATACGTCGATTGGCAGAAGCCGATAGATTGTGGACATGGCTAACGGAAGTTTCACAGCGAGAGTTGTTGGTCAAGGTTTTTGCCGAGCTCATGAAAATAAGCGAGGATGAAAGCCGGGAGATAATAAGAGACTTGACGGAAAAAGACCGCCCGGGAGAATTGGAACGAACCTTGCGGGAGAAAGTTAAGCTGTACGTCGCCGACGGAGGACAAACACAGGCCGCCCGCGTCTTTATTTACCTGAGGATAACCTCCTATTTGCAATCACAAATGGCAGACGAATATATCGGAGGGACAAAATATCCTCTACCGCACGCATTTCTGGGCAGGTGGGCCCGTAAGGGGTTACCAATCGCTCTGGAGTGCAATAATGAGATCTGCCACGAACTTTGCACATTACCTTTCTTAGACGGATGGGCTAACACGACAAATATGAGCCCGTGTATTTCTTCCGGCGATAAAGACGGGGGGAGGAATAATGAACAGGTAGAAGCGTTATTCGGATTATTGCGCCACTACGGAATACGGGAGGCCCATAAAATGGGAGATACTCTTTCGGTCAGCCCGGAAGAGTTTATTCATTTAAGAGAGAAATATTGTGCTGATAAAGGTTTCAGCCCCCGGCGTGTGGCGCCGACAATAAACACAAAAGACACAACCATACGAAAGTGGGATCATATTCTGAGGGAGCTTCCCGATAAAGCTACCCGCGTTCTTTTATATGCGCTATATACGCTTGAAGAGTCAACAGCGCCGAAAGAATACAGCGCTTTAGAACGGCAGGTATTTGGCCCAAATTACCACCGTCAGCCCTTCTCTCCTGCTTTGCTGGCGGTCATCGGTATTCTTAATCTTGGTCTCGTCGGCACTGCCTATGTCATAAAAGGTGGTAGTATCAGCCGAAAGAACATGAAGTTGTATTGGCCTCGCATAGAAGAATGGGGCGTCACGGCGGGGTGTGTTAATCCTGGCTTTGACACTGCAAAGACAGCTCAGGTTAACCAGGACGGAGGAGAAAAGATTGACAGTCAGGTGGAGGCAATATTATCTCTCCTGCGGCATTACGGCCTGTTGAATCAGGAAGCGGAAATCCCAGAAAAGATTACCCCCGAAGTTTTCGTTGCCCTTAAGTCGCTATACATGAAGGACTCTGGGTTCTATATTAGAAGGCATGCCAATGCCTATGGAGTGAGTAAGGGGAATACATCACATGTGG
>JBAZDY010000054.1:0-10371 GCA_041654215.1 Candidatus Omnitrophota bacterium
GCGACCTCCCCGAAGCTTCACACAAGTGAACACTTGCTCAATTCCACACAAGAGCAAAGTGCGTTTATCTTCACACGGGTGAATCCTTAGCCATCCGATAAGCTAAGGTATCACGCACAAGCGAATACTTTCACACGCGTGAACACTTGCCCAATTCCACTCAGGGGCAAAGTGTTATTCCTATTGGCCAAGGTACAACCGGGTTAAAACCCGGGGATTTCTGGGATAGGGGATTAAATTCATAATAAGACATGGCGTGGTATATGTCAACCCTTATAGACAATAAGGTGTATACTTTTCACACAAGTGAACACCTGCCTCTCCGCTAAGGCAGGGGGTTATTCCGATTGGCTGGGAACGTTAAGACATTCCATTCCTCTCCGCGACACAATTTCCCATGACCAGGATATCCATCCCGCTTCTCTTGAAGCAGTCTATTGCGTCTTCTGGGCGGCAAACGATCGGTTCTCCCCTTAAATTGAACGAAGTATTTATCAACAAAGGAATACCGGTCAGATTTTCGAATTCCTTGAGCAATCCGCGCAAGCGGGGATTAGTATCGTTATCAATTATCTGTACCCTTGCGGTATTATCAATATGCGTAACCGCGGGGATGACACCCTTTCTCTCTTCCTTGACCCTTCCGGCTATCAACATAAACGGAGACTGTTGCAGCACATCAAAGAACTCAGCGCACCGCTCTTCAAGTACCACTGGAGCATACGGCCGGAAATCCTCCCGGCGTTTTACCTTACAATTCAACAGATCTTTCATCCGCGGATTGCAGGGATTCGCCAATATGGAACGATTCCCCAAAGCCCTGGGGCCGAACTCCATTCTTCCCTGGAACCATCCGACGATTCTATCCTGCGCGATCTGCCCGGCTATATATTTGGGTAATTCGTCATCGGCATACTCCCGGAAAACAATATCTTCGTTGATAAACGCCCTCTTGATCTCCATATCGGAAAACTCCGGCCCAAGATATACGTCTTTCAGCGCCGTGCGGCGGTTATCTCGCGATAAATAGTGATACACATAAACTGCCGCTCCCAACGCCCCTCCGCTGTCGCCGGATGCGGGCTGAATGAATAGCTCCTTTACCGGAGTATCTTCGAGGATTCTAGCGTTGGCCACACAATTCAGGAATAATCCCCCCGCCAGGCAAAGCCTCTTCATTCCGGTTTCCTTGTGCACGTTCCGGACTATATTGATCAGAATGTCCTCGGTGATTTTTTGCAGGCTGGCAGCGACATCGCGATGCCTTTGTTCGACCCGATCCTGCGGGCGGCGTTCCTTTCCCAGCGTCTGTATCAATTTTTCGGTGTACATTCTCCCGCCTTTATTAAATCCGAAATATTTCTGATCCAACATAAAACTGCCGTCTGGCCTGACAACGACCATCTCTTTGAATCTATTTACATATACCGGGGACCCGTAACCTGCCAGCCCCATCACCTTGCCCTCGCCGGTCAAAGCCTCGAATCCCAGATAAGTGGTGATCGCGCTGTAGAACAGTCCCAGTGAATTCGGGAAATGCAACTCTTTAACGATGCGAATATCCACGCCGCTGCCGGCACCGAAGCTGGTGCTCGCCCATTCACCCACGCCGTCAGCAGTCAATATTGCCGCCTCACCGAACGGAGAAACGAGAAACGAGCTCGCCGCATGGGACAAATGATGCTTTATGAATACGATTCTCCCTTCGTAACAAAGCTCTTTTCGCAGTATCAGCGGGAGGAAAAGCCGTTCCTCCAACCAATCAGGCAATGTACGGCAGAAACTGCCGAATGAGAACGGATATGCCCTTGCGTGACTCAACAGGACACGGTAGAATTTAAGAAACGGTTTCTCATAAAAACCCACCGCGTTGATTTCTTTCATCGTTAAATCAGCGTGCTGAAGACAATAATTTATCGCGTTTAAGGGGAATGCCGGAGAGCATTTACTGCGGTTGAACCGTTCTTCGGAGGCGGCGGCCGTTATCCTGCCGTCCTGCACAAGACAGGCAGCGGAATCATGATAAAAACACGATATACCCAATATATTCATAGTGTATCCCTGCAATAAAATACAAGAAGCCTCTCTTTTTCCGGCGGGGTCAAAGTTTTTACCGCAAACACGAGCCGTTATCCGAACCGGTTCTTCTTTTCGCCGATTATGACTGAAACCTGCCGTTATCGACGGCACTGTCTTGTTCGACGGCACCAATCCAGAAAGTGCCTCCGGTTTTCGCGCAGCCGGCAAGGATCTTTCGCTTGAATACCGCCATGATCAAAACCGTCAATCCCATACCCAGGAAATAAACCACTGGCAGGCAGAGGCTCAACAACACTTTCTGTATCAAGCCTGTCAAGTTACGTAGAAATGTCTTCCACATAAAAACGCCGCCCCTCTTCTTGTCCGTCAAAAGCATAAATCATCCAGCCTGCATCCCAGTCTATCCAGTACCGGAAGTATATCTTCTTCTTTGAAATTGATTTCAAGCCGCTTCAATGCCTCTTCTCTCGTCAAAATACCCATCCTTATCATCCTGCCCATCTCCGCGTGGTAATGCGAATAACCGTAATGTTTCAGGGACAGGAGCACCGAAAGAAAGTTCAGCCGGCAGTTTGTCGATCCGGCAGGATAGCTTAACGCAGTTGGTTTCCAATCCAGTTCCCGTTTTATCATCCCGGAATATTCCTCCTGGTCAAAAGGCAGAAACCAATGGGGAGAGATAACTGTGCATGCCGCTTTTTGCCGGCCGGCTCTTTTAATGACTTCCTCAATGCTCGCCGGAAAATCCCTGTATTTTGGATTCTGCCGGCGGAATCTTTTCAGGAAGTCCGCCGTTCCTTTCGCCATGGAAGAAAATTCCGGATGCCTGATCCCGCCGCGGCTGGACTGCCCCTTCGTCCAGCCTCCGATTATCACAGGGATGGATAATCCCGCAGCTATCCGTAACACGATATCCATATACCAGATAGAACAGACGTGGCAGATGACGGCTTTTGCTCTCGACTTCACTATCGCAGCGAACATATCCAGCATAAAATCGCTCTTGAACATGAGAGAGTCTACACCGAGACGCTTCACCGTGTTCCGAACGTTCTCCAGGGCATCCGGAAGCTCAAACCCGTTGTCGAAAGTGAACGCCAGAGGTTCCAGTTTATATCGCTTTTTCATGTAGTATAAAGCGGCGGTACTGTCTTTTCCTCCGCTGCACATTACCAGACAATGATATCTGCCGCGTTTTTTATTGCGTGTCAGCATTTTGATGAATTCCGTTTCCAGTAAAGGCCCTTCCTGCCGGCGATAGTTCGCTCTTTTATGCCCGGAACATAAACTACATTGCCCAGCGGCGTTAAAAGTGATATCCGGTTTATACTCCGGCATCACGCATTTCACGCACAATTTACCGGATTCCTTTTTCACTTCCATGCCGCCTCTCTTCCTAAAAAATCTATCACATTATTCGCCGCGTTCTCGGCAATGAGCGCGTTTCCCTTTCGCCGACAGTGTCCGAAGTTGCCTCCAAACATGTCCAAAAAATAATCCCGGTACCTGCCGCGTTTCAAGGCTTTTTTGAAAACATTCTCGTTGTCGATAATAAGGACTCCGGGATTGCCGCTGAAAACGGTCTTCAAAGGTTCGACGCTACGCATGGGATACCCCATACACGCAAGTTTTATGCCCTTTTTATCCAATATCTCCTTCATCTTTTTATAATTATATATGGTCAGAGCGCTGTAGGAAGATGCTTGCGCCGTATCCATCTTCCCGATAAAGACGTCTGCCAAATCCGGTCTGCCGGTTTCCCGGTAAAGAGTGGATAATGCCGCGTAAACTTTTGCGCTCCCCGGATTAAAAGACACATATTTCTTTAAGACTTCCTCCGAACGGGAATATTTGCCTGTCCGCATATAAACCCAGGCGAGTTCCACATACCCTTTCTCATCGTAAGGATCAACTTCTATAAGCTTTTTAAATATCTCCTCTGCGCTGTGATACGCAGTTCTTGAGGAACAAAATAACCCGTACCCCAACAACGCTCCCTTATCGGAAGAATCAACGTTCAATGCCGCCACAAAGCTGTCTTTTGCTTCAAGATACTTCTTGTCCTGCGTATATGTCCACCCAGTTCCACGTATGTGGAAGGATTGGCCGGGTTAACCGCCAGGGCTTTTCTAAACGCTTCTTCGGCTCTCGGATATTGTCCTCTTTCCCGGTAAAATCTTCCGAGCCGTATATAATCATTTTCTCCGTATTTCCCGGGATCAGTCTCACCGGACTGCTCTTCCGCTGCCGGCTGTCCACTTATATCCGCCCCGGAAACAGGGGAAACCTTCTCTTTCGACACGGACCGCAGCTTAAATTTCCCTCGGATATCCAACGCAAGAAACTTTAAGAAACGGTACGCAGCGGAATGCCTGAACAATATGGACTCAGTATCCTGAATACCCTCGTAATATTTAATGTGCCTGTCGTTTATACCCATCATGGCGATCACCATGTCCGGTTTGTATTTTCTCACATTCTCTTCCAAATGCCTGATGATATAGTTACTGTCTACTGTAGATACGCCTTTATTGATCACACGGAAACAGAGCCCATTGCCCAAGCGGTTCAACATCGTCTCAAGCTGGTTCGGATAAGAATTTGCTCCTCCTATCGCGGTGGAAGATTCACCGACGCACATAATCTTGTAAACTCCTCTGTGTTCTATGCCCTGCCTGTTTCGGCATTCCTGCATAAAAGACACCATGCAGCAACCGAGACGGAGAACAACCTCCAGGAATATCAGGGACATGAACAGTCCGGATATTACAACTGACACCCGGGTAATCCCCTCGGTGAACTTTCTTCCCGTCATCGATATCATTTCCCTTCCGCCTCCAGGAAAATGGAACTCCCCGGGCTGAAGCCCGAGGTTTCTGCGATTTGATTAAATAAGTTGCGCGCTATAACGGCATACCCATCAGCGCTGCAGTGCCCGTCGGAGACAAAACAATTCCGGGAGGCCGCTCTGTCCATAACAGAAAAAACACGGTAATTGCTCACGAACGGTATCGAATTATCCCTGGCGATTTTCGACATCAGCTCCGAGAAAACCTCGTCTCCGGGATAATCCATCAAGATCATCCTAATATCATTACGACGGCAGATATTCGCGATCTCTCTTATATCCGAAATTATCCACTGCCTGACATCGTCGAAATAGGATATCTTTTTAAGTAATGCGGCTATTCTTGAGGGGAGAACGATGCTATTTTTAGCGAGCGCCTCCGAAATGGCGGAACGATCGCCGCCGAAGATGCGCACAAGGTCGGACCGGGTATCAATATCCTCCGGATCCAGGCAGGCGGCCAGCAGTATGCATTCTCTTGACTTCGCGATCTCGCCTTTATTCGCATACACGCCGGCAAGACATCTATAAATATCCCCGTTCATTCGATCTACGGTGATACCCTTTTCCAGCCACGCCACAGCCTCATCATAAAGCGCCCGCCTCGCATAAGCCGTCCCGATGCTCAAATAACATATCCCCGATTGGGAATCTATCTCAAGCCCTTTCCTGTACCATTCGATCGCCTCATCATAAAAACGCTGCTGCAAATAAAACCATCCGGTTTCAACATAACATTCTATGTCCCCCGGTCCGGTTTCAAAGGCCTGATCCAGCCATTTCTTTGCTTCTTCATAACGTCCCAGAGAAACGCATAATCCTCCCATGCGCGCGTAACCTTCGCTTGAGGCGGGATCGATCTCTATCCCTTTCAGAAAACATTTTTCGGCTTCTGGGTATGAACCGCATTCGGCCAGGGCAACGCCGAGTTCGATATAAGCTTTGCTTGCGTGATCTCCGCGGCGGAAGCGCGCTTTCAACTTCTCTAAAAATGCCGGCCGGACGCCGACAGAACCATAATTGTGCGTAGCCGGAATGGTGCCGAATGTGTCTACAGGAAAACCGCCTCGTTTTCTTATTTTCCAGGCAATCAAAGCGGTTAATTTCCCGACTTTGGTACGAAAGAACCATTTTACCGGCAGAGCTATCACCCCGGATTGTCTCTCCCGGCCGTAAAAATTCCAGTAATTGTTACCACCGCCCAGAAGAATTACCATATCCGGAGCTGTGCCTTCTCTCAAAGTCGCCTGAAAATCCGACATGATCTGCGTGGTATTATAAGAACACCTCCCGCGGTTCATTACCTGGAATTTACCGCCTGGATACTTGGAACCGAGCATCCTTGCCAGCTGAGTCGGATAATCGAAATCATGCGCCGCGCCCAGACCGTAAGTAAAAGAATCTCCTATACATAGTATCCTGTAGCCGCTCTGAACCTGTTTGTATTTCTCAATACCCTGCCGATGGAAGATGAGGAATCCGCCGGCGCGCAGGATGATCTCCAAAACAAAGAAAACTAAGGCCCCGCCGAGTAAGAATGCCGCCAGTTTCCGCATGATTGTTTTTCCGGACATATCATACCGGCCGATGCCGCCTCTGGTCACAGTTAATTCAAGACGATTGCGTTTATACCGCCGCCGCGGCGTTAAGAGGGAATTCCACACTATATCCCGGCGTAAATGAAAGAGATTATCACGCTCGGTCCGATATAGAAAACAAGGAGGGCTAAAAGCGCAAATGTTATTAGGATCGGCGCAAGAAAATAGATCTTATGCGCCTTGATCAAATGGAAGGTTTCTTTAAAAAGATATACTGCTTTATTCATGCTGCCCACACTCGTTTTTTTCCAACCATGCGTCCGGTAAGATTTGTTTTTTATTATAATACCTTGAGGAAACACTAACAAGCAATAAAATTCAAGAGGGGGGGATGAGGACGAAATGAAGCCGACGGCGCCGTCTGCCGCCGCTGTGACCTATAAGATTGCCCGCTTGTCCCGCAGCCCGGAGAGAAACGCGTGGTCGGTAGCATCGTTTATAAGCGGGGTCAGGGAGATGCAGCCGCGCCGCACGGTCTCGCTGTCGCTTTCCGCGTCCGGGCTTCCGCCAAAGAATTCTCCGCTGAGCCAATAATATTCGCGTTTGCGCGGGTCGTGCCTTTTTTCGAACCTGTCCTTGAAGAAACGCGTGCTCTGCTTTGTGAATTTCACGCCTTTTATCTTGCCTTCCGGAATATTGACGTTCAACAGGCAGCCGGCCGGGATGAACCTGCCGGAGAGTATCTTGCGCGCCAACCCCGCGGCAAAAGAGGCCGCGAATTCAAAGTCGGCAGAAACGGAGCGGGTCACCAGCGAAACGGCCATAGCCGGTATCCCGCACATCGCGGCCTCTCTGGCCGCGGAAACCGTCCCGGAATACAGCACGCTGAATCCTGTATTCGGCCCGGGATTGATGCCGGAAACCACCATATCCGGGGAATGTTTCAATACCGCGCTCAAGCCGAGCTTCACGCAGTCCGCAGGCGTCCCGCTGGTGCAGAACCATTTCTTGCCGTCTTTGAATTTCACCTGCTTCAAACGCAACGGCTGGTGCAGGGTGATGGCGTGGCTCGCCGCGCTGCGTTCGTTGTCCGGAGCAACCACCGTGACTTTTCCCAGCGGCGACAATGCCCGGTAAAGAGCGGCCAGGCCGGCGGACTGAATGCCGTCGTCGTTGGTCAACAATATACGGGCCTTTCTCGGTCTCTTCGCGGGTATCATAAAGATACTCTCCCTTCTCCATTGGGGCTCTTAAAAGACCGGCCCGGCCGCGCCAGTTCAGGACTGTGCGGCCGGGCCGGCTGCATATCAACTAACTTTTTTACTGCCGATTGCCCCCGGGAGAGGAGCCCCTCGGGCTGAAGCCAGCGGCTCCTTCTATTTTCCGGCGAAGCCAATGCTTCGCCGGTACACAGCGCATATTCGGCTGTCTGCTTATTCAGGCGACCTCCCCGGAGCTTTCCTTCCTCTATCCTCGGGTTAAAAACCCGGGGATTTCTGGGCGAGGGGATTAATACTCGGGATGCGGAGGCATAGCCGGAGCCGGTTTCTCTTTTTCCGGGATCTCCGTGACCAAGGCTTCGGTAGTCAACATCAAACCGGCTATACTGGAGGAATTCACAATAGCCAGTCTGACGACCTTGACCGGATCAATGATGCCGGCCTTGATCATATCGGTATATTCTTCCGCTTCGGCGTTGAACCCGAAAGAACCGCTCTGTTCCTTTACCTTTTGTATCACGACGACGCCTTCTACACCGGCGTTCTCGGATATCTTGCGCATCGGTTCCTCAAGCGCCCTCTTGATGATGTTGGCTCCGACCCTTTCGTCGCCCTCAAGTTTCAGGGCTTCGACGCTGGTGACGGCGCGCAGAAGCGCGACTCCGCCTCCGGGAACGATACCTTCCTCGACCGCGGCGCGGGTGGCGTGCAAAGCGTCTTCCACTCTGGCCTTCTTCTCTTTCATTTCGGTCTCGGTAGCCGCTCCGACGTTAATCACGGCAACCCCACCGGAAAGCTTCGCGAGCCTCTCCTGGAGCTTTTCCCTGTCGTAGTCGGAATCGGTTTTCTCCATTTCTTTCTTTATCTGTTCGATCCTGCCTTTGATATCGGCGGTCTTTCCCGCTCCTTCAATAATAGTGGTGTTTTCTTTATCCACCTTGACGCGCTTGGCGCGGCCGAGATCGGCTACCTGGACGTTCTCAAGCTTGATGCCGAGATCTTCCATGATCGCCTTCCCTCCGGTCAGCACCGCTATATCCTGCAGCATAGCCTTCCTTCTGTCGCCGTATCCCGGAGCTTTAACGGCGCAGATCGAGATCGTGCCGCGGATCTTGTTGACAACCAGAGTGGCGAGCGCTTCGCCTTCCACTTCCTCGGAAATAATCATCAGCGGCCTACCCTGCTGCGCTACCTTCTCGAGTAAAGGTATGAGGTCCTTCACCGCGGATATCTTTTTCTCGTGGATTAGAATATACGGCTCGTCGAGCACGCACTCCATCTTTTCCATATCGGTGGCAAAGTAAGGGGAAAGATACCCCTGGTCGAACTGCATCCCCTCCACAACTTCCAGGGTGGTCTGCATAGATTTCGCCTCTTCCACGGTGATGACGCCGTCTTTGCCGACCTTCTCCATGGCGCTGGCGAGCAGATTGCCGATCGTAGAGTCGCCGTTGGCGGAGATGGTCGCGATCTGGGCGGTCTCTTTCTGTTCCTTGACCGGCTTAGCCATCTTTTTCAACTCATCGACGACGGCGGAAACGGCCTTGTCGATGCCGCGCTTCAACCCCATCGGGCTGATGCCGGCAGTGACCGCCTTCAACCCTTCCTTATATATGGCGTATGTGAGCAAGGTGGCGGTGGTGGTTCCGTCTCCGGCGGTGTCGGAGGTCTTCTCCGCCACTTCCTTGACCATCGCGGCGCCCATGTTCTCGTAAACGTCCTCCAGTTCCACTTCCTTGGCCACCGTCACGCCGTCCTTGGTTATCGTCGGCGAACCGAATTTCTTGTCCAGCACGACGTTGCGGCCCTTGGGGCCGAGAGTCACTACCACGGCATCGGCAAGTTTCTTGACTCCCATCAGGAGTTTTTGCCTTGCCTCTTCTCCGAAAGAAAGCTGTTTTGCCATCAAAGCACCTCCTTATATATTAAAAGTTAATCCTTCACTATCGCAAGAATATCTTCCTCGCGGACGATCAAATGATCTTCTCCGTTGACCTTGATCTCCGTGCCGGAATATTTGCCGTAAAGCACTTTGTCCCCGGCTTTGACTTCCAGGGCTACCAGCTTGCCGTCATCGGAAATTTTGCCCTTGCCGACTGAAACCACTTTCCCCTCCTGCGGCTTCTCTTTCGCCGTATCGGGAAGAATGATCCCTCCTTTGGTTTTGTCCTCTGCGTCCAAAGGTTTCACGAGTACCCTGTCTCCTAAAGGTGTGATCTGCATATACTCCCTCCTTCCTGTTTATTGTTAATTTGCATCTGTTCTGTCCGGCGCTGCAACGCAGCGATTTTTCCGCTGTTCTTCAATCCCTGGATATACCAAGAGTTTTATCCCTTTCGTAAAACCCATGCGAGATGGCTGGCACTCTTTTACAAAGAGTGCTAAGACAACGCGAAAAAAATGTTTTTTGCTCCCCTCCCATAAGAATATCCTGTTTTTATCCTTGAATGGAATTGTTGCGGAAAGATATCGCCGGCGCACTGCGGAAAGACCGCTTATTTGCTCCAGGTTTCATTTTATATCACAAACCTTTTTTTCTGTCAAGAGGGTATTTTTTTTCCGCGCCCTCTGGGAATGGGAAGAGACATTGTCCCCCCTCCCCGGCAAAGCTGAGTAAGATTAAGATCGTCAGCCGCGCGGACTTTTCTGGCCTGAAACGGCTCTTTACACATTTCAAAAGACACAGCGTACTTTTTCTGCGCCGTAGAGCCTCCAGGAGCAACGC
>JBAZDY010000055.1:0-7538 GCA_041654215.1 Candidatus Omnitrophota bacterium
TACAAATATCGGTTGCAGAAAGATCAGGTTTTCTGGCTGTTTCACAGGCCGCGCCGTTGGAATGAACGAGAAAAGATATGGATGGGCTATGAGCGCAAGCGAGGCAAACTCGCGGACCTAAACGCGCTTCTTCGCGGAAGGGGGGAAGACAGGTTCCAGGTGATCCTGGGCGATCCCGCGAGGCTTCAGGACGTGAAGTATGTTATAACGCTCGATGCCGATACCCAAATGCCCCGGAATGCGGCGCGGGATCTTGTAGGGGTTATCGCGCATCCGCTGAACCGGCCGATCTATGACGCAAGAAAACAGCGGGTCGTTTCCGGGTACGGGATCCTTCAACCCAGGGTTGAGCCGAGTTATCCCGGAGAAAATTCCTCCCTGTTCGTGAAGATTTTCGGGGGAGATGCCGGTATCGATCCTTATACCCGGGCGGTGTCTGATGTTTACCAGGACCTTTTCTTTGAAGGGTCTTTCATCGGCAAAGGGCTTTATGACGTTGACGCATTCGAAAGGTCCATGGAGGGCCGTTTTCCAGAAAACCTCATATTAAGCCATGATCTTCTGGAGGGCTGTTACGCCCGATCGGGGCTGGTGACGGATGTCCAGTTCTATGAGGAATTCCCGTCGGGGTATCTGAAGGATTTGAGCCGGAGGCACCGCTGGATCCGCGGCGATTGGCAGATCCTTTCGTGGGCGTTTTCTTTTGTGCGCGGGCCCGACGGCGGTTTAACGCGGAACCCGCTCTCGTTTTTATCACAATGGAAGATCGCGGATAATTTGAGACGAAGCCTTGTCCCCGGCGCTACGGTCTTTCTCTTCTTGTCGGGTTGGCTGCTTTTTCGGCCGTTCTGGACGTGGTCGGCTTTGCTGATTGCCCTCCTGGGGTTACCGCTTTTGCCGATGATCTTCATAGATGCCGTCAGGAAACCCGCGGAGATGACGTTTGGTGCCCATGCGAGGGAGGTGTTTTCTTCTCTGCAAAAGAATGCGGCCCGTTTTTTCTTCACCCTTGTATTTTTGATGCATGAGGCGTTCGTATGTTTGGACGCGATCATGAGGACGTTATGGAGGATGTTCGTCTCGGGCAAAGGCTTGACAGAATGGACGACCTTCCTGGAGTCGAAGACGTCCCTGCCGAATAATATTTTTGTCTGCTTAAGGAGCATGGCTGTCGCCTCGGCCGCTTCGTTTTTGCTGCTGGCCGCCATTCTGGCGGGGTCCCAGGGTTTTAACGGTTTTGCCTCGATACTTTTAGGTTTATGGTTTGTTTCTCCCGTCCTCGCCTACGCAATCGGGCACCCTTCACCTACCCGGAAGGTCTTGCTTTCCGGAGCGCAGACCGTTTTTTTAAGGGGTCTTGCCCGAAGGACGTGGGAATTTTTTGAAAACTTCGTGACGGAAAAAGAAAACTGGCTTCCTCCGGACAATTTTCAGGAAGAGCCTGTCGTCCTGGTGGCGCACAGGACGTCCCCGACGAATATCGGCCTGTCGTTCCTGGCGAATTTGTCAGCCTATGATTTTGGTTATATTTCGATGGGGAGGATGTTCAACCGGACGGAAAAAACATTTGATACCTTGAACCTTATGGAAAAGTTCCGGGGGCATTTTTACAACTGGTATGATACCGGGACGCTTAGGCCATTGACGCCTCTTTATGTTTCTTCGGTGGACAGCGGGAATCTGGTGGGCCATTTGCTGGTCCTGCGTTCGGGCCTCATGGAAATAGTCGGGCACAAGATTGTTTCCGCGAAACTGTTTGACGGGCTTGCGGATACCGTGAATATCCTGCTTCAAAGCGACGCTGGGCCGCAGAAGGACCAGAAGAGCGGCGTTTTTAGGGCGTTTCAGGAGGTTTCCGGGAGGATCGAACAGTTCCGGACAAGTATCAAATCTTCCCCCGCGTATCTTTCCGAGATCCACACTCTTTTACGCCAGCTTTTAACGGACATTTCGAAGATCTCTTCGGAACCGGGCTTGGAAAAATACAAAGATGCCAAAAAATGGGTCCGTGCTTTCGAACGGCAGTGCTACGATTTTCTCGAAGACATGGCTTTCATCGCGCCCTGGATCCTCCTTCCGCCGGAAATGCCGGGATTGTGGGACGGGGCGGAGGATGCCCAGCAGCGGCGGCTCATTCGGCTCCGGGAGGCCTTGCGGCATTTGGATGAGATCCCCTCTCTTAGGGAAGTCGCGAGAATTGAACAGGAACTGGTGCCTTTGATCGGAGAGATTACCGGGGCCATGGATCTTGCGGAGGGAGAATCTCAAAACTTCCGCACCTGGTTCCTGAAACTGAGAGAAGCCATTGCGGATGCCGGGACACGGGCCAGTGAAAGGATCAAGGCCATTGAGGCGATCATCCTTCGGTGTAATGAACTCTCGGAGATCGAATATGAATTTCTCTACGATAAGAAATCCCTCTTACTTTCGATCGGATACAATGTGAGCGACCACAAACGGGACCCCGGCTGTTATGACCTTCTCGCCTCAGAAGCCCGGTTTTGCAGTTTTGTCGCGATCGCCCACGGGAGGATGCCCCAGGAGCACTGGTTTAGGCTCGGCCGGTTGATCGCCAAGGCGGAAGGGAACCCAGTCCTGGTTTCCTGGGGAGGATCGATGTTTGAGTATCTCATGCCGCTGTTGGTGATGCCGACCTATGAAGGGAGTCTGTTGGACAGGACCTGCAAGGCAGCGGTTAACGGCCAGATCAGTTATGCGGCCAAGAACGATATTCCCTGGGGGATCTCGGAATCCGGCTACAACAAGATCGACGCTAATATGGTTTATCAGTATAACTCCTTCGGCATCCCTGATATGGGTTTCAAAAGGGGCCTCTCTGAGGATCTTGTCGTGGCCCCGTATGCCTCGATGCTGGCTTTGATGGTAGAGCCCGAGAAGGCCTGCGAGAACCTTGAGCGATTATCCGCGGAGGGGTCGTTGGGGCACTTCGGCCTTTACGAAGCGGTTGATTACACGCCCGTGCGCCTTCCTGTGGACAAGGCCCGGGTGGTGGTTAAATCCTACATGGCGCACCATCAGGGCATGAGCCTGTTATCTTGCGCCTATGCGTTATTGGACCGTCCCATGCAAAGGCGTTTTCTCGCGGAGCCGATGTTTAAGTCGGCGGAACTTCTTCTTCAAGAGCGGGTCCCGGCCGTCGAGCCGCTCCTTTACGATTTTGAAGTGACCGGCATGCTGCGCAATACCGAAGGCATGGAAACGCTTTTGCGGATATTCAAGACTCCGCAGACGCCGGTGCCAGAAATCCATTCTCTGTCCAACGGCCGCTACCATGTGATGGCCACAAATGCGGGCGGAGGCTACAGCCGCTGGCAGGATTTTGCCGTGACAAGGTGGGACGAGGATTCTGCCCTGGATCATGACGGAACGTTTATTTATATCCGGGACGCCGAGTCCGGGGATTACTGGTCCGCGGCGTATCAGCCGGCTCAAAAAAAGGCCAAAGATTATGAAGCCTTGTTTTCCCAGGCCCGGGTCGAATTCAAACGGAAGGACCATCAGATCATGACTCATACTGAGATCGCGGTCTCTCCGGAAGACGACATCGAATTGCGCCGGGTGACGATCACCAACCGGTCGCGCGGCAAGCGCGTGATCGAAGTGACGAGTTATGCGGAAGTCGTCCTTAATGATCGCGCCAGCGACCAGGCGCATCGGTCGTTCAGCAATCTGTTTGTTGAGACCGAGATCATCAAGTCTCACCAGGCGATCCTCTGTCATCGCCGGCCCCGTTCTGATTCGGAAAAATTTCCCTGGGTGATGCATCTGATGGCGGTCCACGGAGGCAGGGCTTTGGGAGCTTCCTATGAAACTGATCGCAGCCGGTTCCTCGGGCGAAGGCGTACGGTGGCCAATCCCGTGGTGATGGAAGAACAGGGTAGGCTCTCGGACAGCGAGGGGCCTGTTCTCGATCCGATTGTTTCGATACGGAATCAGATTGAGCTGGACCCTGAAGAAACGGTGGTAATCGATTATGTGACGGGGATTTGCGAGAGCCGGGATGGCGCGCGGCCTCTCATGGAAAAATACCGGGATCGAAATCTGGCCGACCGAGTTTTTAATCTGTCTTGGACGCATGGCCAGGTCGCTTTGCAGCAGATAAACGCGACGGAAGCGGACGCCCAGCTTTATGGCCGGCTTGCCAGCGCCATCTTGTATGTCAATCCCGCATGGAGGGCGAGCGCGAGCGTCCTGGGTCGGAATGACAGGGGGCAGTCGGACCTCTGGGGCTACAGTATTTCAGGCGACCTACCGATTGTTCTGGTGCGTATCGAAAATAAGGACAACATTGATCTGGTCGGTCAAATGCTGCAAGCCCACGCTTATTGGCGTATGAAGGGTTTGCAAGTCGATTTGGTGATATGGAATGAAGACAGTTCCGTATATCGCGATGACCTTGGGGCGATGATCAATGGTCTGATCGCCGCGAATGCCGAAAAAATAGTGAATCAAAAAGGCGGCGTTTTTTTACGGCGCGCGGATCAGATGTCCGAGGAAGATCGAATCCTTATTCAAACAGTGGCCCGGATCATTATCTCTGACCGCGGAGGCACGCTGGCCGAGCAACTTAAGGATATAACACAGCCAGCGGTCAACGTTTTACCGTTTACGCCTGTCCGTGAAGAAAGCCCGAAACAAGAGGAAGACGGGCCCGGAGGGTGGACCAAGCTGGTTTATTTTAACGGCGTGGGCGGGTTTACCGCGGATGGACGGGAATACATTATAACGACATCTCGCTCGAGGGCTACTCCCGCGCCGTGGGTCAATGTGCTGGCGAATCGGCATTTTGGTACCGTTGTTTCGGAAAGCGGAAGTGCCTACACCTGGAGCGGGAATGCGCGCGAATTCCGTTTGACTCCCTGGCTGAACGATCCTGTTACAGATGCTGCCGGGGAGGCGTTCTATATCCGCGATGAGGAAAGCGGCCGTTTCTGGTCTCCGACCCCGCTTCCGGCGATGGGAAAAACTCATTATACCGCGCGTCACGGATTCGGCTACAGCATCTTTGAACATGTCGAGAACGGGATCGTTTCGGAACTGACGGTCTTTGTTTCACTGGAGTCCGCGGTCAAATTCTCGATTCTGAAAGTCAGGAATGTTTCCGGACTCCGGAGACAGCTTTCCGCGACGGCGTATTGTGAACTTGTGATGGGCGTTGCCAGGGATAAATACCATATGCATATCGTGACCGAGATCGATCCGAAGAGTGGCGCGCTTTTTGCCAGAAATTCTTACAATAAGGAGTTCTCCGGCAGAACTGTTTTTCTGGATGTCAGCGAGCTGACGCGTTTTGTTAGCGGGGACCGGATCGAGGTTATAGGGAGAAACGGCACGATGGCATCGCCTTTGGTGATGCGCCGGGATCGGCTTTCCGGGAAAGTGGGTGCGGGGATGGATCCCTGTGTTTCTACGCAGGTTAAGCTGGAACTGGAGGAGGGTCAGGAGAAAGAGGTCCTTTTTATTTTTGGTTCCGGGGACACGGCTGATGATGCGCGGGAGCTCGTTAGGCGTTTTCGAGGCATCGACGCGGCGCATAAGGAACTTGAAAATGTGTGGGAATTCTGGAAGCGGACTTTGGGGACGGTATATGTGGAAACGCCGGACGCCTCGTTCAATTATTTGGTGAACGGATGGCTGCAATATCAGGTGATTAGTTGCCGTTTATGGGGCCGCAGCGGTTATTATCAGTCCGGCGGGGCTTTGGGTTTTCGGGATCAGCTTCAGGATGTGATGGCGCTCATCCATTCGAAACCAGAAATGATCCGGGAACAACTGCTGGCCTTTGCCGCGCGCCAGTTTGTTGAGGGCGATGTACAGCATTGGTGGCATCCGACAACCGGACGCGGGATCCGCAGCCGGTGTTCGGACGATTATTTATGGCTTCCGTTTGTTGCTTGTTTATATGTTGAAGAGATCGGCGATACGGGCATCCTTGATGAAACGGTCGGTTTTCTTGAAGGGCCTTTGCTTAAACAGGAAGAAGAGTCTTATTACGATATCCCGAAAATTTCCGCGCGCACGGGGACACTTTATGAGCATTGTGTTTTAAGCGTAAAGAGATGTTTGGAGTTTGGCGTTCACGGTCTTCCTCTTATGAGAAGCGGGGATTGGAACGACGGAATGAATATGGTTGGCCGCGATGGAAAAGGCGAGAGCGTGTGGCTTGCTTTTTTCCTATTCGATGTTCTTAAGTCGATGGCGGTTTTAGCCGCCCGGCATGGGGATAAGGCTTTTTCGGAGTTTTGTCTTGAAGAGGCCGGGAAGCTGTCAAAAAATATTGAAGAGCATGGCTGGGACGGTGAGTGGTATCGCCGGGCTTATTTCGACAATGGGGATTCTTTAGGTTCTTCCCAAAATAAAGAATGCAGGATAGATTCTATCCCGCAATCCTGGGCAGTGCTTTCAGGCGCGGTTAAACGGGAGAGGGCAAGAATGGCCATGGAGCAGGTGGATCGGCAGCTTGTTGACAGGAAACAGGCGATCATAAAGTTGCTTGACCCTCCTTTTGACACAGGTTTGCTCAATCCGGGATATATTAAAGGGTATGTTCCCGGTGTTAGAGAAAATGGGGGGCAGTACACGCATGCTGCGATCTGGGTGGCGATTGCGTTTGCATCCTTAGGAGATAAAAAGCGGGCCTGGGAGCTGTTTAATATGATCAATCCGGTATATCATTCTGATACTGCGGATAAGTGCGTTGTCTATAAAGTGGAGCCCTATGTGATGGCCGGAGATGTTTATTCTTCTCCTGGTTTGGCCGGACGCGGAGGATGGACCTGGTATACCGGATCCGCAGGCTGGATGTACCAGTTAATCGTGAAGTATTTGTTAGGGGTCAGGTTAAAGGTGGACAAGATCTATTTTGAACCGCGTTTTCCCGCTGATTGGTCTCATTGGAAGCTGCATTACCGCTACAGAGAGACCTTCTACCATATTACTTTTGAGCGCTTAAGTCCGTCAGATCGTGTAACTTCTGTTCAGGTGGATGGCCTCGCTCAGAAGGAAATGCAAGTACAGCTTATTGATGATCGAGTAGAGCATTCAGTGGAAGTGAAGATCGGATGATCGTTGGTTCATGCCATTAAACAGGTTCTAACCTGTTTAAGCCAGCGATCCTATATTATTATTTGCTCTTTCGGCGAAGAATTTGGGGTCCTTCTTCCCCGATATTATAACCTTTATCTAAAGCCTAGAACATGAAGTGTCGCGAATGTAAATATTATAAAGAAGTCAGTCCCAAATTCGGCACCTGCTATGGCGTAAAGATCAAAGGAGGCAGGGATCCCCGCGCCGGTTCTGATAAATGCCGGGGCAATTTTTTAAACCGCGTAGCAAATAATTTGACAAACGGGGCGGTTGATGCCCGCTCAATGCGGGAGCGTCCTCCCTAAAGGGACTTTCTCGCCCTGCGGGTTCGGTCGCCCAGGGCGCGGGCATTATTAGTTGGTTCAATATGAACATGATCTTACCCCAGTTTATGGCTGTTTATAAGCTATATAGTGTTGGACATTCCAATA